>JAHEJO010000137.1 GCA_024638805.1 Acidimicrobiales bacterium
GGTTCGTTTGCACCGATCTTGCAGCCGCGACCGACGGTTGCCGCATGCCCGTTTCGACGAACAGCCCAACCGTGAGGTCGCAGACCACGGAGAACACGGCAGCCCCGATCCGAAGACTGGCTACGCAGCGGTTTCTCGAGCTGCCGTCATGGGTCGTACTGGCCGAACTCTTCATAGGATTTGCGTGCCGCCACGGAGAAGGCGATCGTTCGGTCAGCCAGAGATAGAGTGTCGGCAACGAGGCGCGGACCCTCGGGTTGTTTGTTTGCGAGCTGTCCCGCCGGCGGATCGCTGCTGCTGCGAGGTAGGACTCGCATGGGCCTCGGTCGTCGAATCGCTGATCGACACGAATGACCTGGTCGGGAGCGACACCCGATGTGACGCAACGACGCTGTCGGTCAGCGCCAGCGCAGACAACTCTCGCATCGCAGCTATCGTCGGCGCCTCAACAGCGCCTGCGAGAGATGGAGGATAGGTGTTCGTAGCGTTCAAGGAGATCCGCCGTGCGTTCGGTCGATTCTCACTCCTGACCATGGCGGTTGCGTTGCTCGTTATCCTGCTCCTGTTCTTCCAGGCCGTGGCCGGGACCCTGACCAGGGGACTCACCGGTGGGCTGGAGTCCACCTCGGCCGATGTCCTGGTCTACGACGAACAGGCCCGCCGCAATCCGGCGACGAGCATCTTGGCACCGTCGCTGGAGGCGGAGGTCGCAGCGGCACCCGATGTCATCGCAACATCGCCGATCGGCCTGAGCGTGTTCACCGGAATGACCGAAGGTGTGGAGATCGACGTCCAACTGGTGGGTGGCGACCCGTCCGGGCCATCGGCACCGGCCGAGGTGGCGGACGGTCGACTTCCGACTGCTCGAGGGGAAGCGTTGTTCAGTGGCTCATCCTTCGATGATCCGATCGAGATCGGCCAGCGGGTCGCCGTAGAAGGTCTGGTCTTCGAGGTGGTGGGCAATGCCGATGACGCGGCATTCAATGTGCTCCCCACTTTGTATGTCCCGTTCGAGGATTATTCTGCGGCGTCACAGGCCAGAGCGGGGGTGCCGATCGACGTGCCGCCCTCGCTGATTGGCGTCGAAGTGGCCGACGGGGCCGATCCGGTGGCCGTGGCCCGATCACTGACCCAGTCGATGGACGGGATCGAGGCGTTGGACCGGTCGGCGGCCGTCGACGCTCTACCCGGGGTGAGCCAGATCACCAGATCGTTTGCGATCCTCTACCTGCTGCTCTACATCGTTGTCGCCATCGTCACCGGCGTGTTCTTCCTCATCCTCACCGTGCAGAAGGAGGACGCGCTCGTGCTCCTCCGGGCGGTTGGTGCCGGCAGCCGCGACGTGATCGGTCCGGTTCTCATCCAGGTCCTGGTGGTGGTCGGCCTGGGTGCGCTGGTCGGATCGGGGGTGACCGCCGCCCTGTTGGCCCTGACACGCGACATCTTCGGCGCCGCCCTCAGCCTGACCACAACGGCAACCACCGTTGGTTTGATCGTGGTCCTCGGCCTCCTGGCATCGGTCGGCGCGGTCCGCCGGGTGCTGGCCATCGACCCGGTCGAGGCGACGACCACCGGAGGCATCTGACCGATGAGCATCGCCATGAAGGAGCTGATTCGACGGCCTGGTCGATTCGTCTCGGTCGGCGGTGCGCTCACCATGCTCGTGGTGCTTCTGGTCGTTCTGGGGGGCTTCCTCGACGGTCTGGAGCTCAACAGCACCGGTCCATACCGAGCCCACGAGGGCAGACTGCTCGTCTTCTCCGACGGGAGTGAGTTATTGATCCAGCGGTCGAAGGTGGACGCAGGGCAGGCTGAGCAGCTGACCAGCTCCGATGGTGTCGCCGCCGTCGGAGCGCTCAACCAGATCGAGTCGACGGCCGGCGCAGGTCAGGGCGAGATCGTCGACATCGTACTGTTCGGGTATGACCTACCGACCGACGCGATCCCATCTCCTCCTGTCGATGGCGGTGTCATCGTCGATGAAGCCCTGGCCGATCGCAACGACGTCGCCGTCGGGGACACGCTCCTGATCGGCGCCGAATCGGAACCGGTCGCAGTAGCGGGGATCGTCGGTGATCTCAGTCAGGGGTCGCCGACGGTGTGGCTCTCGACGCAACGTTGGCGGGAGATCGTTCAATCGGGCAACCCCGCCGCCCTGCCGCCGGAGGGCACCGACCAGGCGCTGGTCGTAGAGCCGAGCGCAGGCACGGAAATCAGCGACCTGGCGGCAAGTCTCGGCGGCCTCGACGGGATCGCCGTGGTCACTCCCGACGAGGCGATCAAGGCGCTCCCGGTGGTCCAACAACAGTCATCGACCTTCGAGGGCATCATCGGCGTCACCTTCGTTGTCACCCTTTTGGTGGTGGCGTTGTTCTTCACCCTGATCACCCTCGAGCGGGTCCACCTCTATGCGGTGCTCAAAGCGCTGGGTGCGAGAACGGGCAACCTGATGGCTGGGATCTCGGCTCAGGCGGTTGGCGTGAGCCTGGTGGCGTTGATCCTCGGCCTGGGGTTGAGCCTGGCCTTTGTCGGCCTCCTGCCCGCTGACCTTCCCGTCCGGTTGGTGCCGGCCCGCCTGCTCCAGACAGCGGTCGGCGTGGTGATGAGCGCACTGCTCGGAAGCCTCTTCACACTGCGCCGAGTCCTCCACGTCGATCCTGCCGAAGCGATTGGATAACACCGTGCCCGCACTTCAACTGGACAACGTCCGCAAGGTCTACCGAACCGGCGACCAGCAGGTTGTCGCTCTGAACGATGTCAGTCTGACCGTCCAGAACGACGAGATGATGATTCTGGTCGGCCCGTCGGGGTCGGGAAAGACCACGCTGCTCACCGTCGCTGGGGCGCTGCTTCGACCGACATCGGGTGGTGTGCGAGTCGGCGGGGCGGACATCACCGACCTCGATGACAAACGACTGGCTGGGTTCAGACGAGAAGAGGTGGGTTTCGTTTTTCAGTCCGTCAATCTGGTCCCGTTCTTGACCGCCAAGGAGAATCTGCTCGTCGTCCGACAGTTCGGAGGCTCCCGAATAGATACCCAGGCCAGGAAACGGGCCGACCAGCTGCTCGACGAACTCGGCCTCGGCGGACGAGGTAGCAGTCTCCCTTCGCAACTATCGGGCGGAGAGAAGCAGCGGGTCGCCATCGGTAGAGCGTTGATGAACGACCCCTCGCTGGTACTGGTCGATGAACCGACCTCAGCCCTCGACTCAGCACTGGGACAACAGGTCATGGACCTGCTCCGGCGGGAGATCAAGGGCCGCGGAGTATCGGCCATCGTCGTCACCCATGACGATCGAGTCCTCGACTACGGCGACCGCACCGTACGCATCGTCGACGGTGCTTTGGAAACCGGGGCGCAGTAGCTGTCAGCCGACCGGACGCAGCGCCCTCCCTACCGCCCATGACGGGGGGCGCAGGCGGTACCTGACCCGAGGGTGTCGTCACCACGGTGACAGTTCGGTCTCCGGTATGAAGGGCAGCTCACGGCGGCGAGCGGCGCGGGCTGTGAGCCACCTACGAACGGCGGGGACTCGTGCGATGAACCCGAGTGCGATGAGGACCGCACCGGGGCCGATGTCGCCGATGAGGATGACGTGGATGAGCAGCGCAGCGGCCACCCCGTAGGTGAGTTTGTGAAGGAGTCGCCACCGCTTCATGCCCAGGGCCCGTTGCGAGCGGCGGCTGCTGGTGAGGAACAGGGGCACGGCGAGAGCGAAGGCGGTGGTCCCCGCCACGAGGAAGGGTGCGGACAGTGCTGCGACCAGTCCCGTTTCGATGGCGAACATGGCGATGTTGCTGAGCGCGAGGAGGAAGAACATGATCCCGAGGTATTTGCGAACGCGAACCTGGGAGCGTCCGGTGAGCCATTGGATCGGGGAAGCCACGAACAGGGCGCCGAAGGTGATCATGCCCGGGTTCTCACCGGCGGCGAGGGCGAGCTGGATCATGGCCTCGGTGGAGACGACGCCCAGCAGGGCGGCCCCGATGGCGCCGCCGATGACGAGCGGGGCGATGGTGGCGAGGGTCATCACCAGGATTTGCAGCGGTGTGAACCGGTTCCACAGGGGGCGACGCCGCCACGGCACTGATCGAGTTTCGGGACGCGGCGCGGCTGTTGTTTGGGTAGGGATGGTGTGATCGAGTACAGCGGTCATGGCTCCAGGGTCGCCGAGCGGGCTGGACTGCGAATCCGGCGTGGGGAGGTTCGTCATACACCCGGGGGAGTAGTTGTCGAGGGCGGTGTTGACCTCCCGGGGCCGATGCGCCGAGGGTGGCTGCTGCGTCATCATGGGAGTCGATGTGAGCGACCAACCGATCGGTCACACTGGACGACAAGATCCACCTCTATGAGAAACCCGACGACCCGAACCGCCCCCACGACCCGCTCCGACGTCGACTTCGCGAACCTGGCGTCGTCGATGATGCAGGTCGCCGAGGAGTTGGCCACCCTGTCGGTACCGCCGCAACCGTGAGTCTTCTCGCCGGGCGCCCATTGCTGCAGGACGCCATTGTGGCGTTCGCGGCCACGGCGTTCGCCGTGGCCGCGGTCGCGTTCGACCTCGGCGAGGTCAGCACCGATCCCAATGCCATGGCGTTTGCGCTCATCGCCGTGGCCGGGGCCGGTTTGGTGGTGCGACGAAAGGGTCCGAGGGCCGTTCTCATCGTGGTAGTCACTGTTCGACTGATGATCACCTGGGACACCGGCAACGACGTCGCCATGATCCCGGCCGCCATGATCGTGCTCTACACCGTCGCCCGCACCGGCGACCGTCGCTCCAGCCTGATCACTGCAATCGGCGCCGCGGTCCTGATGATGTTCGCCGTCGCCGGCTTCAACACCGAGGAGTTCCTCCCCGAGCTGGCGAGCGAGGCCGCCCTCATGCTGCTGCCCATCGCGGTCGGCGACGCCGCCCGCAGCAGGGCCGATCGCATCCGGGACCTCATCGACACCGAAGCCGCCGCCCGGGTCCAGGCCGAACGCATCCGCATCGCCCGCGACCTTCATGACGTCGTCGCTCACGGCTTGTCGACGATCGCCGTCCAATCCGGGGTCGCGGCTCATCTACTCGACCGAGATCCCAACCAGGCGAAAGAGGCGTTGGAGATCATCAACGCCACCGGCAAGGAGGCGTTGGAGGAACTCCGCATCATGGTCGGTGTCCTCCGGTCCACCGACGACGCACCCCTGCGGCCGACCCCGAGCGATCCGAACGATCTTTCCGACGTCCTCGCCGGTGCAGCCAACGCCGGTCTCACCGTCACGACCGAACTCGACGGTCAGTTCCCATCCGATGTGGGTGAGGCTTGTGTGGTGGCGGTGCATCGCATGATCCAGGAAGCGCTCACCAACGTGGCCCGCCACGTCGGACCTGTCCCGGTCACCCTCTCGATCCGCCATGGCGTCGACCGCGTGCGAGTGCAGATCCTCAACGATGCCGGCACCTCGCCCCACGGCGATGCGACTCGATCGACCGGGGTCGGCATCGTCGGGATGATCGAACGCGCCGAAACGCTCGGCGGCTCACTCCGAGCCCAGCCCACCGCGAACGGCGGGTTCGCTGTCGACGCCGTGGTTCCCTACCACCGCCCAATCGCCGTCGACGAGCAGCCATGACCGGCAACCAACAGATCCGCGTCCTCGTCGCCGACGATCAGGAACTCGTGCGCCGCGGGTTCTGTGCTCTCATCGCGGCGGAGGACGACCTCGAGGTCGTCGGGCAAGCGGCCACCGGTTCCGAAGCCATCGACCAGGCGTTTGCCACCCGACCCGACGTAATCCTGATGGACATTCGAATGCCCGGGCTCGACGGCATCGCCGCCACCGAGCGCATCACCGGTGACGAACGCCTCGCCGGCACACGAGTCCTGGTACTCACCACCTTCGACCTCGATCAGTACGTGTACGACGCCCTCCGGGCCGGCGCATCGGGGTTTCTTCTGAAGGACACAGCACCCCAGCAGCTTCTCGACGGGATTCGCATCATCGCCGGGGGCGATGCCCTCATCGCTCCGAGGATCACCCGCCGCCTCATCGGTGAGTTCGCGGCCCGCCCCGACCCGGCTCAGGAGAAGTCAGCTCTGGCCGATCTCACCGAGCGAGAACGGGAGGTTCTCGCTCAGGTCGGCCGCGGCTACAACAATGCCGAGATCGCCGATCGGCTCTTCATCAGCCCCCTCACCGCCAAGACCCATGTCAGCCGGATCATGACCAAGTTGGCCGGGCGCGATCGCGCCCAACTCGTCGTCATCGCTTACGAAACCGGCCTCGTCACCCCCGGTGACGGACAGCTGGAATAGGTGGACCAGACGACCAATGGCGGTATCCGGGCGGACGTCTCGGTCGGACGTGCACCAAGGACTCGGTCGTTCGTCTAACCGGGTTGGCCCGCTGCTGCCGATGTGGACGTTCGGCCGATCTCGCCGGCGGCGGGGAGGAGGACGATGAGCCCGACGATGCCGGCGACGATGATGAAGGTGATCACTCCGGGCGTGTCGGCGAAGTTCTGGCCGCCTACGACGAGGGCGGCGGACAGGTTTCGTTGTGCGGTCCCGAGCCCGAGCACCGAACGGCTCCCGGGGTCGTTCCCGCCGCCGAAGTAGCCGACGGCGAGCGCAGCGCCGAGAAACAACAGAATCGCAGCGAAGCCGCCGGTGCCGATGAGCTCGACGATGTCGTCGAAGTTCACGATCACCCCGGCGGCCAGGAGTACGGCGATGGCGATGCTCGAGGTTTGGGTCATCAGCGGTTGGAGCCCAGCTGCGGTTGACTCGTAGCGCCACCGAACCAGCAACCCGATCGCGAGGGGGAGCAGCATGAGGAAGATCAGTGATGAGGCGATGGCCCAGGGATCGACCTCGACGCCGCTGATGAGTAGCGGCAAAACAAGAGGCATGTAGGCCACGGTGACGACCATCAGCATGACCATGAGCCCTACCGAAAACGCGAGATCTCCCTTGGCGGCGGCGGCCAATTTCGGCAGGAATGGCGCGCCGGCGGCTGTGGCCATGATCGTCAGGCCGATCGAGAGGCCCTCGTCCAGCGACAGCAATTTGCCGATGGCCCACCCGATCAGTGGGACGGCCACGAAATTCGCGGCGAGCGCGATCATCACGAGCCGCGGCGAGCGCAACGGATCGATGATCTGTCCGACGCTCAAGCTCAACCCCATCGCCAGCATCGATGACACGACGAACACCAGCAGCGACACCTTCAGGATGACACTCAGAATCTCGCCTTCCATGGGACCCTCACGATCTCTCTTCGGTCAGCTGCAGCTCGGTCGCACCATAGCTCCGCCCCGCGGACATCAACCTCCCCCGAGCGGGGTGAGGTTGTGCTGGGACTAACGGAGATTCACTCCGGCGTCGTGGTGATCCTCCGATGCGTGGTTCTGCGTCCGCTCGAGGCCTACGGCGCGGACCTTGGGCCCTGGCCACCGGCGGCGGTCGGTGGTCGACTTGGGCCGATGATGCGACCACGAGAACAGCCGGGCCACGTCGGTATCGGATACCGAGCCGGCCCTCCCGAATCGATTGCACAGGACCGCCTCCACGCGGTCCTCGTGGGTGGGGGAATATCCATCCTGCTGGTCCGGGCGGCGGTGATCACCCGGAGCTGGCAGGAGCTCCGCCGTTGGGTCATCGGCTTGGCGGCCATGGAGTTGGCTCTCGACATAGCGACCCTCGGCGCGTCGATCCGATGGTGGATGACGAACGTCCGCCGTCATCGACAACTGCCTCTTCGACTAGCGGCGGCTGCCACCATCTTGCACGCCGTGCGGGTGATGGTCTTCGTGCTCGGACGGTTTCGACCCTTCAAGGACTTCGATGTCCGTACCGAGCAACGGGCTGCGCACGGCGAACACTGGAACTGGGGTCAGGTGTTCTTCGCGGCCGTGATGTCGGTGCTCGGGATCGTCGGCGTTGTTCTCATCCGCAGACGTGTTCGCCAGGGACTGCGGTAGCAGGCGGGTGGCCCTGACGAACGGCTGTTCGAGGACCAGAACCGTCGGCGACCAGGGCGAGCTCTGATCGCCGGTGGCAGCGTGCGACCACGGTGTGCGGCGGTCTCGTCCGATGATGTCGCTTCCTCGGCGTTGGATTACAGA
>JAHEJO010000138.1 GCA_024638805.1 Acidimicrobiales bacterium
TCACGCTCGGTGTGACAGGCGTGGCTCTCATTGCAGTCGTCATCGCATCGTTCACCGGCGGCGCCGATGCCCCGACCGGCGTCACCGAGCGAACCGCATGGGATCTGCCCGAGCTCGACGGGGACGGGCGGATTGCACTCGCCGATTTCGCGGGGACACCGACCGTGGCCGCGTTCTTCGCGTCATGGTGCACGGTTTGCATCGACGAGTTGCCCCAGTTCGCTGCGGCGTCCCAGTTGGTTGGCGACCAGGTCGACTTCGTCGGGATCGACATGATGGACAACGGAACGGGTCTCGGGTTGGCCGAGCGAACGGGCATCGCCGGACTGTGGCCGCTCGCTCGCGATGTCGGCGGTATCGACGGCCGGGGCCTTGCCACTGCATTCGGCGCCCAGGGGTCGCCGATGACCGTGATCTACTCGCCCGACGGCGAGCCGCTCGACGTGATCCGCGGCGGTATCTCCGGCCAGTCACTCATCGACCGCTTGGTGAATCTCTTCGACATCGACATCTGAGAGCGCAGTGCTGATGAGGGGGCTGAATCCCCTCGAACCCCAACGCCCGACTGGCTGCATCGATATCTGGTCACGACGGCAGCGACGGTGTTCGCAACTGGCCGATTCCGGGTTCGTCGCAACGCCTGGCAGCCTGGTGCCCGAGGTCGTTTCGTAACAGCTGGCACGCTGAACCGTCTTCAGTTTCGAAAGCAACATGCCGAGGGATACTTCATGTCATGTTCGGGGGAGCACAGAGTCAACCGTGCCATCAGGGTCCTGATGGCGATCGCGGTCGTATTCGCCAGCTTCGGCACGACCACTGCACAAGCCGCAGAAGGTGATGCAGCCGCGCCGGTTCTCGAACCGTTCGACCTCAACGCGATGGTGTTCCCGCTGATCAGCGAGCGCGACCCCATCTATGACTCCTTCGAAGACTGCCGCGGCTCGGATTGCAGTCGCCTCCATGGCGCGATCGACATCATGCGACCCAAGATGACTCCCGTCGTCGCAGTGGCGGATGGTGTGGTCTCGTGGATGGGCACGCTTGAGGAAGGCAAGTGCTGCTACGTCTTCATCGACCACCCCGGCGACTACAAGACCGGGTACATCCATCTCAACAACGACACCCCCGGAACCGACGACGGACTGGCCAACGGGATCGCCGAGGGCATCACCGAGGGCACGGTGGTCAGAAAGGGACAGCTCATCGGATGGGTCGGCGACAGCGGAAACGCCGAATACGCCGGATCGCACCTCCACCTCGAGATTCGCTACTACGGCAACGGCTACGAGGAACGGATCAACCCGTACCCCTATCTCCTCACGGCCCCGATTCTCTCAGAGCCCGGGGGAGCTCCCGCCCCAGAGCCTCAACCCGAGCCCGTGCCCTTCATCGGGCCTTCGTTCACCGACGACGACGGCTCTCCCCACGAACCGGATATCGAGCGTCTGCTCGAGCTGGGGGTCACTCGCGGTTGCAGCGAGACCGAGTACTGCCCACAAGACTCGATCACTCGTGGCCAGATGGCTGCGTTCGTTCGCCGCTACCTCGAGCTCCCGACCGGAGGCTCCGGGGTCACCTACATCGACACCGACGGTCACCTCTTCGCCGAGGACATCGAGGCGATCACCGAAGCCGGGATCGGGTTCGGTTGTAGCGAGTTCGACTACTGCCCCGACGCTCCTCTCACGCGTCAGGAGATGGCCAGGTTCCTGGTCGGCACCTTCGACATACCGCTATTGAAGGCTCCGGCCGGGGTGTTCGACGACATCGACGCCAACCCCTTCGCCGAGTACGTCGAGGCAATCGAGGCGGTCGGCGTCACCCTCGGTTGCACCGAGACGACCTACTGTCCGGCAGACGTCGTCACCCGCGAACAGATGGCCTCCTTCTTCGTCCGCGGCCACGATTTGGACTAGGGGGGCGACCCCCCTCCAACCCCCCGATGGCACACCCGCCGTTCGTGTCATGCTGCCCGCAGCCAGCAACCCGGGTGTGTGCTCTCGATCGTGGCGCTGACGTGATGTGTGATCCGGCCAGAGAGCGATCTCACTCCTGATGGCACACCCGCCGTTCGTGTCATGCTGCCCGCAGCCGGCAACCCGCGTCTGTGCTCTCGTTCGTGGCGCTGACGTGATGCGTGATCCGGCCTGGGAGCGATCGCGCTCAAACCACTCGAGCCCCTGATGTCACTACTTCGGCGCCGCTTGCGCTTCTTGGAAGCGGCCGCAGGCCTCTGAGCGCCGGAGGCCCTGAGCGCCGAAGCGAAGCGAGGCCCTCAGCTCTCGGCCAGCCGCCAACCGCGGCTCGCGTCAGCCAGCCCTCACACTGCCTGGCTCATGGAGATCACTTCGACCAGGGTCGGGCGATCGGTGGTGGCCAGCGCTTCTTCGAACACCGCAGGGAGATCCGCAGTGTCCGATACCCGATAGCCCACACCGCCGCACAGACGGGCGTACTCCGCGAAGTCGGGGTTGACGAGTGACGTCTGATAGATCGGGTGGAGCGCGCCAACCTGCTCGCGGCTGATCTTGCCGAGCTCGGAGTTGTT
This sequence comes from Acidimicrobiales bacterium, assembly GCA_024638805.1. GTDB lineage: Bacteria > Actinomycetota > Acidimicrobiia > Acidimicrobiales > SZUA-35 > JABDIY01. The sequence continues at coordinate 2,549 of JAHEJO010000138.1, forward strand.
CAACACCAAGTGGGTGATCCCCATCCCGTACTTGACGGCCGTCGTGAACTCCGCCATGTACTGTCCGAAACCGCCATCGCCCGACACCGACACGACCTTCCGCCCGGTCCCGACCGTTGCCGCCCAGAGACCCATCGCAGCGGGGAAGGCGTAGCCGATCGACCCGAGATACCCCGACATCACCACGTCGAGGCCGCGCTTCGCCTCCAGGTAGTGGCCGAACGCATATGTGCTGTTGCCGACGTCGACGGCCATGGCTGCATCCTCGCCGAGCGCATCGCCGAGCGCGGCGAAGACTGCAGCGGGATGCATGCGCCCTGCGTCGTCGGTCTGCGCTGCTCGACGTGCTTTGACCTGACGCCAGTCGGCCACTCGCCCGGACATCTCTCGGCGGATCTCCGGCCGATCCTTTGGCTCGAGTCGCTCGTCCATCAGCCCGACCGTCGTGCCGATCTCTCCCCACAGCGGGATGTCGACGGCGTGGAACTTGCCGAGGGTCATGCGGTCGAAGTCCACCTGGATGGTCGGCACCCAGGTGGCGATCCCGGAGTGGTTCGAGAACGATGCGCCAACAACGAGCTGGGCGTCGGCCTTGGTCATCATCGCCGAGGCGATCGGCGTGCCTGATCGCCCAACGACTCCACACGCAAGCGGATGATCGTCGGCGATCATTCCTTTGGCCCGAAATGTCGTTATCACAGGTGCATCGATCTTCTCCGCCAACGCGATCACGGCATCGCGGTGTTCTCGAGCTCCGTTGCCCATGATGATCACCGGTCGCTCAGCTCCTGCGAGCAGATTCACAGCCCGGTCGAGCTCCGACGCCGGGGGTGCGATCTCCGGAGCGCCGAGCCTGCCGAGCTTCGGCCGGTCGGGCGGGTCGTCGAGGCCGGGGAGGTCCTGGACCTCGTCAGGGAAGATGAGATGGGCCACGTCCCGTTCGACGATGGCGTGCTTGAGCGCCAGGGCCATCAATTCGGAGGCGTTCTGTGCGCCGAGCACCGTCTGGCTCCACTCGGAGACCGAGTTGAACGCCGACGCAAGGTCGACCTCCTGAAAGGTTCCGGGCCCGAGCACTTGCGTCTTCACCTGCCCCGTGAGGGCAAGGATCGGCGCCCGATCGAGCTTGGCGTCCCAGAGACCGGTCAGGAGATTGGTGGCACCCGGACCAGCGATCGAGAAACAGGCGGCCGGCCTGCCGGTGAGCTTGGCGTATCCGGAGGCCGCGAACGACGCAGCGCCCTCGTGACGGATCCCGATGTAGCGGAGTCGGCCGTCGTCTTCGGCCAGTCTCAGGGCGTCGGCCAATCCGAGGTTGGAGTGGCCGACCATCCCGAAGACGGCGTCCACTCCCCAGTCGGTCATCACGTCCACCATCTGATCCATGGCCGTGACTTCTCGCTTCGAGACGGGGAGCTCCGCATACAGACCGTCGGGGCGCTCTTCGACTCGGAAACACGTTGCGGAATCGTCGAAGCCCTCGGGTGGCTCGCCACTGATCGGGTCGTACTCGTAGCCGTGCCATGGGCACCTGAGCCAGCCTTTGTCGTCCAACTCACCATCGCCGAGCGGGCCGCCCTGATGGGGACAGCGATTGTCGAGCACTCCGTATCCGGACTTCGTCCGGATCACGGCGAGCGCCATCTCGTTGACCACGACGGTCGTGACCCTGCCCTCTTCGAGCCCATCGTGATCGATTCGAAACCATTCGCAATCAGTCATCGTCCCCCCGTTCGAGTGCCGAACCTATCGCCCGAACTGAGCCTGCGCGGCGTCGATGCATTCCAGCGTCGGGAACCCGACAGAGACCGGCACGCTCACGCCTCGGTGAGCGCAGCGACGATCTCGGGGACGATCTCACCGGCCGGCCCGCTCACCTTGACCCGGGCCCAGCCGTCGTGATCGGTTCGGCCCTGGTTGACGATCACCATCGGCGCTCCGCGGCGCCGGGCCGACAGTGGGAATTCTGCTGCCGGGTAGACCGACATCGTCGATCCGATCACGAGGACGGCGTCGGCACTGGCGGCGAATCGCTCCGCCTTCTCGATCTCGGCGGGCGGGAGCAGCTCACCGAACATCACCGTGGACGGTTTGAGGATCCCTCCGCAATCGAGACAACGCGGGTCCTGTTCTCCGGCATCGACCCGCTTCAACACGATCTCGATCGGTTGCTCAGAAGCGCAGCCGAGGCAGGCGACTCGCCGCACATCACCGTGGATCTCCGATAGTGACTCTCGGGGGAGACCGGCGACCAGGTGCAGCCCGTCGACGTTCTGGGTGATCACTCCGGACGTCAAACCGGCCGACCAGAGTTCGGTGACTGCGATGTGGGCCGAGTTCGGAGAGATGTTCGAGCGGGCGCCCCACAAGGCACCTTCGACATGCATCCGCCACCCCTCGATCCGCCGTTCGACGCTGCTGAGGTAGCGGTCGATCGTGAAGTCCTCGGGATCGACCCTCGTCCAGAGCCCGTTGGGTCCCCGGAAGTCGGGGATTCCGCTCTCGGTGGAGATGCCCGCGCCGGTGTACACGAGGATTCTGCGACGGTCGGCCAGGGTTTCGACGGCTCGGTCGATCATCATCCGTCCAGCCCCCCGAGACGCGCAGAAGGGCAGGCCAGCGGCCTGCCCTCCTGTCGAGAGTCCTTGCTGTTCAGACGCCTACGGTGCTGCGCTCTTCCATCTCCACGAAGACTGATCTCACGTCGAGCGCGAAGTCGATGATGTGGGCGGGTAGAACTGCGCCGTGCTTCTCGAGGAACTCGTCGACGATGACGATTCCTTTGCGAGTGTCGTCGGTCATTGTCGTCTCCATTCTGTTCTACCTCTGTCAACACCAATTCTGGTGCCACCCGTTCCGTATCGGCCAATACCCTCCCATGTTTCAGGAGAAACCGAGAATCTCGGTTTTCTGCGTCAACGTTTCAGATCATCATCGTACTGCGTGGCGCGGCTTCTGACGGTGAAGACCGAATCCCCACTGAGAATCCCTCCACGACCGAACAGTCTGCCGAACTGCCAATTGGACAACCCGAGCTCCGGTTTGTTCATCGCGAACTGCCCATCGACCCATCTGGTGAATCCGTCTCCCACGAACGGAGAGTCGATGGCGTCGAAGAACCGATCGATCTTCTGCGGCTGGGTGCTTATGAGGCTGGCGGCGAAGCGAGGGCTGAGCGTGTTGAACAGGTCGACCGCGTGGTCGACGTCTCGCACGATCGCCAGTGTCACCTCAGGGCTCTTCTCCCATTCCCACTCTCGACCGAGATCATCCCAGCCGAGCGTGGAGGTGCCGGGTTCGAGCACTTCGCCCTCGGCCCGGGAGATGGCGACGTCGTCGAACCACTCCGAAGGCACCCTGTCGGCCTGTTCGCCGACCACCCACAGCTTCGGGTTCGTGCCGCGCCGCCGGGCGGCCTCGGTCAAGGCCATCAAGAAGAGAGGCAACAACTCCGCGGCCGCGGACTCGGTGATGCAGCACGTGTTCAGGGTGTTGCAGACCTTGCGGTCCAGCGAGTTGGCGACCGCGGATCGAAAACGCGCCGGATCGGCGTCTGCGTCGGCGACGATCCAGGCGCCACCCGTGCCGTGCAGGCTGACGGGGATACCCGCCTGCCTCGCCACTGCGCCCAACTGCGAGACGGCCCCACCCGAGCCTCGCGCCACGGCCAGAGCAAGATCCGGCATCGAGAACATCGCCCACCCGGCGGAGCGTTCTGCGGAGTCGACCAGGCTCACGGCCCCACGTGGGAGGCCCGCGGTATCGAGTGCCGGCTCGAGAGCGCTGGTGACGATCGCCCGGGCGGTTCCGAGCGCGTCGGACCCAATGCGGAACACGACGGAGTTGCCAGACCGAAGGACGCCGGTGGCGTCCGCGAACACGTTGGGCCGACCCTCGAAGACGAAACCGACCGGCCCAACGCCCGCAAGTACTTGATCAAGTCTCCAGTCGGCGTGCTCGACGGTTTGGGTGACCTGCCCCCTGATCGATGGGGTCGCAGCCCATGACCGCAGGCCGTCGATCATGTCCCTGCGCATCTTCGGGGTGAGCTCGAGGCGGGTCGTGGAACGTCCGCGCGTCGCGGCCGAGGCCATGTCGGAGGCGTTGGCCTCGGCGATGGCCGCAAACGAAGCGTCGTCCTCCAGACGATCGGCGAAGGCCTCATAGAACGTGGTGACGGCGTCGTCGGAGACGGACCGCAGCCCGGCGAAGGCGGCGGTAGCCGCGTCGACTGCAGATGCGGCGGTCTTCCACACGGTCTCGGGGATGTGCAGGAGGTCGCCGGTGTCCTGGACGACGACCAGGCGGTCGCCGGCGGCGAAGGAGGCAGCGAGTTCGTCGGTAACGTGAGTGACCCGGTCGCCTCCCCACGGGATCGGCATGCCAGGGGTGAGAGATGTCAGTTTCATACGTATTGCGAAGGGTATACGCATCCCGATGACCGCCGCCGACGAATCGAGAAGCGCCCGCGAGCTGATCACCGATCGCCGCTTTGGCCCGTACTTCTTCGGCAACCTCTTCTCGAACGCCGGCAACTGGTTCCAGAACATCGCCGCCGGGATCCTGGTGTTCGAGATCACCGGGTCCAACACGAAGGTCGGTCTCATCTCTGCGATCCAGTTCGGAGCGATCCTGGTCTTCACCCTGTGGGCCGGGAAGTTGAGCGACCGGGTGAACCGGCGCCGGATGCTGTTGTTCTCCCAGATGCTGGCATGGGCGGGGGCGGTCGGCCTCGCGATCACCCTCCTCGTGGTCGGGGACGACAACATCTCGAGTCCGCTCCCGATCTACCTCGCCACCGCAGTGATCGGAACCGGCTACGCGCTCAGCCTTCCGGCGCTCCAGGCGCTGGTGCCGGCCCTGGTGCGCCCCGGAGACCTGAAGCAGGCGATCGCCCTGAACTCGGTCACGTTCAATCTGGCGAGGGCGTTCGGGCCCGCGATCGCCGGGTGGGTCGTGGCGGCATTTGGCGCGGGTGTGGCCTTCGGAGTGAACGCCGTGTCGTTCCTTCCGCTCATCATCGTGCTGTCCCTCATCCGCCAGCGCGAGGTGGACATGTCGGGGGAATCCGACGGGTCGATTGCCGAATCGTTCCGAATCGCTTTCGGCGATCGACGGATCCTCGTCCCGCTGATCGGGACGTTGGCTATCGGCTTCGGCTCGGATCCCGTCAACACGCTCACCCCCGCCATTGCCGACATGTTCGGTCAGGACCGAGGCTTCGTCGGACTGCTGGTTGCGGCGTTCGGTGCCGGGGCCGCCGTGGCTGCGTTCGGGCTGGGGGGCTTCGTGAGGAAGTACGAGGCCGAGCGAGCGGGTGCCTATGGGCTCGGGGCGCTCGCAACCGGGATGGCGACCCTGGCGCTCGCGCCGAACCGGTGGGTTGCACTAGTTGCGTTGGCGATCGCCGGCGTCGGATTCATCGGAGCGATCACGGCCCTGAACTCGGCGATCCAGGATCGCATCGATGAGGAGGTCCGGGGCCGCGTCATGGCCATCTGGTCGGTGTTCTTCCTCGGCGTCCGCCCGATCGCAGCGCTGGTCGACGGCCTCGTGGCG
>JAHEJO010000017.1 GCA_024638805.1 Acidimicrobiales bacterium
GGTGGCACGCGGGCATCGTTCATCACCTATCTCGTTCCGGTCGTCGCCCTCTTCCTCGGTGTCACCTTTCGCGGTGACTCGGTTGCCTCGATCGCCCTCGTCGGGGTGGTTCTCGTGATCTCCGGAGCGTTCCTCGCCAGCCGAAAGACGGCGTCAGCGGACGCCTAGTGCGAGAAACACTGCTTCGGGCCTCTGGCCGGGGGTGTTCAGACAAGTGTCGGGCGAGGGGCCCGAGGCGACGGCCAGCGCGATGCACTGGCCCATGGCGCGCTGGCCGTAGGCGTTGGGGTGCAGCGACTCGCCCGGATCGCCCTGGGTGATCCCGGTGGTGACGAAGCGGATCCACTCGGCGGTTGCACCGCGGTCTCCCGTGCCCTCGACCGCTGTCGACGCGCACGCCTCGTGACCTCTCAACGCATCGGACAGATCGAGGAATTCCACGCCGGCGGTGGCCGCCTCTTGAGCCAGGCCATCGGTGATCCTGGGAATCAGCGTGTCGTTGGCCCAGGCGAGATCGGCATCCCAGAACGGACAGCCTCCACGGAACACCCGCCGCCAGCTCGTCTCGGCATACCGCACGTTGTCGGGTTCGACCACCGGAGACGGGTAGCTTGTCAAGATCACCCGGGCGTCATCATCACCGTTGGTGGCGAGAACGACCTTCACATCGGCCAGGACCTGTGCGACCCGTGCCAGCGTGGGACCGAGGTTGGCGTTGAGGTTGGCGTCCTGGGTGCGGTTGCAGGTGTTCGGATTCCACCGCGTGCTCGTCACGTAACCGAGAACACAGTCCAGGATCACGTCGGTGAAGCCGAGATCGTTGCCCCCGACCGAGATCACGACCACCCGGACGTCGTGGGTGGCCGCCACCGCCGCCAGCTGATCCACCTGTGGGGGCTCTCCTCGGTAGGAACGCCCGCCGGAGGCGCGGGACATCAGGTTCACCGTGGAGGCACCGGAGCAGGCGAGGTTGATGGCGGCGTCCACATCGAGGGCGGCGGACACGATCGGTGCGACGTCGGAACGGTTGCACCCGGTGGCGTAGCTGTCGCCGTAGATATCCTCTTCGACGTAGCTCCATCGCCACCCCAGGCGCTGAGCGGCCCGGTCGGTGCCGTTGCGGTTGGCCCAGCTGTTGGAGCTGTTCCCCAGCCAGCGTCCGCTCTCACCGGCGATGTAGCTGTCACCGAGGGCGACCGCCGCGGTCGGCTCGGGGCTCTGCGCACCCACCGGCGTCACCACCGATGCAACACCGGCCAGCACGATGATGAGGAGCCCGAGCCACCGAAGGGTGGCGGGCCGTTTCACCGGTGCTCGGTCACGGAGGGTCGTGTCCTCACTCGAAGATGACGTCACCGGAGGTCAACGCCTCCCGACGAGTGGCCTCGTCGGCGTGAGCGGCTGCTTCGCCCGCCTCGATGGCGTCGAGGACGTGCATGGCAATATCAGCCACTCTGACTTCGGTTTCCTCGACCCCATGACCTTTGACACCGTCGTCCATCATCACATAGCAGAACGGGCACGCGGTCGCGACCCTGCTGGCCCCGGTGTTGATCAGCTCAAGTGACCGGTCGTCATTGACCTTGGTGCCGACATCCTCCTCCATCCACATGCGGGCACCTCCGGCGCCACAGCACATTCCTTTGGTCCCGTTCCGGCCCGCCTCCACCAGCTGGACACCCTTGAGCGATCCGATCACTTTGCGGGGAGCGAGGTACACGTCGTTGTGGCGTCCCAGGTAGCACGAGTCGTGGTACACGATGCGCTCCTCGAGCGTTGCCTCGGACACGTCGAGTTTGCCGGTGTCGATCAGCCATTCGAGGAACTGGCTGTGATGGACCACCTCGTAGTTGCCGCCGAGCTGGGGGTATTCGTTCTGGAGGGTGTTGAAGCAGTGGGGGCACTGGGTGATGATCTTCTTCACCCCAAGACCGTTGAGATTCTCGACGTTTTGTTTGGCCAGCATCTGGAACAGGTACTCGTTGCCGGAACGGCGGGCGGGGTCGCCGGTGCACAGCTCGTTGGGGCCCAGGATGGCGACGTCGATCTCGGCCCGGCCGAGCAGTTTGGCCATTGCCTGGGTCACCTTCTGGTTCTTGTCGTCGAAAGAACCGGCGCAACCAACCCAATACAGGTAGTCGTGGTCGAACGTCTCGGGGGCGTCGGCGGGGTCGATCACCGGTACCGGCAGGTCCCTGATCCAATCGGCCCGGGTGCTCTGGCTCATCGCCCATGGGTTCGAGCTGTTCTCCATGCTGCGGAACGCCTGGCCGAGCTCGGTCGGGAAATCGCTCTCCATGAGTGTGAGCGACCGGCGCATGTCGAGGATCTTGTCGAGGATCTCGATGTTGACCGGGCAGATCTCGTCGCACGCCTTACAGGTGGTGCAACTCCACACCTCCTCGGTCGTGATGCGTTCGAACACACTGTCGGAAGAGACGGTGATCTCCGGGTCCACCCCGATCGGCGGCGACACCGGCGGTGTGCCGGTCCGGCTCATCACCTCACCGGTCTTGAGCACGATTTCACGCGGATCGAGCGGTTTGCCGGTGGCGTTGGCGGGACACACGCTGGTGCAGCGTCCGCACATCGTGCAGGCGTCGGTGTCGAGCAACTGCTTCCAGGTGAACTGGCTGACCGTGCTGGCGCCGAAGGTCTCGAGGTTCGTGTTCTCCAGATCGGGAAGCGCCTTCATGGCGCCCTTGGGACGTTCGCGGTCGCTGAGGTACATGTTCAACGGGGAGGTGAACATGTGCCGCATCATCGTCCCCGGGATGATGACGAGGAAGGTGAAGAAGCTCACGACGTGGGCGATCCACCAGAACTGATGCCAGCCCGACAGGTTGGCACTACCGACCAGCCCCGACAGTGGGTAGCCGATCACGCTCCACTGTTCGAACTCCGGTCGGTCCTGCACGGCGATTCGGTACCCCTCGGCCATGAACCCGGTGATACCGATCGCCAGGAGCGTCCCGTTGATCACGATGTGTTCGGGGCGGCTCTTCACCGCGATCCGGTAGGGGCGCCAGCTCTTCGGTCCGTAGCGGCGCAGGATCGCCAGGACCATTCCGGCCACGAACCCGGCACCGGCGAGGTCCCCGACGAGCGAGTAGCCCTTGTACACGTCGCCGTTGAGGAATTTGAGGCTCTCGGGCACCTGGTGGTTGATCTCCAGGACGGTCGTCACGGCCAACAGAATCAGGAAGTTGAAGTAGATCAGACTGTGCATGATTCCCGCCCCGGGTTCACGCATCAGCGTCTGCATGTAGATGCCGGATCGGAAATCGGCCAGGCGGTGCTTGAGGTTCTTGGTTGTGGTAGCCCGATTGTCAGGAGCGCCGCGCTCCCAGTTCCTGACCCGGTAGCTCAGTTGGACCGCTCCCCACAGCAGCAGGATCGGCGCAACCGTGTAGAAGGCCAGCCGAAGCGGCGAAGGGATGTTGACGAATACCTCCCGCTGGATCTCGGAGTCGTCATGGAATTGGAAGACGGTGGCGGCGACACCCGACAGCACCGTGATCAGTGCGACCGCAGCGCCGACGGCGATCCAGATGTGGTTGGCCTTGATCCGGCCTGACGGGCTGAGCTGGGGATCTGAGTCCTGCAATTCCTCGGAGAGCGACGCGTCCATGTGCGCCACTGTAGTGACGGTCACCGAGTCGACCGAACTCACCCACGCCGTGTCCACTGAGATGGACGCGAAAACGGACCGGGCTCTCATGGCCCGGCCCGTTTTCGAATGAGCGTTGTGCTTACAGCGCCGCAGGTCCGAGTTCACCGGTGCGGATCCGAACGAGCCGGTCCACTGGCGTAACCCAGATCTTCCCGTCACCGATCTTGCCGGTCTGCGCCGCTTTGACGATGGCGTCGGTAGCCGGGATGACCTGGGGGTCATCGACGACCAGTTCGATCTTCACCTTCGGTACGAAGTCGACCTTGTACTCAGCCCCTCGATAGGTCTCGGTGTGACCGCCCTGACGTCCGAAGCCCTTCACCTCGGTGACGGTGATACCGGACACGTCGATCGACTTCAGAGCCGACTTCACATCGTCCAGCATGTGCGGCTTTATTACGGCCGTGATTAGTTGCATGCGAATTCCTTTCTCTCCCTAGATCCTGTCATCAAACCGCGCTGCCGACGAGCATGTCCGGGCCGTAGCCTGGCGAGCCGTGCTCGGCCACATCGAGCCCCGCCGTTTCGTCCTCTGCCGAGACCCGGAGCATTCCGGCCGCCTTGAGTGCGGTGAAGAGGATTCCGGAGGCGACCGACACGAAGACGGCGATGGCCACTGCGCCCAGGACCTGGTTGCCGAGCAGACTGGCGCCACCGCCGTACAGGAGGCCGGCAGCCTCTTCGGCGCCGTTGACGGGCGTGGTGGTCGCCAACAGACCGGTGGCGATGAGGCCCCAGACGCCGCACACGCCGTGCACGCTGAACGCACCGACCGGGTCGTCGATTCCGATCCGCTCGATGGAGAGTGCGGTGAAGACCACGATGATCCCCGCAACGCCACCGACGATGACCGATCCGATGGCGCTGACTTCGCCGACGCCGGAGCAGATCGCCACGAGGCCGGCGAGCATGCCGTTGCCGGCCATCGACACGTCCGGCTTCTTCATCGTGATCCAGGACGTGAGCATGGCCGTCGTCCCGCCGGCGCCGGCGGCGAAGGCGGTGAGGACGGCGATGATCGGTACCGCCATGTCGGCTTGGAGCTGCGAACCGGGGTTGAATCCGAACCAGCCGATGAAGAGCAGGAAAACGCCGGCGATCGCCAGCGGGATGCTGTGCCCGGGAAGGGCCCGAGGGCTGCCGTCAGGGGCGAACTTGCCGATCCTTGGACCGATCACCAGGGCGCCCATCAGAGCGGCGAAACCACCGGTCATGTGGACGAGCCCCGAGCCGGCGAAATCGACAAAGCCGCGGCCGGCGAGCCAGCCGCCGCCCCAGTTCCAGCCGACGACCACGGGATAGATGAACGCGGTCAGCACGGCGCTGTAGGCGAGATAGCCGATGAACTTGGTACGGCCTGCCACCGCGCCGGACACGATCGTGGCCGCGGTCGCGGCGAATGCCGCCTGGAAGAAGAAGTCGACCGGTACCGCAAGCGGGTAGAAGCCGTCGGAGGTCAGCGCCTCAGGACTGATGTCGACGAGGTAGCTGTCAAAGAACCCGGCGACGCCAAAGCCGGCGAAACCCAGCCAGTCGGCACCGGAACCGTCGAAGCTGCCCGGATAGGCGATACCCCAACCGACGGTGGCGAACACCAAGATCCCGACGCTCACGTCCATGAGGTTCTTCATCATGATGTTGGCAGCGTTCTTGGCCCGGGTGAGACCCGCTTCGACGAGTCCGAAGCCGGCCTGCATCAGGAAGACCAGGACGGCGCAGACGAAGATGAAGATGTTGTCGAGCACGACCATGTTCATCGCTTCGGCTCCTACTGCTGCGGTGCGGTCGTACTGGTCGACGACATCCTGGGCGCCAACCGGACCCGCCAGCGCCACGACTGCCGCAGCTCCTAGCGATGCCGGTAGTACGTAGCGTTTGAGAACCCGACCGGGGAACCGGGGGAGTATTCGTGTTCTTGACACTGTGATTTCCTTTGTTGTTCGGTGGACGTGTTTCCTGAGGGCAACACCGAACAGCGCTGGTCGCGTATCGCCGTTCAGGACGGTACGGAGTCGGTGTTTCCAGTTTGTTTCGGGAATGTGACGTGTGGAACGACCGGCACCCGTGTGGTCGTCGTGTCGTGACCCGCGGTGTCGAGCGCGGCTTACCCGAGCGCCCGCGGCGGCAGCCGGCGTTCGACGGCGAGCCTGCCGTTGGTGCGCATCAGCTCGTTGATCGGCAACGGCCGAGCGAACAGGTATCCCTGTCCGAGGGTGATACCCGCCTCGAGCAGCTCTTCGCGTTGGGCTTCGGTCTCGACCCCTTCGGCGATGAGCTGGACATCGAGATTCCGGGCCAGTTCGATCATGGCCATCATGTAGGGGCGCTCGCCGCCCCGGAGACCGGCGATCACGCTTCGAGCGAGCTTCACCGCATCGACCTTGTTCCGCTTGATCACACCGAACGACGCGTCGCCCGAACCGAAGTCATCGATGGCGATGGCAAAACCGATGTGTCGCAGGCTCTGTAGAATCCGGCTGAGATCGGCCGAGGCGCGCATCAGATCGGACTCTGAGAGTTCGAGCATCACACGGGAGGCGGTCAAGCCGACGGATTCGACGGTGTCGAGCAGAACCTCTATGGCGGTGTTCCGGCTCAGGTGTTCGGCCGAGATGTTGAGCGTGGCGAAGAGGCTGGTGCCGTCCGGACCGATACCGAATTCATTTTCGATGACGCACAGGTCCTCGGCGGCGCGCCTGATCGCCCACTCCTCGATCGGCACGATCGCGCCGGTGTTCTGCGCATCACGGAGGAAGTCACCGGGCAGTAGCAGGCCTTGGTGGGCGGAACGCCAGCGAAGCAGGCTCTCGAACCCGACGATCTGACCCGTCTCCAAGTGGACGATCGGTTGGTAGTGCAGATCGAAGGAGTTGCTGTCGATCGCATCGCGCAGCTCCTGATCCAGATGTTTCCTCCGGTCGAGCGGCGACATCTCCTCGCTGAAGGTCTGAAACGTGTTCTTTCCCATCGCCTTCGCGGTGAACATGGCGATGTCGGCGTTGCGGACCGTCTGGGAGGTTGAGTCGCCGGGCCGGCTGATCGCCAGCCCAATCGATGCGCCCACTACGACCGAACGTTCCGAACCGACCGGCACCGGGGCGGTTACGTGGTTGAGGAGCCGGGGCAGCACCTTCCCCGGATTCTCCGTGGCACAGAACAGGATGGCGAACTCGTCGCCACCGAGGCGGGCCACCGCGTCTCCCTCCCGGACGATCGCCTGGATACGCTCGGCGACCGCGCTCAGGACCATGTCGCCGGCTTCATGCCCGAAGTTGTCGTTGACCTTCTTGAAGTCGTCCAGATCGATGAACGCCACCGCCAAGCCTTCGGACTGCTGAGCGTGTTTGTCGACCAACTCCTCGAATCCGTTCCGGTTCAGGAGACCGGTGAGCGGGTCCGATCGCGCCTGGATGCTCAGCGACGCCTCCAGTCGGCGCAGCTGGGCGACCGATTCGCTCAGGCGTTCGCGCTCGATCGCGATGGCGATGTGGTTGACGATCGTTCCCATCATGCGAAGGTCTTCGGGACCGAAGCTCGCCACATCCCCTCGCCGATCGCCAACGATCAGCACCCCGGCATCGTTCTCCTCGTTCCCGACCCGGCTCACCATGGCGGCATTGACTCCGCGATTCTGCAGATACTCGCCCCAACCGGTCTGGTCCGCGCCATGGATCAGGACCGGTTCCTCAGGACGGTTCGCCAGCAAGTGGTCTACATCGTCCGACTCGATCGGGTGCAGGATCTCGGTGATTCCGCTCCTGCCGATGTGATTGCGACGGGCCCGTGCGTGTTGATCTCCGACCAGTATGAACTCGACCGATTCGGCGCGGAACATGTCGCTGGTTTCGCGGAGCAACCGCTCGATCGCGTCCCTGCGTTCACCCAGTTCGAACACCGATCGGGTCGACCGGTACAACATCTCGAGCCGTGCCCGCTGGTCCCGTTCGGCCCCATAGGCCCGATAGGCGAGGAACAGCGCAGTCACCGGGATCACCAGCGGGATGGCCAACGCCAATTCCTCGGTAATCAGGACCGCGGCGATCAGACCCAGACCCGTATTGGTCAGTGTCACCACCCCGCCATAGGTGAAGACGTGCAACAGGCTGTTCTCGTCGAGTCGGCCTTCGACCATCGAGACGACCGCCACGATGAAACCGACGTTGAGGACCGACCCGAACATGATGGCGATGAAGAGCGGACCCCAGAGCGCAGGATCCGACGGGTCGGGGTCGGCTACCGCGATCCTGAACAGGTGGGCGGTGATGACGGTCTGCATTCCGAGCACACCGACGTTGAATACGATCTTGATCGGCGGTTGACGACGTAGCACCGCTACGGCCAGGAATGTCCCGACGACCTGGGCAAGCCACAACTCGCGAGGGCTGAACAGCATCAAGCCGAGGACGACGGGGATGTCGAACAGATCGAAACTCTCGCTCTCCTGTTTGAAGTGCACGTGAATGACCGCAGCGGTGGCCACAGAGAAGAGCGCGGCGAGCACCGGCCAGGAAAAGGGCGGGGCGGTTGGCGGTGGCACATCCGGGAGAGCCAGTCCGAGGAAGATCTGTACTGACCACACGAACGCAGTGATGCCGATCACGCCGGGCGGCGGCGCGAATCGGTGACTGCGCTGGCTCACCTAGGGAGAATCGGCTCGTTTTGCCTTCGACCTGAATAGGAATTGTGCAGGTCCAACGGGTGGATCGACCCACCGGCCGCGGCGCATGGGGAACCGGTTGACAACACCTGCCGGACGCGGTCGACGGCCACGGTTGGGCGGCCGTGCCGAAACAATCAGCCCCTTTCACCCAGCCCGGTTGACGGCATCCTCTCGAATCCGTGAGAGTTCTGCAATCAGCGTGATCTCAGCTGCTCCGGGGGAGTTGCCGATCATCGATCGAAACGAGTTGTCGCCGACCTGCCATGCGGCGAACGACTCGGCGAAGTCTCCCGCTCCGGTCGAGAAATCGGTGGCGCCGCTTCCCGGCCACCACGGTTTGTCCTCGATCCCTCGCAACCGCTGCCATCGCTCACGATCCTCGCCGGAGTTGTGGGTGACGTCGACGGCATGGCCGATCTCGTGGGCGATGACGTGGGCCAGGAGGGCATCGGACATCTCGGGGCGGACATACACCTCGATTCGTCGCTCGTCGACGAAGGTGTATCCCAGGACGCCGCTTCGTGCCTCGTGGAACGAGATCTCCCACCCGGGTATGCCGTTGCGCCAGTCGTAGGAGAAGGTGGACAGCGCCCGTTCGCCCCGTTCCCGCAAGGTCGGCCTCGCCACCTGCTCCTGTTGGGTCGAGACGGCGGTGATCGGCGGGTCGGCGATCGTCGTCGGTGGATCGAGGATCGCGGTCGTCGGTGCGGTGGTCGACGGCGGCGACGCGGTCGACGACGGCGATTCCGTGCTCGTTGGCGGTTCGACTGCAGATGGCTGGACCACGGGAGGTTCGACACCGATCGGCGCCAAACCGGAGGTGTCGACGACGGCCTCGACGACACGGGCCGGCGGCGCTTGGGCGGGGTCGGCGCCGAGCAGTCCGAATGCCCCGAAAACGGCTGCGAAGACGACCGTTACGACCGAGGGCACCGACCTGAGAACTCCCATCGCTGCCGAAGGTACGTGGGCGGCCGGTTCGTCGGCGAGGGTGAAGTCCCTCAGTAGCGGTCTGAAGGACCTAGTTCGGCATTCCCGACCACCCAACTGGATGCCCTGCACCTGCCCGAACGCGCCCGAGGGTGGGTGATCAGGCGGATGCGGCGAGCAGATCGTCGTAGATCCGCTGCGCTTCGTGGGCCAGTCGATCGAATGCGTCGGGTAGCGGCACCATCGCCGGGTCGTCGGCCGGCGCAGGGCTGAAACCCCTGGAACGCTCCACCGCCCCGTACCAGAAAGGTGCCCAGGCGCCGTCGGATTCTCGAGTGCCGACGGGCCAGGTGAGCATCGCCGGATCGAAGTCCACTCCGGCATAGGAGCACATCGCACCGAGCCCGGACTCCGGATCCCGGAGGAAGATGTCGGCGTCGACGACCGGGAGCGGGCCGAACCGCTCCATGAGCTGGCTCTGCTGCTCGAGCCCGAGGTCGGTCAGGGTCGGTCGGTCCCGAACCTTGAGGTAGCTGGCGATGACCCTGCGGGGATGACGTACGAGAAGCAGGTTCGATGCTTCGCCGATCCAGCCCAGATCCATTCCTTCGACGAGATGGTGGGCCATGTGTTTCTGATAGGACACCGAGATCCCATCGCCGAGAGCAGGTTCGGTACATCGCCTGACGGCTTCGGCTTCGTCGACCGGGCCGGCGGCGAGAATGTCGTTGCGCCCCGGATGGTCGAGACCGGTGACATGGAGGTAGTGGGCGTAGAGCGGTTCGTCCAACACCTCGGTGTCGGGCCGATTCTCCCACGACCGCATGAGCGCGGTCGAGAGGTTTCGCGGCCCGGACCAGGCCCGGATGATCCTCACCGCAGGTAGCGATCCTCGATCGGCGTGTCGTCGACCGGTCGACAATCCGGCCCGATCTCGTAGACGAGCGGCACGGCGGCGGGGATTTTCAGGTTGGAGATCTCCTCGTCGCTGATACCCGAGAGGTGCTTGACCAGCGCTCTCAGACTGTTGTCGTGAGCTGCGATCAGGACGATGTCGGCTATGGCCAGATCGGGGACGATCGCATCGAACCAATACGGCAGGATCCGTTCGACCACATCCTTGAGGCATTCGGTGTTGGGAAGGACGTCGGGGGGCAGGCGGGCATAACGGGGATCGGTGTTGGGGTTGTCGGGGTGATCCTCGGGCATCGCCGGAGGTGGCACGTCGTAACTCCGGCGCCAGATGTGCACCTGTCCGTCGCCGTACTTCTCGGCGGTCTCGGCCTTGTTCAGCCCGGTCAGTCCGCCGTAATGGCGCTCGTTGAGGCGCCAGTGGCGTCGCACAGGAATCCACAGACGGCTCATCTTCCGCAGTGACAGATTGGCGGTCTTGATCGCCCTGGTCTGCAGGCTGGTGTGGACGATGTCGGGGGTCAGGCCGGCGGCGGCCAACGTCGCTCCGGCGGCCACCGCTTCGGCGGCGCCCTGGTCGGTCACGTCCACATCGAACCAGCCGGTGAAGCGGTTCTGCAGATTCCACTCGCTCTGGCCGTGACGCAGCAGCACGACCTTGGCCATGGTCGGTGAGGTTATCCGTCGATGATCGCGGCGCGGTCGTTGAGCGGGGAGGTGAATCCAGGTTGCTCTTCTCCCAGGTGATGTCTGTCACACTCAACAAAGTTGATAATGGTCGACTCAAGTTTGTATCCTGGACCATCGTAACGCCTGTCTATTGAGGAGCAGCTCTACACCATGCCCAAAGCCGTAGGAATTGATCTCGGAACCACCAACTCGGTTGTGTCGGTTCTCGAAGCTGGTGAACCCGTCGTGATCCCCAACGCCGAGGGCTCGCGCACCACGCCCTCGGTCGTCGCGTTCAACAAAGAGGGTGAAGTCCTGGTCGGCGAAGTTGCCAAGCGCCAGGCGATCACCAACCCCGACCGGACGACCCGCTCGGTCAAACGCCACATGGGCACGGGATGGACCGTGAACATCGATGGTAAGAAATACACCGCACAGGAGATCAGCGCCAGGACCTTGATGAAACTCAAGCGCGACGCCGAGGCCTACCTCGGCGACACGGTCACCCAGGCCGTGATCACCGTGCCGGCGTACTTCGACGACGCCCAGCGCACCGCCACCAAGGAAGCGGGGCAGATCGCCGGCCTCGAGGTTCTGCGCATCATCAACGAACCCACCGCGGCTGCCCTCGCCTACGGCCTCGACAGCGAGGGGCATGACGAGACGATCCTCGTCTTCGACCTCGGCGGCGGCACCTTCGACGTGTCCGTACTCGAAATCGGTGACGGCGTCTTCGAGGTGAAGAGCACCTCGGGCGACACCGAGCTCGGCGGCGACGACTGGGATCAGGCCGTGATCGACTGGATGGTCAGCGAGTTCAAAGGCACCAGCGGCGTGGACCTGTCCGTCGACAAGATGGCGGCCCAACGTCTCAAGGAAGGGGCGGAAAAGGCCAAGATCGAGCTCAGCCAGATGCAGCAGACGAGCATCAACCTGCCGTTCATCACCGCAAATGCCGACGGCCCCCTCCACCTCGAGCTGAGCCTCTCGAGATCCAAGTTCCAGGAACTGACCTCCCATTTGCTCGACCGGGTCAGGAAGCCGTTCGAAGCCGCACTGTCCGACGCCGGGCTCAAACTCGGCGACATCGATCACGTTGTGATGGTGGGCGGCTCCACCCGTATGCCGGCAGTGTCCGAGCTGGTCGAGAAGCTGGCGGGCAAAGAGGCGAACAAATCGGTCAACCCCGACGAGGTGGTCGCTGTCGGCGCCGCGGTGCAGGCGGGCGTGCTGCGCGGCGACGTCAAGGACGTCCTGCTCCTCGACGTCACACCTCTCAGCCTCGGCATCGAGACCAAGGGGTCGGTCATGCACAAGCTGATCGAGCGCAACACGACCATCCCCACCCACGCATCCGAGGTGTTCACCACCGCCGAGGACAACCAGCCGTCGGTGGAGATCCACGTACTGCAGGGCGAACGTGAGATCGCCAACTACAACAAGACCCTCGGCAAGTTCCAGCTCGTCGACCTTCCTCCCGCCAACCGGGGCGTGCCCCAGATCGAGGTCAGCTTCGACATCGATGCCAACGGCATCGTGAACGTGAGCGCCAAGGATCGGGCCACCGGCAAGGAGCAGTCGATCACGATCACCGGTCAATCGACCCTCGCCAAGGACGACATCGACCGGATGGTCAAAGATGCCGAAGCTCACGCCGAAGAGGACCGCCAGCGAAAAGACGAAGCCGAGGTCCGCAACCAGGCCGACAGCCTCGTCTACCAGACCGAGAAATTGCTCAAGGACCAGGGCGACAAACTCGCCGCCGACGACAAGGCCAACGTCGAGAGTCTGATCGCCGAATCCAAGGCGGCGCTCGGAGGAACCGACCTGGAGGCGATCAAGACCACTTCCGAGAAGCTGGCTACGGCCAGCCAGGGGATCGGCGCCAAGCTGTACGAGCAGGCGGCGCAGACCTCCGAGACGTCCGGATCCGCCGGTGGTGACGCCGGTGACGACGATGTCGTGGATGCAGAGATCATCGAAGATGACGAGGACAGCGAGGCGTCGTGAGCGACGCCGACCAGGCCGACCGGTTCTCCGACGAAGGCGTCAGCGAGCCGGAGGTGTTGGACGAGGGTGACACCACCCCGTCCGACACCGCGCCGGTCGGAGTCGTCGTCGAGGAAGACGACCTGCCTTCGGAAGCCGATCCTCACACCACCAACCTTTCGGTCCAGGATCTCGTCGAGACGCTCGAGTCGGTTTCGGCCGAGCGCGACAGCTATCTCGATTCGCTGCGCAGGCTCCAAGCCGAGTTCGAGAATTACAGGAAAGCCGTTGCCAAACGGACCGCGGACGAACGTGGACGGGCAAACGACAACCTCGTGCACGAACTCCTGCCGGTGCTCGACGCGTGCGACGCAGCGATCTCCAACGGCATCGAGTTCATCGAACCGGTGCGTAATCAGCTGATAGCGGCTCTCCAACGCCACGGTCTGGAGTTGTCCGATCCGGCCGGCGCCCTCTTCGATCCCGAGGAGCACGAAGCGGTCATCCACGAACCCGCCGATGATCTCGACCAGCCCACGGTCGTCGAGGTACTGCGCACCGGCTACCTGTGGAAGGGACGAGTTCTCCGACCGGCGATGGTCCGGGTGAAAGGTTAAGACCACGATCCGGCTGCGCTCGAGAAGGGAGGGATAATGGCCCCGCAACACGATTGGTTCGAAAAGGACTATTACAAGGCCCTCGGCGTGTCCTCCGATGCGTCAGAAAAGGACATCAAGAAGGCGTACCGCAGCCTGGCCAGCAAGTTCCACCCCGACAAGAACGAGGGTGACGCCGCTGCCGAGGAACGGTTCAAGGAGATCTCGGCCGCCTACGACGTGGTCGGAGATGCCGACAAGCGCAAAGAATACGACGAGGTTCGTCGGATCGGTCCGATGGGTCGGGCCTTCGGTGACCGCGGAGGATTCGGTGGCGGCCCCTTCGGCCAGGGCGGCGGCGGTGGCACCACATTCGATGTCGGGGATCTCTCCGACCTCCTCGGCGGAATCTTCGGCGGGGGTGGCCGGCCCACAGCGGGTCAGAATCGGTACGGCGGACCTCGCAAGGGTGCCGATCTGTCCGCCAAACTCAACCTGAGCTTCGTCGATGCCGTCACCGGGGTGACCACCTCGGTGCACATCACCTCCGACGCCGCGTGCACCACCTGCTTCGGATCAGGGGCGGCTCCCGGCACCCAACCCGAGGTCTGTCGCCGGTGTGAGGGCAGGGGGGTCCTCGATGACAATCAGGGCTTGTTCTCGCTGTCTCAGCCCTGCGACCAATGCGGCGGGCGAGGCCGCGTCGTGACCAGTCCGTGTTCCACGTGTTCGGGCTCCGGTCTCATCCGACGATCCCGACAGGTCAAGGTTCGCATCCCGGCAGGTGTCAAGAACGGCCAGAAGATACGACTGCCCGGCCGGGGTGCACCCGGGGTCAACGGTGGACCGCCCGGAGACCTGGTGGTCGAACTCCACGTCGGCCGCCACGAACTGTTTCGCCGGCGGGGCCAGGATCTCGCCATCACCGTGCCCATCACCGTGGTCGAAGCGGCCAACGGCGCCGACATCAAAGTGCCGACGATCGATGGAAGCCCCAAGACCGTGCGGATCCCTCCCGGCACCCCGTCGGGTCGGACGTTCCGCATCAAGGGTGCCGGGGTCACGACGACCAAGGCCACCGGCAACCTGCTCGTCACGGTAGAGGTGACGGTTCCTACTGATCTCACCGACGAACAGCGGGAAGCTCTCGCCGGTCTCGCCGATCCCAGCGTTCGGGATCACCTCTTCTCAAAACCGTCCTCGACTTCGTAAACGATTACCGACATCCACCCGACCACACCGAAAGGAGTCACCGCCATGGACAACTACACCAAAGCCGTCTACGTCATCAGCGTGGCTGCCGACCTGGCCGGCGTGCACCCCCAGACCCTTCGCATCTACGAACGCAAGGGCCTCGTCGATCCGGCCCGAACCCGGGGCGGCTCCCGACGCTACTCCCAGGCGGACATCGACCGCCTCAGCCGGATCGCCTCCCTGACCGACGCCGGACTCAACCTCGCTGGGGTCCACACGGTCCTGGCCCTCGAACAAAAGATCGCCGAGCTCGAACGACTGATAGAAAAGAAGGACCGGATCATCGACGAGTTGGAGTCCGAAACGGTCAGCGCCGTCCGTGAGGTCCAGCGCCGACACCGGCGGGACCTCGTGCCGCTTCATCAGCAAATGTCGCTGTACAACCGGCGTCGCTACCTCGCCTAGCCATGACCATCCCAAGACAAACAAAGCCACGACGCGCCGAGCCTTCCCGGCCGAGCGCCCATTCGAAACAGGAACCATCCCCATGAGCACACTCGATCCGAACAGGTGGACCGTCAAGACCCAGGAGGCCATCGCCGCGGCCATCGACCGGGCACGGAGGGACTCCCACCCCGAAGTCACCCCCGACCACCTCCTCCTGGCGCTGTTGGGTCAGGCCGAGGGTGTCGTGCTGCCCATCCTCTCCAAGATGGGCAAACAGCCTGCCGCCCTCAAGAACGAGCTCGAAGCGACCTTGGCCGATCTGCCCAAGGCATATGGCAGCGATGCCCGGTTCTCGCGTCAGTTCAATCGAGTGCTCGACGACGCCGACGCCGTCCGCGGTGAGCTGGGTGACGAATACATCTCCACCGAACATCTGCTGCTGGGTCTGGCCAACCCCGACCCCGGCGGAGCGACCGCCGCCCGCCTCGGTCTGAGCCGTGAGGAGCTGCTCGGAGCACTTCAGGCGGTCCGGGGTGCGCACCGTGTCACCAGCCAGAGCCCCGAAGATCAATACCAGGCTCTCGAGAAGTACGGCCGCGACATGACCGCAGACGCCCGGTCCGGCAAACTCGACCCCGTCATCGGCCGGGACAACGAGATCCGGCGGGTCATCCAGGTTCTGAGCCGGAGGACCAAGAACAATCCGGTTCTCATCGGCGAACCGGGCGTCGGCAAGACCGCGATCGTGGAAGGTCTGGCGCAACGGATCGCCGAAGGTGATGTCCCCGAGAGCCTCCGGGACCGGCGCGTCATCTCCCTCGACATGTCGGCGATGCTCGCCGGCGCCAAGTATCGGGGCGAGTTCGAAGAACGGCTGAAGGCGGTGCTCAAGGAGATCACCGACGCCTCCGGCGAGGTCATCACCTTCATAGACGAGATGCACACGGTGGTGGGTGCCGGCGCCGGCGGGGACAGCGCCATGGATGCATCGAACATGCTCAAACCCATGCTCGCCAGGGGCGAACTGCGAATGATCGGTGCAACCACTCTCGACGAGTACCGCAAGTACGTCGAGAAGGACGCAGCCCTCGAACGGCGGTTCCAGCAGGTTTTCGTCGGCGAACCGTCGGTCGAGGATTCGATCGCCATCCTGCGAGGTTTGAAGGAGCGCTACGAGATCCACCACGGCGTGCGCATCAAGGACTCTGCCATCGTCGCCGCCGCAATGCTGTCGGATCGCTATCTGACCGGCCGCTTCCTGCCGGACAAGGCGATCGACCTGATGGACGAGGCCGCGTCGAAACTAAGGATCGAAATCGATTCCCTCCCCACAGAGATCGACGTCGTGGAACGACGGATCCGGCAGTTGGAGATGGAGCAGGTTGCGCTCCAGAAGGAGACCGATGAGGTCTCGGCCAATCGCCACGAGGAGCTCCAAGCCGAACTCGCCGACCTCCAAGAGGAGTCGTCGGCCATGCGAGCGCACTGGCAAAACGAAAAGGAAGCGATCGCCACCATCCAGAGGCTCAAGGAGGAGCTCGAAGGACTCAACCGCGAGGTCGACCGCGAAAGTGATCTCGAAAAGGCCGCCGAGCTGCGCTACGGCAGAATCCCCACAGTCGAACGCCAGATCGCCGAGGCGACCGCCGCCCTCGAAGTGCTCCAATCCAGCCAGACGATGCTGAAGGAAGAGGTCGACGAGTCCGACATCGCCGAGGTGGTCAGCCGTACGACCGGCGTGCCGGTGAGCCGACTGATGGAAACCGAGTCCCGCAAACTCCTTCGCCTCGAAGAAGAACTCCACAAGCGAGTTGTGGGTCAGGATGTTCCGGTCGCCGCCGTCAGTGCCGCGATTCGGCGCAGCCGTGCCGGCCTGTCCGACCCGAACCGTCCGATCGGCAGCTTCCTGTTCCTCGGTCCGACCGGCGTCGGAAAGACCGAACTGGCGCGATCACTGGCCAACTTCCTGTTCGACGACGAGCGGGCCATGACGAGGATCGACATGAGTGAATACATGGAGAAACATTCGGTCAGTCGTCTGATCGGTGCGCCACCCGGATACGTCGGGTACGACGAAGGTGGACAGCTCACCGAGGTGGTGAGGCGCCGACCGTACGCCGTCATCCTGCTCGACGAGGTGGAGAAGGCCCACTCGGATGTGTTCAACGTCCTGCTCCAGCTCCTCGACGACGGACGTCTGACCGACGGCCGGGGCCGGACGGTCGACTTCACAAACACCGTCCTGATCATGACGTCGAACCTGCAGGGCGATCCGAAGGACTTCTTCCGGCCCGAGTTCATCAACCGCATCGACGACATCGTCCGGTTCAGCGAACTCAGCAAGGACGATCTTGCACGCATCGTCGAGATCCAGCTCGGACTTCTGGCCGACCGCCTGGCCGAACGCCGGCTCGGGCTTCGGGTGACCGATGCGGCCGAACACCGGCTGGCCGAACTGGGCTACGACCCGGCGTACGGGGCTCGTCCCCTCAAACGAGTCATCCAGAAGGAGGTCGGCGACCGGATCGCCCTGGTGCTCCTCGAAGGGAACGTCCCCGAGGGAACAGAGATCGTCGTCGACATCGTCGACGGGGACCTCGCCGTCACCTTCGACCAGGGCGGCATCGACATCGCCGCTTGAGGCCCGGAAGGCCGCTGGCTCGAGCGGCGGGTGTCAGCTGAATTCGAGGTATTGCTTGCGACCTGGGCCCGTCGACACCAGCGAGATCGGTACGCCGGCCTGCTCGGCGACAACATCGAGAAAGGTTCTGGCGTTGGCCGGGAGATCCTCGACCGATCGCACCGTCGACAGGTCCTTCTTCCAGCCCGGCAACTCGGTGTACAACGGCTCGGCTCGGTGGATCAGCGACTGGTGGTAGGGGAGCGTGCGCACCTCCTCACCGTCGATGCGATATGCGGTGCAGAGCTTCACCGTGTCGAGTTGGTCGAGGATGTCGAGTTTGGTGATCGCCACGTCGGTCAGACTGTTGAGGCGGACCGCATGGCGCAGCATCACCGTGTCCAGCCAACCCGGTCGGCGGCGACGCCCTGTGTTGGTTCCGTACTCGCGACCCACATCGACCAAGTGGTCGCCGACCTCATCGAACAACTCGGTGGGAAACGGCCCGGCGCCGACCCGGGTGACGTAGGCCTTGGCGATGCCGATGACGCGATCGACGTGGCGTGGACCGATCCCCGCTCCAGTGCAGGCACCGCCTGCGGTGGGATTGGATGAGGTCACGAACGGGTACGTTCCGTGGTCGAGATCGAGGAACGTGGCCTGGGCGCCCTCGAACAGCACCTGCTCGCCCCGTTCGAGCGCGTTGTGAATCTCGTCGACGCTGTCGACGATGCAGAGCTGGATTCGGGGCAGGCACTCCTCCAGCACCCGGTCGGCCAGCCCATCGGGATCGATCGGCAGACGGTTGAAGACCTTGGTCAGAACCTTGTTGGCGTGGCCGAGCGCAGAGCGGAGCTTCTCCCTGAAGATCTTCTCGTCCAGCATGTCCTGCACACGGATGCCCAATCGCATCGACTTGTCCGCGTACGCCGGGCCGATACCGCGTTTTGTGGTGCCGAGCCTGGCCGCACCGAGGTGGCGTTCGTGCAGGGCGTCCAACTGTTGGTGATAGGGAAGGATCAGGTGGGCGTTGCCCGACACCTTGACCCTGGTCGTATCGACCCCCCGTTCGGAGAGCATCGTCATTTCGGCGAGAAACACGAACGGGTCGACCACCACACCGTTGCCGATCAGCGGCGTGACATGGGGGTACAGAACCCCGCTGGGGACCAGTTGCAGCGCGAAGCTCTCACCATCGACGACGAGTGTGTGTCCGGCGTTGTGGCCGCCCTGGTAGCGCACGACCATGGACGCATCACCGGCGAGAAGGTCGGTGAACTTGCCCTTGCCCTCGTCGCCCCATTGGGTTCCGACCACGATCGTTGCTGGCACGATGCAAAAGGCTACAGCTCGATCGGAGGTCTACATTGTTGCGCATGTCGACGACCCGGGACACAGACGCTCAACCGTTCGCAAACACCGCCTTCGAAAAGGCCGCCGTGCAGATCGACCTTCCACCGTCGTTCGAGACGTTCGAAGCGGAGCGAACCCACCGGAAGCGGAGGCTCGCCGGAGCGCTCCGGGTGATCGGCAAGCTCGGTCTTGCCGAAGGTGTTGCCGGCCATATCACCGCTCGGGATCCGGAGCTCACCGATCACTTCTGGGTGAATCCCTTTGGCAAGAGTTTTCGCCAGATGACCGTGTCCGACTTGATCCTGGTCGACCCCGACGGCGAGGTCGTCAGCGGCACGAAACCGGTCAACGCCGCCGCCTACGCCATCCATCATGCGATTCACCAGGCTCGACCCGAGGTGATGTGTGCGGTCCACACGCACACGATCTACGGCAAGGCATTCGCCGCCACGGAGTTGCCCCTGAAGATGCTGAGTCAAGATGCGTGCATGTTCTTCAACGACTGGGTCCGGCACAGCGACGGCGGTGGTGCGATCGTCGTCGGCCCTTCTGAAGCCAAGGGGATGGCCGATGCTCTCGGCAATCGCAAAGCCCTGATCCACCAGAACCATGGTCTGATCACCGTCGGCGAAACCGTCGACGAGGCCGCGTGGTGGTTCATGGCCTTGGAACGGGCCTGTCAGGTCCAAATGATCACGGAGGCGTCGGGCTCGATCACCGAGGTTCCCGAGGAATACGCTCAGTTCACCTATGACCAGAGCGGCTTCTCACTCGCCGGATGGTTCCAATTCCAGCCTCACTGGGAGGACCTGATCGCTGCGGATGGTGACGGCTTCCTCCGCTAGTCAACCGCTGATCAATCCGGTTGTGTACACCGAGCCTTCACCGATCCATCCACGGGTCAGCATCGGTCGGCGCCGGGCCGGCGGTGTCGTCGAGCTCGGGTCGAGTCTCCCCGTTGTCGTTCCGCCGGCGTCGATGCGCCAGCTTCGCCGTACCCCGTTTGGCCTCGGGGGCCATGCCCCGCAGGACCGGCGGAACCCAGTTCCCCGAGAGGTCCTTGTCGGCGGGACCCAACGCCTTCAACTGAGCTTCTGACACGAAGGTGGGCGGGCTCATGTCGTCGCCAGTCGCCGCGTCATCCACGGGTTCGGGAGCGTCGGGCGCATCGTCGACCACGGCATTCGCCACCGAACCCCACGGTCCCTGCACGGTCGACGCCGAAAGGTCGGGCAGCGTCCAGGTGGACGTCTCGGCTTGGACGGGCGGAAGCCAGACGTCGTCTCCGCCGTCGGCCGTCTCGTCGCTCTCCCTGAGCTGCTCGAGGATCGCTGCCGCCGAGTGCTCGGGCGCAGACGACACGTCGTCCTCGGGTGTGTCGTCGTCGGCCCACACGTCGTCGGCAGGGTCGGCGATCTCCGGCAGGGTTGTCGGCGGGGGCGTCGTCGACTCGGCGGGAGCGGGATGTCGGTCGGTCTTGCGTCGTCGGAAGCGGGACGCCACGCTGCGCTTGCGCCGTTCTTCGATCGCCGGTGGCTCATCGAGCTCGGATGCCTCTTCGAGTTCAGGGCCAGCGATCAAGTCGGCTCCCGAAAACGAGACCGGGACACGCACCTCGGCTGTGGCGATGACCTCCTGAAGCTGCTTGCGTCGCCTCTTCACCTCCGACCGGCTGATCTGCTTGGCCGGTCGTCGGTTCCGGACGCCACTGAGGGCCATGGCGCACCTGGTGCACAGCGGTGCCTTCCTGGCGCCCCTCGGGTACACGAGACAGCTCTGGCAGAACGGTTCGCCACACGAGTCGCACACGTCGTCGGCGAAGTCCATCGGATCGTTGTGACAGCGATCATTCATGCAGCTGGAGCTCTCCGATCTGGCAGACTTGTATGCCCTGAATCGTCACGAGGTGATCGGTTCTTGAGCGAGACAGGAGGATTACCCGTGACCGTCCCCAACGTCCTGGCCGAGCGTTACGCCAGCGCCGAAATGCGAGCGATCTTCGAACCGGTCGGCCGGATCATCACGGAGCGGCGCTTGTGGATCGCTGTAATGAAGGCTCAGGCGGCCCTCGGCCTCGACATCGCGCCGGAGGACATCGCGTCCTACGAGGCCGTGGTGGACCGGGTCGACCTCGCCAGCATCGAGGCTCGGGAGCGGGTCAGCCGCCATGACGTCAAGGCCAGGATCGATGAGTTCTCGTCGCTCGCCGGTGCCCAACACGCCCACAAGGCGATGACCTCGCGCGACGTGACCGAGAACGTCGAAGCGCTTCTCACTTATCGGGCTCTCGGACTGGTGAGTGGCAAGACGATCGCGCTCCTCGATCGGTGGGCCGAACTCATGGCCGAGTACGCGTCACTGGCTGTCGTCGGCCGGACCCACAACGTCCCGGCTCAGCCCACCACGGTGGGCAAGAGAATCGCCCAGTTCGGCGAAGAACTCCTGGTCGCTCACACGGCCTTGGAGCAGGTGCGCCAGCGGTTCTCCATTCGGGGGATCAAGGGTCCCGTCGGATCTCAGCAGGATCAGATCGATCTACTCGGAAGCGCCGATGCGGCTCTGCGGCTCGAAGAGCGAATCGCCTCCGAACTGGGCATACCCAATGTGCTGAATGCCGTTGGCCAGGTTGCTCCTCGGTCTCTCGACTTCGAGGTCGTCGCCCACCTCGTGCAGCTCGCTTCCGGTCCGGCCAATCTGGCGCTCCAGATCCGGCTGATGGCGGGACACGATCTGGCGACGGAAGGTTTCAGCGAGGGCCAGGTCGGATCCTCGGCGATGCCCCACAAGATGAACAGCCGTTCATGTGAACGGATCGACGGTTTCCTTTCGATCCTTCGCGGTCATCTCACCATGGCGGCGGCGCTGACGGGTCATCAATGGAACGAGGGGGATGTGTCGTGTTCGGTCGTCCGCCGCGTCGTCTTGCCCGACGCATTCTTTGCCATCGATGGTCTGCTGGAAACGTCGCTTTCGGTCGCCAATGGACTCGGCTTCTTCGAAGAAGTGATCGGAGCGGAGATGCGGCGTTACCTTCCCTTCGTGGCCACTCCGACGCTCCTAGCCCATGCGGTCCGTCACGGGCTCGGTCGAGAGGAGGCACACGAGATCATCAAGAAGAGGGCGGTGACAGCGGTGCTGGGAATGAGAAACGGCACCCTCAGCGGGTCGTCGCTGATCGACGCACTGGGCGAAGATGACGCCTTCCCCGGCGATGCCCGGGAACTGTGGGCTGTGGTCGAGGACCCGACGGCGTTG
This sequence comes from Acidimicrobiales bacterium, assembly GCA_024638805.1. Classification (GTDB taxonomy): domain Bacteria; phylum Actinomycetota; class Acidimicrobiia; order Acidimicrobiales; family SZUA-35; genus JABDIY01. The sequence goes on from JAHEJO010000017.1 coordinate 22,299, forward strand.
CTGGGACGGGTCGATCAGCAGATCGCGACGACGTTGGACGCCATCCGGACCCTGTCTGGCCGGCATCCCGAAGCGGCCGCCTACAGGGGTGCGCCGATGCTCTAGACCTTCCGGAGCCTGTCGTTCGGCTCGCTATTTGCGGGCGGCCCGACCGATGCCGGCCCGTTTCAGTACGGGAGCAGCGATGCCCATCTCCCTGAAGGCCGCATACGAGATGCCGCGTCGCTCCGCGTACGGTTGTGCCACCGAGATGAACTGTTCTTCGAGCGCCGCCATGTCGACCGTTTCGTCGAAGGTTTCCAATTCGTCGAGTAGATCGAGTCGCTCTTGGATCATTTCGAGCTTCCGGAGCGGCGCAGCGTTCTCCAACTCCGACTCGATCGCGGCGATCCTTTTGTTCACCGTGTCCTTGGTACGTTTCCGACCTCTCCTGGGTTTGGTGGCTTCGAGACCTTCGAGGTAGTCGCGCACGATGCGCCCCTGACGGCGCCCTTCGCTGAGGGCCTTCTTGTGTTCTTGCGTCATCGGTTTCCTCGAGGCAGCCATGGTGCGAGTATATGTATGGACTGCAGCCCTTTTCTTCTCGAACAGCAGATTGGCTCCGTCGTTCTTTCAGGATTTGGGCCAGGAGCCACGGCACGAGATGGGGCAGACCAGCCAACAGCCATATCGACCGCTGGAGACGGATACGATTGGTCGACGAGGTCGCTTCGCTCCCAATTCGATGCCCGAGCCGCGCACGCTTGGGGTCGATAAACCTATGATCACCGGGGCGACCGAGGGCGACGCTCGTTCCCGTTTGGGGCTCAGGAGTGCAGCGTGGCGATCAGTCCGACATCGGGGGCGACGTTGCCGTCGTACACGTCCCTCCAGGCCGAAGCGGCTGCCTCGGGGCCGACGCGGTGCTCGACCGTCAGCCATGATCTGCTGCCCTCGACGAACTTGACGAGTGCGTCCGCGGCGCGCTGGTTGTAGTCGTCGCGACCCCACGCCTGTTGTCGCCGACTGACTTCGGTTGGTGCGAAGAACAGTTGCGGGGCCGGACCGGGTAGCGGTCCGCCGTAAGAGCTGAGCGTAGGGGCGTCGTGATGGCTGCGGCCGACGGTCATCGAGTACTCGAGGCGATCACCGAGACGGCGATGAACCGCACCGAGCAGTGCCGGGTTGCCCGCCATGTCTATCGACACCGAGTGGATGTCGACATCGAGCGCGTCGACGTCGTCGTAGGTCAACACCGTGTCGTAGTACCCGAGGCCACCCACGAACGCTGCGTTGGCCGGCGAGGTGAGGCCGACCACGGTTGCGACACCGCGTTCCTTCGCTCGCTGCGCGAACCCGATCGCCGTCTTCGACGACGCCGACAGCACGACGACCTGCTCTGCGCCGAAGTACCGATCTCCGAGACCCGAGTTCATGGCACCACCGGAATCGGCGAAGAACTCTTCGGCCAGGAACCCGGTGAGGAACAAGCCGCGCAGCAGCGCGTGTCGATCCTCACCGTCGTCGGCAGGGTCGTAGAGAGGGTCGCGGCGCGTGTCGACGTACGTCCGGTACACCGGGGCGTGCGGTTTGCGGTTGTCACCGTCGTCGCGGAATCCGTCCACGGTGGCGGTGGCCTTGATCGTCGTCTCCGCGGCCATCGGGAACCAGCCGTAGAAGCGTGCGCAGGTCTCGATGTCGGCGTTGTTCGACTCCGTCACCTCGGCCCAACCCATCGCCGGCACGCGGCCCCAGGGAAGGTCAGTCGGGAAGAACTCCCAATACGCCATTACATCACCGAAGACCGCGTAGGTGATGTTGTTGGCCGTTACCGCAAACCGGTCGATCCGCAGCCTGATCTCCTGCTCGCCCAGCGGGGTGGGAGCGTCGTCGATCAAACGGGTGTCGCCGATCGAGGTTCGGTTGACTTCGAGCACCGTGGTGGGCATCAGGGTCCGCTTCCGTGAGAATCTCGAAGCGGCAGAGTACTCGACGAGGACGAGCGCACCAGCTGCGACGACCCGGCTCATGGTCTCTCGAGTTGTGGTCTCGTCCATTCGTCGGGAGGTATCGTCGCTGCACGCTCGTCAGCGCCGCAATGCCCTCGCCGATCTGGATTGACCTCGGAGCCGCCGCACCCGGATCCCTCGCCGCGGTAGGTTGGATCCATGCCCGAAGCGAAACATCGCCCGAACCTCGTCGAGGGCAACCCGGTTCTGATCGTCATCGACATCCAGGGGGGAGCACCCACGGATTCGGAGCCGGCGACCATGCCCTTCATGCCCGGCTACAAGGAGCGCATGGACCGGGCCCCTGCGCTCATTCGGGCGGCCCGTGGGTCCGGCGTCCCGATCGTCTTCTTCCAGGAAGCGCATCGGCGCGATCTGGTCGACTTCGGTCGTGAGCTCGACGGGGCCGAGGGCGTTCACCTCCTCGAAGGTGATCCCGGAACCGAGATCGCAGGCGCCCTCGGTGTGCGGCCCGACGACTACGTGATCCGCAAACGACGCTACTCCTGCTTCTTCGGGACCGAGCTGGAGATCCTGCTCAAGGGGCTGGGAGCCGACACGCTCATCCTGATCGGCGGCCACACCGACGTGTGCGTCCATTACACCTTCGTCGACGCCCACCAGCACGACTACTTCTGCAGGGTCGTCGAGGACTGTGTCGCAGGATCGAGCCTGGAGGCCCACGATGCCGCGCTGAGGGCGATGGAGTATCTCCAGAGCGGAGCGCGCCGCTCCTGCGCCGAGGTGATCGCCGAATTCGAGAAGCTGGAGGCCCGCCAACGCCTCGAGACAAACTCCCGATAATCGTTGCGGCGATCCACAGCCGGCCGATGATCCGAGCCGAGTGCGGGTGCAAAGGGCACGTGGAGGGCACGCCGTCGAGAAAGAGCTTCACAGAACGACACCAGGCCAGCGCCCGAAAGGCGCTGACCTGGGTGTCGTGGTCGGGACCGGCGTCGATCCGGTGACCTACCGCTTTTCAGGCGGCCGCTCTGCCAACTGAGCTACCCGACCAGAGCGTGACGGGCTGGGTGCCCGTGATCAGTTGTGCTTGTCTGACTGTGGCGGTCCCGACGGGATTTGAACCCGCGACCTCCGCCTTGACAGGGCGGCGTGCACTCCAGACTGCACTACGGGACCGTGTTGGCCAACCGAGGCTGGCTTTCGCACCCCCAACGGGATTCGAACCCGTGTTGCCGCCGTGAAAGGGCGGAGTCCTAGGCCGCTGAACGATGGGGGCCTGAGGGCTGCATCAGCGTAGCACTGCCGCTCGGGCTCACAACCTTGTCCTCCGGCGTTCCGATCCGGTGGTTTCGCCCGGTCAGAGGTCGTCGAGGTAGTCGACGTCATCAGCCAGTTGGGCTTCGACGATCGCCTGGAGCAGGTAGCTCAACCAGCGGTAGACGGCATGACTCGCCTCCTGCCCGGGCGGGGGCTCCCAGCCCTCGTCTTCGCTCAGGTCGAGGTGGGTCCCGATGACCAGTCGGAGATCGTTGACCACCCGCATCCACGCATCGAGCGTCTCGCCGTCGACCTCCACCTCTTTCACCGATGCTCGCACCGTGTCGATGGCCGAATGACGGGTGTCGATCAATTCAGATCGGGCCAGAATCTGATAGCCGGCTTCCTTTTCGGGATCGTCGGGGTAGGCGGTCGGAAACAGGCGTTGGACCATGTCGTTGTCCCCGTCGAGCTCGTCGTCGAGCTGAGTGGCCAGGTCGAGCACGCTCGTCCGGAGGACTTCGGGAACGTCGAAGATGAATCGGTTCTCCGCGATCCGGGCGATCAGCATGAGGAACTGTGACCGTTCACTGTCCGTCGGTCTTTTCCATCGTTGCCCACAACCCGTGGGCGTGAAGCCGATGTACGTCGTGTTCGGCTTCGGCTCGTGTGCCGCTGCTCACGATGGCACGTCCCTTTTCGTGAACGTCGAGCATCAGCGATGTGGCCTTTTCGATGCTGTAGCCGAACAGCTTTTGGAAGACGAACGTCACGTAGGACATGAGGTTGATGGGGTCGTTCCATACGAGGACCTGCCACGGGCGGTCGGTGTCGACGTCTTCGTCGGTGGTCAGGTCCGGATCGGCGACCTCGAGCGGCATCGCCTGGCTGGCCACGTTCATGCGCTCACCCCCACGGACAGGTCACGACCGGTGTGGACCGGCGGCGAAGGCTCGGATTCCCGCATCGAAAGGTACAGCCACACCGTGGAGCACCACACGGCGATCGATCCGATGACGTGCAGTTGCACGAGAAGCGGTGGCACGCCGGAGAAATACTGGGCGTACCCGATCCCGCCCTGGATCAACGTGGATCCCAACACCGCATAGACCGGTGGCCCCACTCGACCCGTGCGATGCAGCGCCAGCACCAATGTGACGGTGACCGCCAAGAACGTCCAGACGGTGAGGCTGTGCACTCGGGCGATCGAGCTCAGGTCGAACCGAAGGCGTTCGGCTCGTACATCGCCGCTGTTGGGCCCGGTACCGGTCACGAGGGTGCCGGTGACCAGTACGGCCAAGCTGAGCCCGAGCATGCCGTTTGCGAGCCGTCCGGGCTGCTTCGCCGTCGCGCTGGCCCGGTCCCTTGCCGGATCGGCTCTTCTGTACAAGAGAACGGCGTTGGCCAGCAGCATCATCGAGATCAGGAAGTGGGCGGTGACCGAGACCGGGGAGAGCTCGAGCAGGACGACGGCCGCTCCGACAAGGATCTGCGCAAGGACCCCGGCGACGAGCCCCCACGCCAGCAGGATCAGCGTGCGATCCCTGGGCTTGCGCACATAGGCGGCGAGCACCGCGAAGATCACCGCGGCTGAAACGACGCCGGTGAAGAGTCGGTTGCCGAACTCGACCCAGCCGTGGAAGGACCATTCGGGGGCGAAGGAGTCCTCGCTGCACGTCGGCCAGTCCTCGCATCCGAGACCGCTCGAGGTCAGTCGGACCGCTGCTCCGGACACCACGATCACGGCCAACATGATCCCGGCGGCGACCACGATCCTGCGGTAGCCGGTCGGGGAAACGCCGAACCTCGAAGCCATGGATGCAATGGTAGGCAATCGGTCGGTTGGTCACCGCTTCGGCCCTGCGGCTTGCCTGGCCGGGATCGCGTGATGGGATCGGCGGCCCGCTCCGTGGGTCGTCACCCTGACCGGGTCACTCGACAATGGTGAGCGGTACCCTCGATGCTGTGCTCGCCACCGCTCCCACACGATCGCGCACGAGCGCCTTCATCGCTCTGACCAAACCGCGGATCATCGAACTTCTGCTCGTCTCCACCGTGCCGGCGATGATCGTTGCGCAAGACGGTCTCCCGCCGCTGTGGCTCATCGCCGCAACCGTCTTCGGTGGCACGCTTTCGGCCGGTGGAGCGAACGCCTTCAACATGTACATCGACCGCGACATCGATGCGGAGATGAAACGAACCGCACACCGACCGCTCGTCACCGGGGAGGTCGAGCCCCGCGAAGCTCTCGTGTTCGCGATGGCAATAGAGACGTTCGCCGTGGTGTGGTTGGCTGTCGTGGTCAACCTCTTGTCGGCCGCCTTGGCGCTGGCCGCCTGCCTCTTCTACGTGTTCGTCTACACGATCTGGCTCAAGCGGACATCGAAGCGGAACATCGTGATCGGTGGAGCGGCCGGTGCGGTTCCTGCACTGATCGGCTGGGCCGCCGTCACCGGATCGCTCGGTTGGGCACCGTGGATCATGTTCGCCATCGTTTTCTTCTGGACCCCACCCCACTTCTGGGCCCTCGCCATTCGTTACCGGGCGGACTATGCCTCGGCGTCGGTGCCGATGCTGCCGGTGCTCGAGGGTCACAAGAAGACGGCCGAACAAATCGTCGTCTACTCCGTGATCGTTTTCGCAGTGACCATGGTGCTGTGGCCGGTGGCCGGGCTGGGATGGATCTACGGCGCAGCATCGATCGTGAT
>JAHEJO010000139.1 GCA_024638805.1 Acidimicrobiales bacterium
ATTGCGATCGTGGGTGGTTGGCTGCTGCTCAGAAGTGAGGACAAGACGGCCACCGACAGCGTGCAGGACGTGGCGGCCGCGATGCGCGCCGATGACATGGACAAGCTGACCGAGATCCTGGGGTTCGACGATGTCGAGGCCACCGAATACCGATTCGTGGACTGGCACATCGGCTTCAACGCCCAGCCCGAATTCAGCGACGTGGTCGAGACGCCCTCCGCTGCAGGTCGCACCAGTTTCAGCGCAACCGTCACCTACGGTGATGACTCCTTCTACTCCCAGGCCCGCGGTGAAACGTTGACCACGACGCTCAGGGGCACCGTGAGCGAGGACGGAATCGTCACTGTTTCCGGCTGGCCACCGCCCACCGGCCTGACGACCGTGGAATCCGAGCTGCGGCCCTGGGTTGAAGCCAACCGCCCTGAACTCGTCGACGAGATGTTCGGCAGCGACTTCAACGGCATTCGCTTCAGCCGTCGATCGGGGGAGCTGAGGATGGAGGTGCTCGACGACTTCCTCGCCAGCCGGTAGAGCAGCGAGGTTACGAGCGAGAGCGGCCCCACCCCGGGGCCGCTTGGTCGCGCCGATGGGATCCCGAGCGATGTGCGCCATTTGCGGCACAGAACCGGTGGCCGGCCAGTGGCTAGGGTGACGGCCATGTCCGAGACGCTTGAACTGATGCCCGAGGACTGGAACCGCGCATTGGCGGTCGTGGCCCACCCCGACGACATGGAGTACGGCGCCGCCAGCGCAGTTGCCCGGTGGACGTCCCAAGGCAAGACGATCGCCTACTTGTTGGTGTCTCACGGGGAGGCGGGAATCGCCACGATGGCGCCGTCGGTGGTGGCCCCCCTGCGCATGGACGAGCAGCGAGCCAGCTGCGCCGCCGTCGGCGTCCACGACGTCGAGTTCCTCGACCATCCCGACGGCCTCATCGAAGAGGGCCCGAGGTTGCGAAGCGACATCGGGCGGGTCATTCGCCGGCACCGACCGGATGTGTTGTTGGGTATCAACCACAACGACTCATGGGGTGGTTCGAGCTGGAATCACACCGATCATCGAGCGGTCGGTCGGGCGTTGCTCGACGCCGCCCGCGACGCCGGGAACCCGTGGATCTTTCCCGACGCCGGTGAGGCATGGAACGGCGTACGTTTCGTCGCCTTTTCGTCCTCACCGTTTGGTACCCACGGGGTGGACATCGGTGATCACCTCCACGCGGGTATTTCTTCGCTCCGTTGTCACCAGACCTACCTGGACAACCTCGGGGGCGATCCGCTCGACCCGGCGAGGTTCCTGACCCAGGCGGCCCATCGCGATGGCCCTCGGCTTGGTGTCGAGGCTGCCACCACCTTCGAAGTGATCCACGTCTGAGATCCTGCCTCCAGCCCGCTGGAACTGTGTCGAACCCCGGTTGGGGCACCGCCCGGAACTGCTGGCAGGATCAATCCGATGCGAATCGCCGTCTTCTCGACCAAGCCGTATGACCGCACCTATCTCACCGAGGCCAACCGCCGGGCCGGCGATCGTCATCGACTGACGTTCTTCGAGCCCCGCCTCACCCACCAGACCGCGATGCTGGTAGAGGACCACGATGCGGTGTGCGTGTTCGTCAACGACGACGTCTCGGCGGCGGTCGTCGATCGGCTCGCCGACCGGGAGGTACGTCTGGTCCTCACCCGCAGCGCGGGTTACAACCACATCGATGTGGACCGGGCCACCGAACGGGGCGTCGTTGTCGCCCGGGTGCCGGCCTACTCGCCGTATGCGGTGGCCGAGCATGCGGTTGCACTGCTGCTGGCCCTCAACCGGAAACTCCACCGGGCCTATTCACGGGTGAGGGACCAGAACTTCTCCCTGAACGGACTCGAGGGATTCGATGTGCACGGCAAGACGTTGGGCATCGTCGGCACCGGAACGATCGGCACGGTCTTCGCCCGATTGATGCGCGGCTTCCACTGCGAGGTGCTGGCCTACGACCCGTTCCCCAACGAGGAGATCCCGCAACTGCGGGGCACCTACGTTGGGCTCGATGAGCTGTTCACCCGTTCGGTCATGGTGTCGTTGCACTGTCCGCTGACCGCGGAAACTCACCATCTCCTCGATGCCGATCGGTTTGCCCAGTTGCCTGAGGGATCCCTCGTGGTGAACACTTCGCGGGGCGGGCTGATCGACTCCGCAGCGGCCGTCGACGCGTTGAAGTCGGGCGTTCTCGGCGGTTTGGCGATCGACGTGTACGAGGAGGAAGCCGACCTGTTCTTCGAGGACCGGTCCGAACAGATCATCACCGATGACGTCTTCGCTCGGCTCCTGAGCTTCCCCAATGTCCTCATCACCAGTCACCAGGCGTTCCTCACCCGGGAGGCTCTCGAGAACATCGCCGATGCCACCCTGGGCAATGCAAATGCCTTCGAACGTGGAGAGGCCTCGATCAGCCGGGTCGAATAGGCGGGTGCGATGGCCGAGCCGGTCTCCTACGGAACCGGTGGGCGTTCTCGATGCGGTCCAGATACAGGTCGACCAGTTCGCTCGAGGAGATTCCTTGTCACGGATCAGCTGGGCCAGTTCGTTTACCCCGGAACAGCGATGTCGGCGGCATCCATCGATTCGGCCGTAACGGTAGAACGCCGACCCTGGAATCGGTGGAAGTGCTCCAACCGATCAGGCCGAGTAACTCCCCGATCGAGCGGTGCCCCCGGTGCCGGCCCAGTCCGTGTGGAACCATTCGCCGCGTGGTTTGTCGATCCGCTCGTAGGTGTGTGCGCCGAAGTAGTCCCGCTGCGCCTGGATGAGATTGGCCGAGCCTCGTGCGGTCCGAAAACCGTCGTAGAAGGTCAGCGCCGAGGCGTACGCGGGAACCGGCACGCCCGCCGCGGCAGCGGCGACGACGGTCTTGCGCAGCCCGACCGCCGCACCGTTGATGGCGTCGGTGAAAAAGTGGTCGAATAGGAGGTTCTCCAACAGGGGCGCATCACGGTAGGCGTGGGCGATGTCGTCGAGAAAGGCCGCCCGAATGATGCAGCCCGCCCGCCACATTGCGGCGATCGAGGCCAGATCGAGGTCCCACTCACGGCTGTTGGAGGCGTCGGCCAGCAACATGAAGCCCTGCGCGTACGAGGTTATCTTGGCGGCGTACACGGCGTCGGCGACGTCGGATGGCGTGAGCGCCGGGTCGAGAGCGGTCGACGGGCCCTGGAGCAGTGCGCTGGCGCGCGCCCTCGTGTCGACGAACGACGACAGCATTCGGGCGCCGACAGCTTCGGTGACCAGCATCATCGGCTGGCCCAGCTCCATGGCCGAGATGACCGTCCACTTTCCGGTACCCTTCTGCCCGGCAGCATCGAGGATCACGTCGATCAGGGCTGAGCCATCCTCGGTGGCGGCCAGGATTCCCGAGGTGATCTCGACGAGGTAGGACTGCAGCCGCCCCTGATTCCATTCGGCGAAGATCTCCGCTTGAGCGGCCGGCGACAGGCCCATTGCGGTCAGCACGAGATAGGCCTCGGCCAGCACCTGCATGTCGCCGTATTCGATGCCGTTGTGAATCATCTTCACGTAATGGCCCGAACCACCCGGCCCGATCCAGTCACAACATGGTTCGTCATCTGCCGGACCGGCCTTTGCCGCGATCGCTTGCAGCATGTCCCTGACATGTGGCCAAGCTTCCTCGGAGCCGCCCGGCATGATCGATGGACCGTGACGGGCTCCTTCCTCGCCGCCGGAGACCCCCGACCCGATGAATCGAATGCCGTGATCGGCGAGCCCCTCGACGCGTCGCTCGGTGTCGGTGTAGAGGGAGTTCCCGCCGTCGATCACGATGTCCCCGGCGTCGAGGAGACCGACCAGATCCTCGATGACGGCGTCGACGGCGGGCCCCGCTTTCACGAGCAGGATGACTCTGCGAGGCCGCTCGACCGAATCGACGAACTCAGCGAGTGTCGTTGTGGCTCGCACGTCCTGGTCTGCCGTGGTCGTGGCCACGAACGACTCCGTGGTGGATGTGGTGCGGTTGTACACCGCCACCGAATAGCCGTGGTCGGCTAGATTCAGAACGAGGTTCTGGCCCATCACGGCCAAACCGATCAACCCGACATCCGCTGCCATCACCAAGCCTCCCGACCGGTGAGCCTACCTACGGTCGGTATCGTTCTGAGGATCTCATGCGAACCCATATGCGCTGTCCGCGCCGCGTGGACTGGAAAAGCGGATATGTCTCGACCTCGAGGCCGTTTCCGAATTGATCGCAAGAGCTCACGAGCTCACGCCGCATGATCGAACCGGCTGACGGTGCCGTCGTACGCCACGTAGATGCTGATTCGAGGTAGATGCTGATTCGAGGATGCACGATCTTCTGCTCGCAGTGCGATGCTGAGCTAGCCTTCTCAACACGGTTCTGACCAGCACCGTGGCTCGACGACCGCCATTCTCAACGTGATCAACGCAACACTTCAAGCATCGGGCTCGATCGACTGGGTCCAGCTCGGCATGGGCCTGGCCGGTGGACTCGCTCTGTTCCTCCTTGGAATGGGGCAGATCACCGTGGCGCTCAAAGCCGTCGCCGGGGACCGGCTGCGCACGGTGCTCGCCCGATTGTCGTCGAACCGATTCGTCGGAGCGTTGACCGGAACGGTGACGACCGCCGTCATCCAGTCGTCGTCGGTCAGCACGGTCCTCGTCGTCGGATTCGTGTCGGCCAGCCTCCTCAGTGTCACACAGGCCGCGTCGGTCATCGTTGGCGCAAACCTCGGGACGACCGTGACCGCCCAGGTGATCGCTCTGGACGTGACCGACTATGCGCTTGGTTTGCTCGCCGTCGGAGCTGTCGTCGGGGCTGTGGCCGGCCGGCGCCAGATCCTCTCCGATTTCGGGGCCACGGTCGCCGGCCTGGGCTTCGTGTTCCTCGGGCTCGACTTGATGAGCGACGCTATGCGACCGCTGGGCTCGTATCAGCCGTTCCTCGACCTGGTCGCCGACAGCTCGTCCCCGCTCATCGGCCTCCTGCTCGGTGCGATCTTCACCGGCTTGGTACAGTCCTCGAGCGCGACCACCGGGATCGTGATCGTCATGGGGGGCAGCGGGCTGCTCGGGCTCGAAACCGGGATCGCGGTCATCCTGGGTGCGAACATCGGTACGTCGGTGACGGCTGTTCTTGCCGCACTCGGCAAATCCCGCGACTCGTGGCGGGCGGCGCTGGTCCATGTCCTCGTCAACGTGATCGGTGCCGTGGTCTGGATCGGCTTCATCGGCACACTGGCCGATCTCGCCAGCTGGTTCGCCGGCGAGGAGAGCAAGGCATTTGCGACGCCCCAGGAGTTCGCCAATGCACACACGATCTTCAATGCGGTGAACACGGTGGCCTTCATCGCATTGCTGACGCCTCTCGTTGCACTCACCGACAAGCTCGTACCCGCCCAGGTTGGTTTTCGCGCCGTCGGCGAAGCACAACCCGCCTACCTGGACCGGGATCTACTCAACACCCCGGTCCTGGCGATGGAGGTGGTTCGAAAGGAGATCCTGCGGCTGGGCCTGAAGGTGCGTGGCATGTTCGCGGATTCGGTTCCCGCGGCCCTGACCGGTACCCGGCGTCAGCTCGCCGCTCTTCACGAGGTCAACCGAGAAGTTGATTCCCTGCATGGCGCCATCGTCGGCTACTTGAGCGAGACCAGCCGAGGGGAGCTGAGTTCGGGCCAACGCGAGGAGTTCCGGCTGCTGCTGCAGGTGACGAACGAACTCGCACACATGGCCAACCTGATCGACAAGGGCGTCATCTTGGTCGGAGGTCGCCGTATCGATGATGTGGTCGAGGTCAGCGAGGAAACGACGCAGACGATCCGACGGCTGCATGATGCGGTGACCGACACGCTGGACAACGCGCTCGAGGCCGTTGGAACCGGCAACGTGACGGCCGCTCAGCGAGTGGCCGAGTCCAAGGCTGACTTCCATGAGCTCGAGGGCTCAGCCACCATCCACCTCGCCGAGCGGCTGACCAAGCCGGGCCCTCGCCGGGTCGAGGCGTACTCGATCGAGATCGAGCTGGTTGAAGGGCTGCGCCGGGTGCATCAGAGTTGCCGCCGCATCGCTCGAGTAGCGCGCCGCGTCGCGTCCGAAGTCGAGACGATCGAGTCCTGACAGCTCCAACCCCGATCGAGATCTCTGGCGTCAGCGAGTTGCAGGCTGCGGTGGAACCTCCAACTGAACGCCGCCCAGTTCGGCGGCGCCGACGACGCCGAAACGTCCGCCCTCCAGTTCGTTCAACAATCTCTCGATCGGTGTCGGGAGCACCCGCATCGGCCCTCGGAACGGATCGCTGATCGCCACCACCAACGCGAGGTCCAGGGCGATCAGGACGACGAGCCCGCCGACGATCACCGCCACCCAGTCGTTCAGGTTGACGGCGATGGCGATGGCGTTCAGACAGAGGACGACACCGCTGACGAACGCCAGAATGAACAGTGGGGCGGGCAACCCGTGACCCGACAGGTTCAGCCGATCACGGCGGGCGACGGCCACCCCCTCGGCCGCCGAAAGGGCGTTGGTGGCCACGGCGGTCAGTACGTCGGGAGCGGTCGCATCTGCGCGCACGTCTCGCTCGAGCTGAGAGAGAGCGGTGGCGGCTTCCTGGCAGCCCGCCCGTTCGTGGCGGAGCGTCTCCCATTCGATGTCCAGGACCGCACGGAGGTACTGCGCGAGTAACCACCGGATGCGCTGACCGTCAAGGCCCGGCGACTGGCTGGCCAGGGCCAGTCGGATGCAGGAGTCGGCCTCGCCGCCGACAATACCCTCGGCGCTGCGACTCCGATTCCACTGGTTGGTGATCACGAATGCGGTGAGCAGTGCGAACAGCACGCCGACGGCGGGCATCAGCCGGCCTGCGGCGGTGGACATGATCGCCTGATCCTCGACATCGACGATGGCGTTGAGGAAGATCCCCGCCACGATCGTCCAACCGACGAACCAGCTGAGGAAGCCGCCGAACAACAGTGGCGACGACCATTGCGAGAGGCCCGACAACCACGCCTCGAAACGTTCCCACACCCCCCAGTTCGCTCGGGTTCGATACATGCCGACCGCCTTGGTCATACGGGACAGTCGAGTGCTGGTGTTGTCGCCGTGCGCATCTGGTTCGGGCGACATCAGTTCTCCTTCAGTGGTTGGTAGAGACGGTCGCGGGACTCCGCCACCATACGCGCCGCGGTCGCCTTGGGGCCGAGGTAGGTCCAGCCGGACCGGATCCGATCGACCCACGACGTGCTGAGCGGGGAGCCGTCGGCGATGGAGCAGTTGATCCCGCCGTTGAGGGCTGCTTTCTCGCCGCTGGTACCGCACGCTTCCTGCGGTCGCACCGGGTTGTCGAGCCACATGTCAGACCCTGCACAGAGGCGAGCGGCGACGTGCATGTCGTCGCCGGGGACCAGGACGAAGCTGTCGTCATGGTCCCCGGCGGTCCCATCCGTTGTCGTAAGGCTGTTGACGTGGGCGAGGGGGTGGGTGCCGGCGTTCCAGCGTTCACCGAGAGCGGCGGTGAGGCCAGCCGACACGGTCGGGTCCCACGTCCAGATGTGATTGCGGGCGAGGACACGCAGGTTCTCGATGATCGGGGGTGTGTGCGGGCTGGGCACGGCGTTGGTCCTCGGGACTCGTTGGTCGACGGGCGGTGGGGGCAAAACTAGCGAGTTGTGGGCATCGGCAGGTCGATCGGTTGGTCAGCCCGCGGTCCGGGTGCAACCATCTGCCGATGGCCGGCGACACCTTCTCGTTTCGATTCGGGTTCTGGAAGCCGTTGCTCGCGGTCTTCGGTATGGGCCCGGCCCGCTCGCGGGTGGAGGTCGATCGCTCGACGGTGCGGGTACGGATGGGCTGGGCCTTTCGGGCCAAGATCGACCGTGCGACAATCGTGCGAGCCTTCGCCGACACCAACAAATACTGGGGCATCGGCGTGCACGGATGGGGCGGTTCGTGGTTGGTCAACGGTTCGGTCAGCGGCATCGTGACCGTCGCGATCGACCCCCCGGCACCGGCTCGGGTTCTCGGATATCCGATTCGCCTGCGGACCCTGT
>JAHEJO010000018.1 GCA_024638805.1 Acidimicrobiales bacterium
CTTCGGGAGGAGCTCCCAACATTCCGTCGACGGCGTCCGGACCGACGCCTTGAGCACACAGTGCGACGGAATGACATTGCCGGCGGCCCCCGAGCGGATCGCCCCGAAGACGACCCTCACCATCGAGGGGTCGTCCAACGCGGCTCCAACCCGACCCGGGAGTTCGCTCACCACTCGAGCAGCCAAGGTGATGATGTCGATCGTCTCCTCCGGTCGTGCGGTGTGGCCGCCAGGACCGGACAAGGTGATCTCGGCCACGTCGGCGGCAGAAGTGATCGGTCCTGCTCGCATACCGACGGTCCCCACGTCCATTCTCGGCATGCAGTGGATGCCGATCATTGCCTCGACGCCGTCGAGGCCACTGTTCCGGAGGACGTCAAGCGCACCTCCGGGCATACGCTCCTCGGCCGGTTGGAAGACAAACCTGAGCGGGCCCGGGAGTTCGTCGCGGTGATGAGCGAAATACAGGGCGGTCCCGAGGACGACGGCGGTATGCACGTCGTGACCACAGGCGTGGGCAACACCAGGAACCTGGCTGCGATAGGGAACGTCCTTTTCGTCGTCCATCGCCAGCGCATCGATATCGGCCCGCAGAGCGAGAGCACCACCTTGGTGACCATCGGGGGCCAGGTCGCACAGCAGACCGGTCCCAACCTCGAGAATCAGCGGATTCATTCCTGCGATGCGGAGCCGTTCGGCCACCAGTTCTGTGGCGCCGTGTTCCTCACCGCTCAGCTCGGGGTGGGCGTGCAGATTGCGACGAATGGCGATGAGCCCCTCGGTGTGTTCGTACAACCAGTTGTCGAGTGATGGGCGGCTGGGCACGCCCGGAAGTGGCCCGTTCATGCGTCGCTGGATTGCTCGTTTGCCAACTCGTCAGCCAGATGATGGACCACGTCGAGAAGGGTACCGCCCTCTTCGACGAGTCGACGCTGGCGGGTCGTGCCCGTGCCCTCGTCCGCGATCCGAAGGACGTCGGCCAGTTCGTTCTCCGTCCCGAGTCGGGCTGCGGTCTCGGCCAGCAGTTCGGTCAGCTCGGCCACGAGTTCCCTGATCGGACGGCGCAGGGGCTTGAGATCACCTTCGGTCTCCACGATCAGCTCGGCATCGAGCCCGTATCGGCTGGCGAACCACCGGTTCTCCCGAACGGTCCACTCACGAGGTGGATCGGGCAGGTCGCCGGCATCGATCCGATCGTTGCACCAGGTGACCAGCGTCTGAGCAAGGCCGCCGAGAGCGGCGGCCTCCCACAGCGTTGGCATGGCATCACACATTCTGAACTCGACCGTTCCGAAATCAGGGTGGGGGCGTATGTCCCACCACACCTCCCGGATCGAGGAAATGCAATTCGAATCGAGCAGCGTCGACATGAACGCCTCGAAGTCGACCCAGTCCTCCAGTTGGGGAGGGAGACCGGCGGTCGGGAGTGACTCGAACACCTTGGAACGCGCCGACGCCAAACCCGAGTCTTCGCCTTCGAAGTAGGGGCTCGACGCCGACAGCGCCAGGAAGATCGGCAGATGCCGTTTCACCTCGTTGATGATCGTGATCGCCCGCTCGCCACTCTGAACCCCCACGTGGACGTGCATGCCACAGATCAGCAACCTGCGGGCTGGCCACTGCATCGCCTCCACCAGTTCGTGGTATCGCTCGAAGGGGCTGACGTCCTGGTCGCGGGCGATTCCGAACGGATGGGTCCCGGAACTGACGACCTTCAGACCTCTCGGTTCGGCGACACGGCGCAACTCGGCAAGTGTCGTCGTGAGATCGGCTCGGGCCTCGGCCGGGGTCTCGCAGACCCCGGTGATCAGTTCGATCGTCGATTGGAACAACTCGTGTTTGGCTTTGGGGTGTTCGCCCTCCGGATGGCCTTCGCCCATTTCGGCCAGGATTTCGTTGGCGGCGGAAACGAGTTCACCGGTCACGGCGTCGACCAGGTGCAGCTCGATCTCGATCCCGATGGTCGGGCGCTCGTTGTAGGTGAATTCGATGCCCATCGCGCTCCACTCCGTGTCCTCACAGAGTGTCGCGCAGAACCACGGGGACTTCCTACCGGCGCGCCGCTCGCGCTTCAGCCGGAGATCGGTAGGGAGAGCTCATGGGCGGTCTGCACGCCCGACCATCTGGCCACTTCATCGGCCAGATCGAGGGGTTCGACGACGGCGACCTCCATCCCCGGCCACTCTGCGCGGGGCAACATCCACATCACCTCGAACTCGATGCCATCGGGGTCACGGCCATAGAGGCTCTTCGTCGTCCCGTGGCTCGACTGTCCGACGAAGGCTCCGAGCGCGATCAGGGTCTCCTTGGCCGCAGCCAGCTCATCGATGGTGTCCACCTGCCACGCCAGGTGGTACAAGCCCGGTGGCCGTCCTTCGGCCCGGCCCGTCGACCCGACACCGAACAAGCCCAGATCGTGGTCGTTGCCGCCGTTGCGGAGCTTCAGGAACACCGCTTGCGCTTCACCGATTTCGGCGACCTTTTCCATATCGAGGGCGGAGGTCCAGAACGCGGCGGCGCGCTCCACATCACTCACGTACAGAACGGCATGGTTCATTCGAACCGCAGGGATTCCCATGAGCACCACAACGCCGTCGGCGCTCCCGGTGTTCCACCGGTTGTCCCGCTCGTGCGGGCCGGCGGGTCAGCCCTCGCCGGCGGGTTCGTTGACCAGGTCGAGAGCGACGTCGATGATCATGTCCTCCTGACCACCGACCATCCGGCGGCGACCGAGCTCGAGCAGGATCGTGCGGGTATCGAGTCCGTAGGTCTCCGCAGCCTTCTCGGCGTGTCGAAGAAAGCTCGAGTAGACCCCTGCATACCCGAGGCTGAGCGTCTCCCGGTCGACGCGTACCGGTCGATCCTGAAGTGGCCGCACGAGATCCTCGGCTGCGTCCATGAGGGCGTTGACATCGCACCGATGGCCCCAGCCGCGAATGTTGGCGACGGCGATGAATGCCTCGAGCGGGCAGTTGCCGGCGCCGGCACCCATGCCGGCCAGTGATGCGTCCACGCGCACGCATCCTTCCTCGACGGCCACGATGCTGTTGGCGACGCCGAGGGTGAGGTTGTGATGGGCGTGGATGCCGATCTGGGTGTCGGCGTCGAGAACTTCACGGTAGGCCCGCATGCGATCCCGAACCTCGCCCATCGTCAGCCGCCCGCCGGAGTCGGTGACGTACACGCAGTGGGCACCGGCGGCCTCCATCCGTTTGGCCTGCTGGGCCAGCGGCGCCGGTCCGTTCATATGGCTCATCATGAGGAACCCGGCGACGTCCATCCCGAGATCCCTCGCCTTGGCGATGTGCTGATCGGCGATGTCCGCCTCGGTGCAGTGGGTGGCGACGCGCACGCTGCGCACGCCGATGTCATAGGCCCGCATCAAGTCGTCGATGGTCCCGATCCCGGGCAGGAGCAAAGTGGTCAAGACCGCTTTCTCCAGAACGTCGGCTGCCTCTTCCAGCCATTCCCAGTCGGTGTGGGCGCCGAAGCCGTAGTTGAACGAGGACCCGGCCAGTCCGTCGCCATGGGCCACTTCGACCGCATCAACTCCAGCCGCATCGAGCGCCCGGCAGATGTCCCGAACCTGTTCGAGTCGGTATTGGTGACCGATGGCGTGCATGCCATCGCGCAGGGTCACGTCCTGAACGTAGAGGTTGGTGTCGTTCATGCCGGAACTCCGGTTGCGATCTGCTCGGCGGTTCTGATGGCTGCCGATGTCATGATGTCCAGGTTCCCTGCGTACGGCGGCAGATAGTGGCCCGCTCCTTCCACCTCGAGGAAGACGCTCACCTTCCATCCGGTGAACTTGCGGTCCAATTCCGGGATGCGCACGGTGGTCGATCCGTCCAACACCTCGAACTGGACCTTCTGTTTCAGCCGGTAGCCGGGCACGTACTCCTGGACGGTTTCGACCATCCCGGTGATCGAGGACTCGATCGCCTCCGGCTCACCTTCTTCGACCAGACAGAAGACGGTGTTGCGCATGATCAACGGGGGCTCGGCGGGATTGAGCACGATGATCGCCTTGCCTCTCTGGGCGCCGCCGACCACCTCGATCGCCCTCGACGTTGTCTCGGTGAACTCGTCGATGTTGGCTCGCGTGCCCGGACCAGCCGAGCGAGACGAGATCGAACTGACGATCTCGCCGTAGGCCACCGGGACGACCCGATGGACGGCGTGGACGATCGGGACGGTGGCCTGCCCGCCGCATGTGACCATGTTGATGTTCGGTTCGTGGAGATGGTCGCGCAAGTTGACCGGCGGGACCACGTAGGGACCGATCGCCGCCGGCGTCAGATCGAGAATCCGCTTGCCGTGTTGCCGTAGAACCTCGTCGTGGCGAGCATGCGCCCCGGCCGAGGTGGCATCGAAGACGAGCTCGATGTCGGCGAATTCGTCCATGGCCAACAACCCGTCGACTCCGTGGGCGGTGGTCGCCACCTTGAGACGCCCGGCTCGGGCCAGCCCGTCTGACTCCGGGTCGATACCTACCATGGCAATGACCTCGACCACGTCACTCGTGCGGAGCGACTTGATCAGCAGATCTGTACCGATGTTGCCGGATCCGATCACGGCGGCCTTGATCGTCATGGTGGTCCTTCCTGTGCCAATCGACAGCTGACCCGACCCAGGCCGCTCAGGTCGGCGACAACCTCATCGCCCGGAACGAGGGGCCGCATCGGACCCAACGCACCCGTGAGCACGACCTCTCCGGCTCGGAGCGGCAGGCCTCGTCGAGCAACTTCGTTGGCCAGCCACAGCGCGGCGTTGAGTGGATTGTCGAGACAGGCGGCGCCCTTACCCTCGCTCACGACATCACCGTTGATCGTCATCGTCATCTCGACTTCGCGCACGTCGATCTCGGCGAGGGGTACAGGTCGGTTACCCACGACGAACAGTCCCGAACTTCCGTTGTCGGCGATCGTGTCGGTGATGTGTATGTCCCATTCGCTGATGCGGGAATCGACGACCTCGATCGCAGCGAGCGCATAGTCGACCGCTCCGATCAGGTCGATGACCGTGTTGTCCGTGCGTCCGAGATCGGCCCCGAGCACGAGGGCCACCTCTGCCTCGACCCGGGGCTGGATGAGGCGGGACTCGGGGAGCGCTGCGCCCGAGGGAAACGCCATGTCGGCAAAGAGCGTTCCGAAGTCGGGTTGGTCGACGCCCAGCTGCTGCTGCACCGCCGGGTTGGTGAGGCCGATCTTTCGACCGACCACCCTTCGACCGCTTCTCACGCCGAGCTCGGTGTTGAGATGTTGGATCCGGTACGCGCCGTCGAGGTCGTCAGCGGGGAGCAGGTCCCGGATCGGGGCACACGTCGCGCGCGTCGTCTCCGCCTCGGACAGGCGGCGGGCCGCAGAAACGACCGCTGATTGGTCGGTCACATCATCCCCTCGAGTCGTTGTGGTTAGAAGCTAGGACGAGTCGGGGTGAATCCACAAACGCCGGGCGGACCGCTTCGGTCTGCGGACCGACGTGTTCGATTTGTGGCCAGGACGAACCCGCCGGATCATGACCGGTCCGGGGTGGTCGTTCGAAGACCGACTCCGGGGCACCCGGCGAGCATCGCGGCGCCGAGGCATGCGGCCTGGGGCACGCCGGACACCTCGATCGGCAGGGTACTGAGCGCCTGTTTGGCCGCCATGAGCAGCGGATTCCGCGCACCCCCACCGGTCACGATGTGTCGGGTGATCGGGGTGCGGACCGCAGCGGCGATCCACCCGATCGCATCGTCGGCGTCTGCAGCCAGCGATTCGCTCTCGCGTCGAGCCTGATCGGTGAGGAGGAACTCACCCCACTCCAGCCCGGACGCTCGGCGGACCTCTTCGATCCGTCCCCCACCGGGGTTGAGGCCCCACATCGCATAGCTGCGCCCGCCGACGACGTGGGCACCCTGAGGGATCCCGGCGTCCACGACCGGACCCTGATACGTCGGCTCCCGGGTGGGGAAGAAGAACGCTTCGGCGGTGCCGATCGAGTCCAGCAGTGTCCCGGGCTCGGTCACGCCGAGCGCCAGGGCTGCGCACACATGATCCTGTCCGCCGGCCATGACCGGGAGCCCGATCGGCAAACCGGTCTGCTGTGCGGCCACGGTTGACACTTCGCCCACCTTGGTGCCGCTCGGCACCACCGCCGGCAGGATCGACGGCTCGATATCGGCAGCGGCGAGGAGTGATGCCGACCACCGTCGCCGGTCCAGGTCGAAAAGCAGTGTCCGGGACGCCAACGAGTGGTCGGTGGCCATTTGACCGCAGAGCCGGAAGGCGACGAAGTCCGCCACCTGAAGCCAGTGCCGGATCCGGTCGAAGATGTCGGTGTGGTGGTCGCGGAGCCACAGCAGCTTGATGGCGCCGAACTTGGGTCGGACCGGCAGTGCGGTGATCTGCGCCGTAACCTCTTCTCCAACCTGGTGTCGCCACCATTGCGCCTGTTGGTCCATCCGCGGATCCAGCCATGTCGAACACGGATACAGCGGTTCGCCGCGATCGTCGAGGGCGACTCCGGTCTCGCCGATCGACGCGCAGGCGATCCCGCTCGGGACCAGACCGCGATCGGTCAGTTCGTCGATCACGGACCGGATCGCAGCAGCCGCTGCCGACCACAACCGTCCAGCGTCGAACTCGGCTCCCCCCAGCTGCAATGGCGTCGGCTCGACCCTCAGCGCAACGAGCTCGCCACGGCGACCGAAGGCTGCAGCCTTCAGCCCGGTCGTACCGATGTCGAGCCCGATCCAGACCGAGGTCATCGGGCCGGTTGACATCTGCGCCGAGCAGGTTCTGCGGAGTCCATCGGTCAACCCTATGTGCAACACACAACACCCCTGACGCAGATCTTGGCAACCTGGGTTCGGGGCGACGACAGTGTCGATCGAGCGCCCACGCGAGGACTCGAACCCCGAACCTGAGAGGTAGAAGCTCCCTGCTCTATCCAGTTGAGCTACATGGGCTGGCCGAAACATGGTAGCGCCGCGGCGCTCGTGGCGGGGCCGATCGGTCAGCGATCGGCGGCAGCTTTGACGAACCAATCCCAGATCGGCTCCTGGAAACGCATCGTTTCGGGGTGCCACTGCACGCCGATGATCGGGAGATCGGCGTGCTCCACAGCTTCGACGACACCATCGCGTGCCCGTGCGGTGGCGATGAGGCCCTCACCCACCCGATCCAGACCCTGGTGGTGGTAGCTGTTGACCATCGCAGACGAGCCGTAGAGATCGGCCATCGTCGAGCCCGGCTCCATGATGACCTCGTGCCGGCCCACATAGCGGGGATATGCCTTGGACGAGTGGGCCTCTCCCGAATCAGGCGGGAGGTGAGCGATCAGTGTTCCCCCGAAATGGACGTTGAGCAGTTGAATCCCACGACAGGAACCGAGGATGGGAAGGCGACGACCGATCGCCGCCCGAACCAGCGCCAGTTCGAACTCGTCCCGCTCGGGCGACAGCGGCCACAGGTGGGGGCCCGGGGTTGCTCCGTAGCGGTCCGGCGCAACGTCGGTTCCCCCGCTGAGAAGCAGCCCGTCGAGTCGTTCGACCAGAGCTTCCGGGTCGGCGGCATCGGAGAGCAGGACCGGAAGTCCACCGGCCATCGACACCTTCTCGGCGTATTCGGCGTAGAAGATCTCGAGCGGCGAATCCAAGAACTGCTCGAACGCTCCTTCTACCTTGAATGCCGGCAGGCGGCGGCCCGTTGTTCCGATCAGCGGTTGCATCGCCTTGAAGAGTAGCGACCGGTCAACGCCACCGGCCACGTGCGCCGAGATGCCTACAGACCGACCGGGCGAACGACCGGGATCTTCTGGCGGCCCAGGGCAACGTTGAGAATTGTGAGCGCTGCCGACATCTCGTCGCGCAACTGCGTGGAGTGCTTCCGAGTGGTGAGTACCGACGCGATGAGGCTGAATCCGGCGTACTGGAGCCAGTACTCCTTGGGGGCGCGGTCGTAGCGAGGCTGGTTGTAGATCTCCTCGGGAATCAGGAGCACTTGGGCGTACTTGATCTTGCCGACCTTGGCGTACCCGGACGTATGGGCCCGCAGATCGCGGATCTTGCGGGCCACAACCCGATTGAAGCTCTCGACCCATTCGACGGTGACCGGACTGTTGGCATTCCAGTCCGCCACCATGATGCAGGAACTGGCCGACCGGAAGAGCCCGAGCATCCGGTCATTGCGCACGTCGACGGCCAACTCGTCGTCCTGGAGGAGGAATTCGAAGGTTTCGAGGAGAACGCTGGAGATCGGCTCGTTGCGAGCCTGGGCGTCGGCGAACTGTGTGACCTGTTCACGCTGGGAGGCCAGACTCCGCAACTGGGCTTCGAAGTCGGCGGTGCGGTCTTGGTGCTCGCGGAGTTCATCCTGCTCGAGATCGATCGTTTCGAGAAGTGCACCCAGGGATGCCAGAACAGCTTCCTTGTCATTCGGTGCCGGCGTGGCAGCGATGATCTCGGCAGCTTCCATACATGTGCTATCGACTCGTGATCTCGCCGTCTTAAGAGACTGGGACATCCTCTCATCGGGACCCGTACCATCTGACCGGTGCGTCCTCTCGAGTTCCGGTTCTCCCAGAGCGCCACCGATCACCGCCGCCTTCCCACGCTCGACGCCGAGATCGCCATCGTCGGTCGATCGAACGTTGGGAAGAGCTCGATCATCAACGCCATCGCCAACCGCAAACGGCTCGCCTTCACCTCGAAGACACCTGGACGAACCCAACTCCTCAACCTCTTCGTTCTGGGCGACGAGCCGGCGCGGCGCGGGCTGATGGACCTACCCGGATACGGCTATGCCGCCGGCGCTTCCAAGAAGGCGCAGGCGAGCTGGCAGAAGATGATCGAGGAGTATCTGCTCGAACGTGACTCCCTCGTCATGATCATCGTGCTCGTCGATGGGCTCGTCGGTCCCACGGCGCTCGACACGGTCATGCTGACGTGGCTGCGCTCACACGGCTTGCCGCACAACGTGGTCGCCACCAAGCAGGACAAGGTGAAGTCGTCGCAGCGCCAGAAGCGAGGTGCGGAACTGGCCGCCGGCTGCGATCTGGAACCTGGCGATGTTCTGTGGGTCAGTGCCACGACCGGTCTGAATGTGGATCGGTTGAGGAGACGGATCCTGACCTGGCTCGGTACGGGCTGAGATGGAGCAGGTGGTCACCGCGCGTTGGGGCGCTCAAGGAATCCGGTCATGTCGCCGATGACCCCGCCGTGGCAGTTCTCCTATCGTGCCGGTCCCGGAAGTCATTAGCGATTCTTGTGGGTCTTCTGGCCCTAATCCCGACGATGAGCGGTCCGGTCGCCGCAGAAACGTCCGAGGAGGCCTCGGCCAAGAGCGACATCGAGATGACCGCGGTCGAGCGGGCCCTCGCCGAACAGATCGCCGCCGACCACAACAAGGCACGTGCCGAGGCCGGTCTTCCGCTTCTACACGAACTGGTCGATCTCGGGCCGTACGCCGCCGCCAACGGCGAACGGATGCGATCGAACGGGAAGCTCGGCCACAGCAACATCATCGTCCTGCTCGACGACTTCCCCCTGAACATGTGGGCGGCCGAGAACGCACTCGTGATGTTCAACCCCGCCACCGACGCGGTGGCACTTTGGCTCGAGTCGGGCCCTCATGCCAGGAACATGATGGCGGAGCGGGCAACGCACATCTGGGTCGACGTGCGTTGTGCTGCGGACGGGCGGATGTGGGTCACCGGCCAGTATGTAGAGCGGTCCATCGAAACAACCGAACCGATTC
Organism: Acidimicrobiales bacterium; assembly: GCA_024638805.1. Lineage (GTDB taxonomy): Bacteria > Actinomycetota > Acidimicrobiia > Acidimicrobiales > SZUA-35 > JABDIY01. The sequence continues at coordinate 9,741 of JAHEJO010000018.1, forward strand.
CCAGCTCCGATCCTTCGGTCCTCGGTTCGATGACGCCGGATCTCCGCTGCCCGGTTCCGGTGAAGCCGTTTACCTCGGCGGAGCGGTTCGTTGCCCAGCAGTACCGAGATTTCCTGGGCCGCGACGCCGACCCGGCCGGTCTGGCCTACTGGACCGAGAGCCTCAACAGCAGGCGTCTGAAACCGGCTGAGGTGATCGTGAACTTCCTCCACTCCGAGGAGTTCGCGATACGTATCCGACCGCAGGCCGAAGCCGCACTGACAGGGTCCGCGGACATGCCCTCAGCCGAAGAGGTCGATGAGTGGCTCAACTCCCCTGGCGTTGCCGCCGCCAACAGACCCGACGCGGCCAGCGTCGGCACCCAGATCGACGTCCTGATGATCTATGTCGGGATGCTCGACCGAGCGCCCGACCCGGACGGTTTCGACTACTGGACCCGACTGGCCGACCGGGGAGTCGGACTGCCGATTCTGATCAACGGTTTTCTCTACTCTGCCGAATACACCAACCGCGTCGCCTGATGTAGCTCCGGCGAGCTCTGGGATATCGAGCGATCTCCGGCGTGATCGATGCACGAGCAGTCCCCCCAACGGGTGCCCGTTCTCGTAGCCGTGCAGGGATGACCTTCGACATCCTGCGCCGCGATGGAGTACTCGCTGCGACGCCAGGAGTCGATCGGTATCTGGCCGAACGCCACCGGTCGTGCACCGCACATCACTCACGCGCTACAGGGCCCGGCGGAAACGGGTGACGACTTCCACGTGACTTGTCTGGTTGAACAGATCGAGTACACGCGCGCTGTCCGCGACGTACCCTTTCTCGGCCAGCAGCCGGGCGTCGCGACCCAGAGATCCGGCATCACAGCTGGCGAGCACGATGGTCGGTGCGGTGGTTGCGACGAGTCGATCCACAGCGCTGGCGCCGAGACCGGCTCGAGCCGGATCGGCGATCACAGCGGTTGCCTTCACCGGCCGCCATTCATCGATCCGCTGGTTGACCACGCTGGCCGAGGGCGCGTTGACACTGGCGTCGGCCGCAGCCAACGGGTTGGATTCGACGGCGATCAGCTCGCCACCGGCGTCGGTCCATTCCACTCCGACCGTCGCCGAGAACAACCCACCGCCGGCATACGCGTCGATCAGCAAGCCATCCCGGTCCGTTCCGGCCAGTGCCCCTCGAACGGCTGCCACCAATGCGGATGCGCCGGTCTGGGACGACTGGAAGAACGTCCCGGCCGAGATCCTCAGGGAAACGCCCTCGACGATCTCGCGCACGGCGACCGAGCGGCGACCCAACTCATCGCGACCGATCACCGCCAGGTCATTTGGCACGACCGGCGATCCGACCGAGGGCGTCACCTCGGCCATGCGGTCCCCTGTCAGTGCACCCACTCTGACCTGCGCCTCGGTGGCGTGCGGGAATCGGGCGGTCTGGATGATCTCGTCGATCAGCGGGTGAACAACCAGGCACGACGCAGGTCTGTAGGGAGCGTGCGAGCGCGGCTGGCGGTACGCCAAATGCCCGTCTCCGTCGACGAGCATGCGGACACCGGTTCGGTAGTTGTGGGCACCGAGTACGGGACCCGACCTGATGTCGATGGCGGCGGTGTCCAGCTTTCCGATCCGACGGAGGGCATCCTCCACGATCGCCACCCGTAGGCCCCGTTGGGCGGCGGTGGCCACGTGCTGCCAGTCACAGCCGCCGCAGCGCGGCTGTCCGGAAGCGTGGGGGCACGGTGGCACCACCCGGTCCGGTGACGGGAGCATCACCTCGACGACATGGCCCTCCGCCCAACGTTTGGCCACTTTGGTCAAACGGACCCGTACTCGCTCCGTGGGAACAGCATCGCTCACGAACGTGGCCCGACCATCGGCGTCGAGACCGAGTGCCTTTCCGCCGACGGCAATCCGATCGACGGTGAGTTCCGGGTCGTCCATCGCCCCATACTGGCCGGATGCAGTCAGGTTCCGCACCCGCCATGAAGATCGTACCTTCCGTACTGCCGGCCGATTTCGCACGACTCGGTGACGAGTGTCAGGCACTCGAGAAGGCGGGCGTCGACCGGATCCAATTCGATGTGATGGACGGACGATTCGTACCCAACCTCACCTTCGGGCCGGAGGTGGTCGCATCGGTGCGCGACGCGGTGTCCGTCCCCTTCGAAGCCCATCTGATGATCGAGCAGCCCGACCACCTGTTGAGCCGTTTCATCGAGGCCGGATGCCAGCTGATCATCGTCCACGAGGAGGCCTGCGTTCACCTCCACAAGACGCTGGCAACGATTCGCGAGCTCGGGGCCGGCGCGGCGGTGGCGCTCAATCCGCACACGCCGGTTGACACCGTCGCCCATGTGCTCGACCTGCTCGACATGGTGCTCGTCATGACGGTCAACCCGGGGTTCGGTGGACAGTCCTACCTGTCGTCGATGGAACCCAAGATCGCCGCCGCCCGAACGGTTCTCGACGGCGCCGATCGGTGGATCGATCTGGAGGTCGATGGTGGTATCAGTGCCAACACGGTCGAGGGAGCGGCGGCTGCGGGAGCCAACGTGTTGATCTCGGGTTCGGCCTTGTATCGCCACCCCGAGGGCTTGGCGGCCGCGGTGAAGGAGTTGAGGCAACTGGCCACCGGCGCCTACCGCAGGCCTGTGACGGGCTGACGGTTCCGGCTGATCGGATCAGACGGCGCTGTCGCCGCTGAGCTCACCAGCCCGTTTTATGACCCGATCGAACAGTCCGTACTCCTGTGCTTCGGCGGCGGTGAACCATTTGTCGCGATCGGAGTCACGTTCGATCTCTTCGACCGTGCGCCCCGAGTGCTGAGCGATCAGTTCGGCCATCTGACGTTTGATCTTGATCAGGTTCTCGGCCTGAATGGCGATGTCGCTGGCCTGGCCCTGGATCCCGGCGGAGGGTTGATGCATGAGTATGCGGGCGTGGGGTAGCGCATATCGCTTGCCCGCCGCACCCGCGGTCAAAAGGAACTGTCCCATTGAGGCGCCCAGACCCAAGCACACGGTCGCCACGTCGGGTTTGATGAACTGCATCGTGTCGTAGATGGCCATCCCGGCGGTGACCGAGCCGCCCGGCGAGTTGATGTAGAGCCAGATGTCCCTCTCGTTGTCCTGCCCGGCGAGATAGAGCATCTGGGCGGCAAGCTGGTTGGCGATGCTGTCATCGACCTGGCTGCCCAGGAAGACGATACGCTCCTTCAACAACTGGGTGTAGATGTCGAACCCGAATCCGCTCCCGATCGAGTCGGCGGTGGGGAGTCCTGGGATGGTCGTCATGGTGGTCAGGCTACCGAGTGAGCACGTCGACGAGAGACCGCAGCGCCCGACCGCGATGGGAGACGAGGTTCTTCTGCTCGGGATCCATCTCGGCAAAACTCAGCCCCCCACCGTCCTCGGGTAGGAACACCGGGTCGTACCCGAAACCCCCTTCACCGACAGGAGCGGTGGCGATCGTTCCCTCCGACACGCCTTCGACCACTACGTCGGGCCGACCGTCGGGATAGGAGACGACGAGCACGGTGACGAATCGTGCCCGTCGACATGCCGGCGGCACACCTTCGAGGACATCGAGCAGCCGTTGCCAACCGCCGAAACGGCCCGTGCGGACGCCTGGAGCGCCGCCGATTTCGTCGACGAACAGTCCGGTGTCGTCTGCGAGCGCCGCCGATCCGGTGGCAGCGCGTATCTCGGCAGCCTTCTTCCTGGCGTTTCCTTCCAACGTCGACGCATCCTCAACCGTTTCGGGGATGTCCAGTGGCCGGGCGGCTACCGTGATGTCGACGGCGGCGAGAAGCTGCTCGAGTTCAGCGACCTTTCCCGGGTTGGTGGTGGCGAGGATCAGATCCACGAGGACCGGTCAGTCCCTCGGGGGACGCGTGGGGGGTCTCTCGGTCAGGAGCGCCTTCTGCGCTTCGGTGATGCGCAACACACCCTGCCAGCCGAGCTCGAGGAGGTCGTTGAGCTGTTCACGGCTGAAGACGCGCCCCTCGGCGGTGCCCTGTACCTCGATCAGGGATCCGCTGCCGGTCATCACGACATTCATGTCAACCTCCGCGTTGGCGTCCTCGATGTACGGAAGGTCCAGACGGGCTTCACCCTCGACGATGCCGACGCTGATCGCCGCGCACGTTTGGGTGAACGGGTCGACGCCCAGGTCGAGACGCGTGATCGCGTCGTGCAGCGCGACGAAACCACCACAGATCGCAGCCGTGCGGGTTCCGCCATCGGCTTGCAGGACATCACAGTCGACCGTGATGCTCCGCTCACCGAGTATCTCCATGTCCACGACCGCGCGAAGGCTCCGACCGATCAGGCGCTGGATCTCCTGATCCCGGCCCGAGACCCGGCGGCGGATACGTTCCGGACTCGAACCGGGCAGCATGTTGTACTCGGCGGTGACCCAGCCCTTGCCCGAATTGCGCATCCAACGGGGCACGTCGTCCTCCACCGATGCGGTGCACAGCACATGCGTTCTGCCGAACCTCACCAACACGGACCCGTCGGCCATGTCGGTGAAGTCGCGCTCGAAGGACAGAGGCCTGAGTTCGTCGTTTCCACGTTGATCGGGTCGAGGCATAGGTGCTTCACACTACTGGCCTGCACATCGACCGGCGGCGAAAAAGCCGAGCACCGGATCCGAGGATCCGGCGCTCTCAGTCATCACCCACGAGTTGGTTCGAGAACTCTCCCACAGCCGCGCCCACCACCGCCAGGGATCGGGTACATGCGCTCACCACCGTTGGGTCATCCGGGGTAGGAAGCGCCCGGAACAGGGAGGTGGCCCTCCTCACTACGCAGGTGTGCAGCGCCGTGGCGCTGTCGGCGCACCTGGTTGGAAACGACCACGGAGGGTGCCATTTCGGGCGTTTCCGCCCACGATCGGGCGGTATCCATGCCCATTCACACTTCGGCGACCCAGCTTAGTTTCACATGCGGAGATCGGCTCCTCGGCCGGTTCGGTCACAGAGGTAGTTGCATGGCGACGAGAGAAGTTTTGACCCATCCCTTGGAGAACGGCCTGGCGGCCCTGGCCGACGCGCGTTTGCGCATCGATCCACTCGGCAAACACGAACGCCAGCGCATCGTCACCGGTCTGTTTCCAGAAGGAAAACGTCGCAAACCGTTCCTCCATCGCTTCTACAGCCTGATGACACTGTCGGTTCTGATCGCGGTGTTCGGCTTGCTGGCCGACTCGACGGCTGTTGTGATCGGGGCGATGCTGGTCGCTCCGTTGATGGCGCCGGTGCTGGGCATCGCCGCCGCGGCGGTGATGGACTGGTCACGCAGGGCCGCATGGGCCACATGGGTGACTCTCACCGGCACCGTGCTGGCGATTGCCCTCGCAGCCGCCGTGTCATGGCTGCTCCCCGGCGATCCTCAGCCCCTACCCAACGAGTTGCTGGCCAGGACCTCACCCCGCCTGGTCGACCTCGGCGTCGCCCTGGCTGCCGGCTCCGCCGGTGCCTACTCCCACGTTCGACGCCAGGCCGGCGATGCCATCGCGGGTGTGGCGGTCGCCGTTGCCTTGATCCCACCGTTGGCAGTTATCGGGATCACTCTGCAGTTGGGAGAGTGGCAGATGGCACTCGGCGCATTTCTGCTGTTCCTCGCCAACGTCATCGGCATGATCACTGCCGGCGCGCTGACCTTCATCGTGTTCGGGCTCGTCCCGAACGGGCGACTCTTCGAGACCAGGCAACCGATCGCCCGACGGATCAGGATGACGGTCATGACCATGGTGCTCGTCGTCGCACCCCTTCAGATCATCGACGAATGGCGGCCGACCCCGGAAATGAGTTCGGTTCCGGGTCAAGAGATGGTGGCCGAGGCTGTCGGCGGATGGCGGGCCGATGCCCGGATCATCTCGATGGCCATCGAGGACCTCGTCGAGAAGAGCGAGTCGCCGACCGTGCACCTCACGATCGCCAGCTCCGCCAATCGGGACGAACCGCTGGGCGTCGACCTGCTGGCCGAGCGGATCAGTGAGGCGTTCGGGTCATCGGTCAACGTGGTCGTCACCTCTGTCGAAAGCAACGTGGAGAGCGCCTCGTCGATCCTCGACGGGTCCAACACGACCGACAATCTGTCGCCCATCGAACGGAAGGGCGAGTGATGTACCACATTCCCCTGGCAACCTTGCCGTGGCAGAAGACCGAGCCGCGACTCGAAGTCCATTCGGCGACGATCAACCTCGTCCTCCCCAGTCGGTTGGGTGATCTGCCGTGGATGCTGGATCGCCACACCGTGGCCATCGTCGACACGCGCGATCAGATCGGCGAGCTCGACGTCGGTGGGTGCGCCAGGCCCGGCGCGCCCACCGAGTTCAGCCAACTGAACGTTCCCTATCTCGTCACGTCGACGGCGGCGGGGCCGGCGACGACAGGGCTGCTCTTCGTCGAGCGCAGATTCCATCCGTCGTTGGGGCATCTCGACGGCTTCCTGGTCCGGGAGAAGAACCCTGGCCAATTGATCGACCTGGCCGTTTCGCTGGGAATGGAGACCGCTACCGATCTCCGCTGGTTCGCAGACCACCGCCGGACTCCGCCTTCAGGCGTCACCTCGGCTCACTCCACTATCCGCCGAGTGGAAAGCGCCGGGGTTGCATCTGCGGCGGCCGGCGGTGGTCTGTTCTTTCTTGCCGCAGGGCAGAACATCCATCAACGGACCGGTCGGCTCGGCCTCTTGATGCTCCTCGGAGGGGCGGCGATCGCGGTTGTGAGTGACCGGATCGGACGGCATCGTCACTCTCATGACACCAGCGACGCACCTGTCGACTCTGGTGAACGCGTCGGCAGCAACGGCAGCAACCTCGGCCCGTAACGACAAGGTTGCAGCTCTGGCCGCGTTCCTGGCGTCGATCAACCCGACAGAGGTTCCGAGCGCTGTCGCGCTGCTCAGCGGAATCCCCCGTCGAGGCCGGGTGGGCATCGGATGGGCCACCGTCGCAGCGGCGGTGGACGACGTGCGCGACCTCACCGTGGCGCGAGGGGGCGCTGGGATCCACGCACCGCTCACCCTGGCCGACGTCGATCGGGCGGTGGAGCAGGTCGAAGAAACGACAGGTCCTGGCTCGGACGCGAAACGCCGCCAGATCGTGTCCGATCTCTTCGCCCGAGCCACACCCGGGGAAGCCGAGTTTCTCGCATCCGTTCTCACCGGCGGGCTGCGGCAGGGGGCGCTCGCCGGTGTGGTCGCATCGGCGATCAGCAAGGCCTATGGCGTCCGGCTCGGTTCGGTCCGAAAGGCTGCAATGCTCCTCGGCGACCTCCCCGAAGCGGGCCGGATCGCCGCCACGTCCGGCGAGGAGGGTCTCTCGGCGGTGACCCTGACCGTCGGGCGGCCGATCGAGCCGATGTTGGCGGCAACTGCACCCGACATCGCGAGCGCGATGAAGCACACCGGCCCGGCATCGGTGGAGTACAAACTCGACGGGATCCGCATCCAGGTCCACAAGACAGCTGGTGATGTCGCGGTCTTCACGAGAAACCTCAACGACATCACCCATCGCGCCCGCACGATCGTCGCCGTCGTCGAGGCGATGCCGGCCGGACAGATCGTTCTCGACGGCGAGGTGCTCGGCTCCGACCCCTACTTCTTCGACCTGCTCCACCTCGACGGCCACGACCTTCTCGACCGGCCCCTGTCCGCGCGCGCCGAACTCCTGGGTCGGATCGTTGGGGCGCACCGGATACCGACCGTACTCACAGCCGACCCAGCCGTCGCCCAGCAGCACCTCGAGGATGCGCTGTCCGACGGCCACGAAGGGGCCATGGTCAAGAGCCTCGGAACGCCCTATGAGGCGGGCACCCGAGGCAAGGGCTGGAAGAAGATCAAGCCGGTGCACACCCTGGATCTCGTCGTCCTCGGCGCCGAATGGGGACACGGGCGACGCAAAGGCTGGCTGTCCAATCTGCACCTCGGAGCCCGCGAACAGGCCAGCGGCGACTTCGTCATGGTCGGAAAAACGTTCAAAGGTCTCACCGACGCCTTGCTCACCTGGCAAACAGAGGAGATCCTCGCCCGCGAGATTCACCGGTCGGGAATCGCCGTTTTCGCCCGCCCCGAACTGGTCGTCGAGATCGCAGTGGACTCGAGTCATATGTCGACGCGCTATCAGGGTGGCGTTGCACTGCGGTTCGCGCGGGTCCGTCGCTACCGGCCCGACAAACAGCCCGCTGAGGCCGACACCCTCGAGGCGGTTCGGGCTCTGATGGTCAGCCTTCCCTCTCACGACCTTCCCGAGTAGCGTTCACAGCTCGTTTCACACCCGGTCCGCCCGCGGGAATGGGCGGCTGCGGTCGGCGAAGATCTTCAAGCCTGCGATTAACCCGAGTCGTGATTGCGCCGATCCAAGTGTTGAATGACTCGAAACGAGGAGAAATGGGAAGGACGTCCCGTCGTCGCCGGGATCCTGCGCGTCATCATCACGGTCGCGCCCATCGTCATCTCGCTCGTCCTCGTCACCGTCGCCAGTCGAGTTATCCCTCGACCCGCCAGCTGGTTCAGGATGATCGCATGGTGGGTACTCCTGTCCATCTTCGCCACAGTGGTGTTGCTGGTGTTCGATCGAGTATTCCGGCGACTGATGCCGATCGTCGCCATGTACAAGCTGTCGCTCATCTTCCCCGACCGGGCCCCTTCGCGCTTCAGGGCGGCGCTTCGAAACGGCACGGTCCGGCAGTTGCAACGCAAGATGGAGTCGGGCGAGTTCGTCGAGGCGGCGCCGCAGGAAGCCGCCGAGTTCCTGATCGCACTCGCAAGCACATTGAACACCCACGACCGGCTGACGCGAGGCCACACCGAGCGGGTTCGAGCCTATTCGGTGATGATCGGGCAGGAGATGGGCCTCGAGGAGCACGAGCTCGAACTGCTGAACTGGTCCGGGCTGGTCCACGACATCGGCAAACTCGCCGTGCCGACGGAGATTCTGAACAAGAAGGGAAAGCCGACAGCCGACGAGTGGGTGATCCTTCGCCAGCACCCCGCGAAAGCCGATGCGCTCGTCGAGCCGCTGCGGCCCTGGCTCGGCGAATGGGCCGAGTCGGCGACTCAGCACCACGAATACTTCGACGGAAACGGCTATCCGAATGGGCTGTCGGGCCGCGACATCACGTTGGCCGGCCGCATCGTTGCGGTCGCAGACGCGTACGACGTGATGACCTCGGCCCGGTCCTACAAGAAGCCGATGCCGGCCTCCGAGGCCCGTCGGGAGCTGGCGGTGAACTCCGGCTCCCAGTTCGATCCCCAGGTCGTCCGAGCGTTCCTCGGTGTCAACATCGGCCGTCTCCGGCTCATCGCCGGCCCCCTCGGATCCATCGCACAACTGCCAGCCGGCTCTGCGACGATCGGTTCGGCGGCGACGACCGGAGCGACTGTGGCCGCCACGATTGCGGTGGGTGCCGTCGCCGGTCTCATCGGCCCGCAGGTCGAGACGGCTGCTCCAAACGTCCCCGAAACGGTTGCCCTGGTGGCGCAAGCTCCCGATCTCATGGTCCGGGGGCCCGAAGACCAGACGCTCGAAGCCGATCTCAGCGAGCTCGTCACCGAGTCGGGCGTTCATATCACGCTCCTCGACGAACCCGCGAACGGCTCCGCCAAGGTCTCGTCGCCCGGACTGGTCTCGTTCTCGCCCGAACCGAACTTCAACGGCACGGTGATCCTGGCCTATTCGAGCTGTTTCGACGACGGAGTGTGCGATCTCGGGTCGCTCACGTTCGTCGTCGAGGCGGTGAATGACGCCCCGATCGCAATTGACGATTCGGCGACCGCGATCGAGAACACGCCGCTGGTCATCCCCGTGCGGGACAACGACGAGGACGTCGACGGTGATCCCCTCACGGTGCGCTCAGTGACGAAGGTGTCGGGTGGTTCGGCGGTCAGCGACGGGTCGACCGTCACCTTCGCCCCCAGGCCGCGCTACACCGGCCCTGCGGCCTTCACCTACACGATCGATGACGGCCAGGGTGGTTTCGCTTCGGCTGAAGTCGCCCTGATCGTTCTCGACGATCCGGATCGTCCGCTGCTCGTGAGCGATTCGATGACGTCGCTCGAGGACCGGAGCGTCGTGATCGGCGTACTCGGCAACGACAGCAGCGATGCGCCACTCGACCCCTCCGAACTTGCGGTGGTGCGCCCGCCGAGCACGGGTGTCGCCACGGTCGTGGGTTCCGCCGTGACCTACGTCCCCGCCGAAGATTGGTTTGGCCTCGACAGCTTCGACTACTTCGTCTGTGACGTCGAGGAGTTCTGTGACATCGAGACTACGACGGTCTCGGTGACTCCTGTCAACGATTCGCCGACCTTCGTCGGAGGTAGCCCACCGGTCGTGCTCGAGAACTCCGGTGCACAGGTCCTGGCCAACTGGGCTACCGCCATCGATGCCGGACCGGGCGAAGCCGCGCAGTCGGTGACCTTCACCGTGGCGACGGACAACCCCGATCTGTTCGACGTGCAACCCACCATCTCACCCACAGGGGACCTGTCCTTCAAGCCGGCGCCCGACGCCAATGGCTCATCGATGATCTCGGTTACCCTGCGCGATTCGGGCGGCGCCGCTCTGGGCGGTTCCGACACGAGCACCGCGTTCGTATCGACGATCGACGTGACCGCCGTCAACGAGGCGCCCACCTTCACCCCAGGACCGGGCTACACGATCGCGGAGGACTCCGGTGCGAGTGTCGTCCCGGGCTGGGCAACAGGCATCAGAGCGGGACCACCCGATGAGGCGGGGCAGGCACTGTCATTCACCGTCGTCGCCGACGACCCATCGCTGTTCAGTACACAGCCGGCGATCTCTGCGGCAGGAGATCTGTCCTTCACTCCGGCGCTCGACGCAAACGGCATATCGAACCTCACCATCCGGTTGATAGACGACGGAGGAACCGATCTCGGTGGTGTCGACTCCAGCCCCATCGCAGCCGCAACGCTCGAGATCGCCGCGGTCAACGATCCACCGGGCTTTGTCGCCGGGACCGACGTCACGGTACTCGAGGACGCAGGTGGCCAGACGATCGCCGGATGGGCGACAGCCATCACGGCCGGTCCCGCCGATGAGGTCGGTCAGACGGTTGTCTTCGCGGTGGTGGCGGACGATCCGTCATTGTTTGCGGTGCAGCCCGGACTCTCGCCTTCGGGGGATTTGACCTTCACACCGCAGTCGGACGCCGCCGGTTCGGCGACCATCACGATCACCGCTTCGGATGACGGTGGAACCGCCTTCGGCGGCATCGACACCAGTACCCCAACCACGGTGACGGTCACGATCGACCCCGTCGACGACGCGCCGGAGGCATTCGATGATGCAACCGCCACGAGTGGGCCGGGCCTGATGAACGTCCCCGTGCTCGACAACGACATCGACCCCGACGGAGACCTCGATTCCACCTCCGTCTCGATCCTGGTCGCACCGACCAAGGGAACCGCCGTACCTAACCCCGACGGCACGATCGGCTACACGCCTACCCCCGGGCAGACAGGGGCCGATTCGTTCGTCTATCAGGTCTGTGACCTGTCGACTGCCTGCGATACCGCCACGGTGACCGTCGGGATCATGGGGCCCGAAGCAAACGCTGACGCCGCCACGACCGACGAGGACGCAGCACCCATCACCATCGATGCGGTGGCCAACGACACGGACCCGACCCCCGATCTCGATCCGACATCGGCCGTCGTCGTCTCACCACCGGCACGCGGGTTGGCGACGGCAAACGGCGACGGAACCTTCGACTACGTCTCCGATCCCAACTACTTCGGGGCCGATTCGTTCGAGTACCAGGTGTGCGATCTCGACGGTTCCTGCGCGGAGGCCACCGTCACGATCGATGTCGCCGCCGTCCCCGATGCACCGGGCACTCAGGCCGACGCATTCGTGACCGATCGCGACGCCCCGATCGCGGTTGGCGCTCCGGGTGTGCTCGCCAATGACAACGATTACGACGGTGATCCACTCACCGCAGTAGTCGACAGCGGGCCCGGTTCCGGCGTTGTCACGCTGAACCCCGATGGGTCGTTCACCTACACACCGAACGCCGGCTTCACCGGTTCGGACGGTTTCACCTACACCGCATCCGACGGAGCGCTGTCATCGACCTCGACGACCGTCTCCATCACCGTCGACTCGGGTGTCGTGCCGATGGGCTGGTTCCTCGGCGACACCGGACCGACGGCAGATGACTTCGACCTCGTCTCGGCCCCTCCGACTCCTGGCGATCCGGACCCCGATGGAGATCTCGATCCCGGATTGACCATCTTGAGCAGCGGTGGATCCGAGATCGATCCCGATCCGCTGAAGTACCACCATTGGATCCTCGATCCTGGCTCGTCAGATCTGGCGGTCAATGGCCCCGTGACGCTGAAGCTCTGGAGCACGGTGGACGGATTCGAGCTCGGTGCTCATGTCGATCTCTCGGCGTGGCTGTACGACTGCGACGCAGTGACGCTCGGGGCATGCTCGCCGGCCTTGCTGCGCTACGAGGATGCCCACACGAACGACTGGAACGGCGGTGTTTCGGACTTCGCCTATCGCGAGATCACGCTCGGAAGCCTGACCCATACCGTTGCACCGGGTCGAGTGCTCAAGTTGCGCCTGATGTTCGGACACGAGGACGTCTGGGTCGCCATGGATTCCATCCACCCCTCCGAGCTGGAACTCACACTCACCAATGTGAGTCCCGACGCGGTCGACGATTCGTATCCGATCGGCCCGCCCGTTCTCGAAGATGGCCCGCTCGTCAATCTCGACGTACTGTCCAACGACGTCGACGACGACCTGGATCCGACGAGCCTCACCATCGAGCCGTCACCACCGGCTGCGGGAGCCCTCGTGGTGAAAGGCGACAACACCATCGACTACACGCCTGCGCCGGACTTCGTGGGAATCGACACATTCGACTATCGGATCTGTGATCTCGGAGGTCTCTGCAGCATCGCCACCGTCACGGTCACCGTCGCGCCCGTCAACGACCCTCCATCCTTTGTGAAGGGTTCCGATCAGACCGTGCCCGCGGATTCGGGCGCCCAGGCACGGGTCGGATGGGCGACATCGCTCAGCCGGGGTCCCGCCGACGAAACGGGCCAGACGCTGACCTTCAACACGACAGCCAACACCAACCCCGGTTTGTTCTCCGCCCAACCGCAGGTCTCGTCGACCGGAACACTGCTGTTCACCCCTGCGGCCGGGCAGGAAGGCTCGGCCATTATCACCATCGAACTACAGGACGACGGCGGCGTGGCCGACGGCGGCATCGATACCTCTCCCCCACAGAGCTTCGAGATCGTCGTTGAGGGCCCCAGGATCGTCATTTCCGAGTTCCGACCGTCCGGACCGGGCGGCGGCGACGACGAGTTCGTCGAGCTCTTCAACGCCGGCGCGGTGGCCGAGGATCTGACCGGATGGCGACTGCACATCACGAGTGCGCTCGATTTCGATTTCTACACCTTCCCGGCGGTAACGCTCCTCCCGGGTCAGCACTACCTCGTGACCCATCCCTTCTCACCCCAAGCGGGCTTTGCCGACGACACCTGGGGCGGACTGACCTACGGCACAGCGTTCGGCGATGTACAGGTCCTCACGCCCACCGGGACGCAGGTCGATGCACTCCACTACGGCTCGGGACCGACGATCGGCGAGGGAACCGCCCTCCCCTCGTGGAACAACCCCGCTGGCATCGACGGTAGCTGGGAGCGACTGTTCGGCAACGCATACGGGAACTGCGTCGACAGCGACGACAACAAGGCGGATTTCGTCCGCAACTACGGCAAGAGCATGCTCCAGAACATGTCGTCACCGTTCACGCCCTGTAGCAGCCCTCCCACCGCCGACAGCGTGATCATCGGTGAGGTTCGGCCGAACGGACCAGCGGGCATCGGTGACGAGTTCATCGAAGTCGTCAACGCGGCGAGCTCGACGGTCGACATCGGCGGGTGGACGATCGAGGTTCCCCAGACCCTCCATACGTTTGCACCGGGCACACTGCTGGCGCCGGGGGAGACATATGTGATCGGGTCACCGTCGGGTTACAGCGGCCTCGCCGATGCCTACTACGACGGGGTCGTGGCCTTCCCCTATCTCGGGAATGACGACTCGGTCGCACTCATGAACGGAGCGACGGTGATCGACGCCATCGCCTGGGGTTCCGAAACCGCCGAGGGCACACCGATGCCTTCGTACGACGGTATAGCCTTCAATGACGTCAGCTATGTGCGCGGCCATGGCGGGTGTGCGGACTTCGACGACAACCTCCGCGACTTCGTGTTGTCCTTCGGTGCCACACCCGGCACCGCAGACTGCCTGACGCCCTGACGGATGCCGGGCCGATCAGAGGTCGAGAGCGCGGAGCGTTTGTTTGCGAGCGTGGGCGGCGACGGTCAGCAAAGGATTCACATCGGGCAGACCGGGCAGCGTTGACGCATCGACTACCGGTGCGATCGTGTCGACGCCGGTGAGCGTGCAGCACGCGTGAGCGACCGGAGCGGAACCGTCCTGGACCTCGCCCTCTACGCCCACGTCGGCCAGAACGTCCAGCGCCAGCGCCACGCCAGCACCCAACACACGAGCGTCGGGGTCCTCGACCATCGCCGACACGACTAGTGCGCCCCATTCATGCTGCGCATCGGTGTGATCCATCACGAGCAGCTGTGCATCCGCTCGACGGATCAGCGCGGTCGCGGCGGGTTGATCGCGGCCGCCGGTCCGGAGATGGCTTGGCAGACGAAACCGTACGACAGCGCTGCTGTGATCCCTGGGTTCGGCACCCGCGACACCGACCAGGTCCGGGGATCGGAGGGCCCCACCGGCGACGAGAACCGATCGTCCTTCGGCACACCACCGGGCGACGTCGTCGGCCGCCACGGTGGTCCTGGGAAGCACGGCGAGCCGATCCGCAGGCCCCAGCCACACGTCGGCTGCCGTTTGACGCTGACCGTTGCGGACCGAGAGGTGCGCAACCTCGGTGGTGACGCCATCGACGCCTTCGACCGACCACATCAACGTCTGAGCGAGCGTTCCAGGCTCGGCGGGGACAGGGTTCAGTGCCTCCCAGGCCCATTCGAACTCAGCCAACCAGGAGGTCCGTGGCCGCTGCACGACCATCCCGTTGACGGCGGTGCCACCCCCCAGGCCGCGCCCGGACGGGTAGGGGCCCGGCCACCACCAGTCCTCGACCTCGGCGGCACGGGTGAGGTCGGTGCTGCGCAGCGCGGGCGGAAGGGGGCCTTCGGGTCCAGCCTCGAAAACAGCAACAGAACATCCCAGTTCGACGGCCGTGGCGGCAGCAACACATCCGGCGGCACCTGCGCCGACGACGATCACGTCGGCGTCGGGAAGCTCAAGCAGAGCGCAGCTCCCGGCGCAGGATCTTCCCGCTGGCGGACTTCGGGATCGCATCGACGAATTCCACCATGCGGATCCGTTTGTACGAGGCAACGTGCTCGGCGACGAAGGCCATGATGTCATCGGCCGAGGCCGACGCCCCTGGCCTCCTGACCACGAAGGCCTTCGGGATCTCCCCGGCCTCGACATCGGGGACGCCGATCACCGCGACGTCGACGACATCGGGGTGGGTGACGATGAGAGCCTCCAGCTCGGCTGGAGGGACCTGGAACCCCTTGTATTTGATGAGCTCCTTGACTCGATCAACGATGTACATGTGGCCGTCGGCGTCGATGCGCGCCACGTCGCCGGTGTGGAGCCAACCACCGGCGTCGATCGTTGTGGCCGTCGCCTCCGGGTTGTTCAGGTAGCCCTTCATGACCTGAGGGCCCTTGATCCACAACTCGCCTTCACCATCGACACCGAGATCGTTGCCTTCGGGATCGACGATGCGACACGACGTGTTGGGCGCGGTGACCCCGTTCGAACCGGGTTTGGAGTTGGCGCCCACCGTGGCGTGACTGATCGGGCTGAGCTCGGTCATCCCGTAGCCCTGCACGACCACACAGCCAACCCGGGTGGCTGCCTCGGCGGCCAGGTCGGCACCGAGCGGCGCAGCTCCACTGAAGATCTTCCGGAGCGACGACACGTCGAATTGGTCGACGAGAGGACTCTTGGCCAAACCGAGAACGATCGGCGGTACGGCGTAGAACTGGGTGACGCCGTGTTCCTGAATCAGCGCCAATGCCTGCTCCATGTCGAACCGGGGCATCGTGACGACGGTGACCCCTTCGGCCAGGAGGCCGTTCATGAGAACCTGCATTCCATAGATGTGGAAGAAGGGCAGCACGGCGAGCGCAACCTCCCCTGAGTGGTACTCGAGCATGGCGTTGCTCTGGGCCAGGTTGGCGACAAGGTTGTAGTGGGTGAGCATCACCCCCTTCGGAAACCCGGTCGTTCCGGACGAATAGGGCAGGACGACGACCTGATCGTGCACGTCCACCGGAACCTGCTCGATCGGGTCGGCCATCAGATCATCGATAGATCGGTATCCGGGCACCGACCCGATACTGATGACCTCCGCCACCGAAGTACCTTCTGCGGCCTCCACCGCCGTATCGACGAAGCCGCGTGCGGCAAACAGAATCGTGGCCCGTGCGTCCTGGAGCTGGAAGCGAACCTCTTCGGCGCCGTAGGTCGGGTTGATCGTGGTCACAGAGGCACCGGCGACGGCGACGGCATGGAAGACGATCGTGTACTCCGGCATGTTCGGCGCCATCAGACCGACCGATGTGCCAGGACCCAGGCCGAGGCCGACCAGTCCTCCAGCCAACCTGTGGATCGTGTCCGACAGTTCCTTGAACGTCCATTGCACCCCGGTGGGCCCGTCGATCATGGCGATCCGCTTGTCAGAAGGGCTGTCGCCGAAAACGAACTCGGTCAGCGGTGTCTCGGGGATCTCCACGTCCGGGAGGGGGCTGTGGAACACATGGTCGGTCATCCGTTGGAGAATAGGGTGCTCTCGCCCGACCTGTCGCTTCCCAGATCCGAAAACCGGGTCAGCTCTGGCCGCAGGAGGATCCGTGAGCGACGGCAGCGCTCCGCTCCGAACCTACTCCGCGACGAAGGTGACCCCGGCGTGATCGGTCAGACGCTGGATGAGGTCTTCGCCCATCGCAGTGGCCGGGGTCCAGAATCCGCCCCCGACCTCTTCGCGGGGCCGATCGAGGAGACATATCCCCGCTTCACCGAGCATCTTCGCCGTCGAGCCGTAGCCGGGGTCGCGATCGCCCTTGACGCGGGTTCGAACCACATCCCCAGCAGCGGTTCGGCCGCGAAAGCCCAAACTCCAGAAGCCCGCCGCCTGCGCGGTCGGACTCGGACCCTCACCCGGTTTGGGAAGCACATGCTTTTCGAGCAGATCGCGAGCGGGACCGAGGGCGGTCACGCCGAGAAAGCCGGCCAAGCCCCCAGCGATGCCGACCGCTTTGGCCAGGCCCACCGGTCCGCCACCGGTCGACATCGCCTCGCAGTACGTGAAGTCCGTACCCCACGGATGACCCAGCAGCGCATGGCTCCGGAACACGATGCGGGTGTTCGCGGAGGCCATGACGAACGGCGCCAGCCAGTGCTCGCCATCGGCGTCCTTGACCGGGACGGTGACTACGGGCTGCCGCACTCCACGGCGGTGCTCCTCGGGCGCCAGCGCGTACGGATTCTGCAACAGCTTGCGAACCTCCTTGTTGCGGGTTGCTTCCTCGATCCCATTCAGCATGCTGGCGATCGTTCCGCCGCTGGCCCCGCCTCTCATGCCCAACACCTGCATCTCCATGCTGGTGCACGGGACGCCGTGACGCTGCACCGCCAACCGTTGCGTGAACCACACGCCGAGATCCGAAGGGATCGAATCGAAACCACAACCGTGGACGATCCTGGCGCCGGTCTCGACGGCGCGAGCCTGATGGGTATCGATCATCTGAGCCATCCAGTGAGGCTCACCGCTGAGGTCACAGTAGTCGGTACCGGCATCAGCGACGGCAGCGACCAGGG
>JAHEJO010000019.1 GCA_024638805.1 Acidimicrobiales bacterium
CAGGAGCAGCACGGTCGACTCGGGATCGACCACGCTGGCGAGCGTGTACCGGCCGGCCACCTTGGGGCCGAGGTACAAGCGGTCGCCGGGCCGTTTGAGTGCCAACCGGGGAGTGAGCGCCGGCACGTTGTCCTCGGTCGGCGGTACGAGCACGATGTAGAACTCGAGTTGGTCGGCGTTGTCGTCGTTGGCGAGGTAGCCGTGCTCGTCAAAGATCCGATTGCTGATCGAATACGAGCGACGGATCAGTTTGTGCCACCGATCGTCGAGGCCGGGGTCGATCGCCGCATCGACCCGAGGCTCCCAGTAGCCGAGACCGAGAGACGCGTACTGTCCGGGGATGTGGGACACGTCGCCGTGGTCGGGCCGCACCCGCAGGACCCACAGATCGGAGTGGGTCGGTTCGAAATTGGTGATCGAGGCGTTGTAGAGCTCGTGACGCAGTTCATCGACCAGGCCTTCGGTCCTCGCCCGACGGGCGATCGGTGTTGGAGGCGGCGTCAGGTCGAGGTCGGGGAAACAGACCGCCGCCATGCGTTCACCGATCTCCCAGCCTTCTGCGACGTTGCGCTCGGTCTCGGAGGTTTCACCGACGAACCAGAGGCGGCCGGACTCCACCGCAGCGCTGGACGCGCCGACCTCCTCGGGTGTGGTTGTGGTGCGCTGGGCGGCGAACACCACATAGTCGAATTGAAGATCCGGTGTGCGGCGATCGTCGAAGAATGCCATCGGGTAGCCGTCGGCGACATCCACCGAGTCGGGGTTGGCCCGGTACAGCAGCGTGGCTCGCCGTTCCCGTTCGAGCCTGCGCAGCATGTGTTCACCGGCCGGGGACAGCTTGGCGGGGTCGAGACCGCTCGCGGCCAACACCACTCCCGCCCCGCCGGCCGCAGCCGCCGCAACCAGTTCGACGGCCCGGTCGGTGAAGCCGATCACCAGGATGTCCTGATCGGATAGCCAGTCCGGGAGATCATCGACGAGAACCCGATCGGACTCGGTGACCGGTAGAGGAGGGGACCAGTCCGGGTTCTCGGCTCGGAGGGCGACCAGCACGGCCTGGGTCCGATAGCTGAGGCGGTCGGTGTTGACCACCAGGTCGTCGCCAACAGCTTCGATCGACGTGACCGACTCGCCGTAGCCAATGTCGAGGGAGTTCTCGGCGGCCAGTTCGGGAAAGGCGACCGCGTTGGACGGTTCGACGATCCGTACGAGGTTCAGGCCGGACCGGAGCGAGGAGATGGCGACGCTGAGCCCCGGTGCGGTGCCACCGACGATCACGAGTTCGTAACGACCCGACTGCGTTTCAGGTGTGGACATGCCTACAACCTAGCGACGGTCCTAGTCGTCGAACATCTGAGGAGATTCGTTCTCCGAACCCTCGGCAAACTCACCGCCCGGCTGCCATTTCTCGAACATCTTCTTCTTGCTGCTGGGGAATCCGCCGGTGGCGATCGGACCCCACTCGGTGATCGTGAGTCGGATCAGACACTTGCCCTGCCGTTGCATCGCCCGGCGGTACTCGTCCCAGTCGGGGTGTTCACCGGCGGCGGCCCGGTAGTAGGCGACCAAACCCTCGATGGCGTCGGGTAGATCGAGGATCTCTGCGGTTGCGTCCACCTGAATCCAGGCACCGCCGAAGTCGTCACTGAGTACGCAGACCGCGGCGGTCGGATCGAGGCGCAGGTTGTGGACCTTGGCCCGCTCCGGGTAGGTGGCAATCATCAGCGTGCCGTCATCGCCCACCGCACCCGTCACCGGGGACAGCTGCACTCCTCCGGACCGCTTGTTGGTGGTCAGCACCCACTGCCTTCGTTCGGCGACGAACTCGAGGAGCTCGGCCCGGTCCACTCGGCGGTTCAGTGCGAACATGGACTCAACACTAGGAGCGGGCCATCCGGTTCACCGATCGGCCCGTTCCAATGTGGACATGATCTTTCCTGCCATCCGCAGCAGCGTGCGGTCCGAGCCGGGCGGCCCGAGCAGTTGCACGCCGAATTCCTCCCCCTCAGCACTGAAGGGGACCGTGACCGCTGGTAGGCCGGCCAAGTTGGCCGGAACGGTGTGTGGGAGGACGACGGATCGAAGATCCCGATCGGTCGCCGGCGCATAATCCGGGGCTGCGGTCGTTGGTGGCCCGCATCCTGTCGCCGGTAGGACGACGATGCCGTGTTGGGTCATCTCGGTCAGGTGGTGCCGGAGGTCGGCGTGCCGGTGGCGGGCCTCGGCGAGCTCCTCGGCGGATCGCTGTTCTGCGATGGTCATCCGTTCGGTGATGTAGGGAGCATAGAGATCCCGGTGATCGGGCCAGGTGCCGATGGCGTCTCGATGCGCCCGGAGCGCGGCCTCGCCCTGGACCACAGCGAAGCAGGCCATGAGCTCATCCGCCGACGGAAAGCCGACGCACTCCGTCACGCGGTGTCCCTCGATGGCCAGGAGATCGGCGGCCCTGTGGACGATCGTCGCCGCCCGAGGATCCGAATCGACCAAGGGGCCGAGCACCAACAAATCGTGATCGTCGGAAGGATTGCCGGTGCCGAGTGCGTCCGCAGCCCGGAGAAGCGTGGTGGCCTCCGCGGCCAGGAGACCGGGGTGGTCCAACCCCGGAGCGAGGGGGAGGATCCCGCCCATCGGTACGAGTCCTTCGGTGAACTTCCAGCCGACCACATGGCACCATGCCGCCGGAATCCTGACCGACCCTGCCGTGTCCGTTCCGATGGCGAGATCGCACTGGCCCAGCGCCACCGCCTCGGCCGAGCCGCCGGAGGAGCCGCCGGCGATCCGGCCAGTCAGGCGCGGGTTCTCGACCCGGCGGCCGCGGTCGTAGCTGGTGATGCCCCAGGCGAACTCGTGGGTGGTCGTGGTCCCGACCACGGTGGCCCCTGCGGCACGGAGGACGGCGACGATGTCGGCATCGGTAACAGGATCGGCCCAATGGGTGGGCAGCGGGACGGGGGTGTTGGCGCTGAGGGCGTGCCCGCCGATCGCAACCAGTTCCTTGACGGCGACCTTCAGACCGTCGAGCGGCCCCGAACCTGTGGGCGCCCGCTGCACATGTTCAAGCATCGGTGGGATGGGCGCTTCGAGGGTCCATCGCGCTCAACGTGGGGTCGAAACCGGCCGGCAGGCGGCTCGGTCCGACGCCGACGGCGCCTTTGAGCGCCGCCGACCGACCGGCCCCGCTCGTTTCGCCAACGTCGGGTCGGGATTGATTGCGGACGATGACGGCCAATGCGAGTAGGACGAGGCCCATGGCGCCGATCTGGTACCTGTTGAGCGCCTCGTCGAGCGCCACCCAGGCGATGATCGACGAGGCGACGGGGATCAGAAGGGTGAAGGTCGAGCCGATCCACAAAGGGATACGGACCAGCGACCAGTTCATGAGGGAATGGCCGACCACGCCGGCCAGAAGGGTCATCAGGATCAACCAGCCCCAGCTCGTCGCCGACGGCCACGAGAGATCCTGGCCGAACGCCACGCCGATGGGGATGTTGATGCAGGTGGCCCAGACCGCGGTCCCGGCCGTGAACTCGGTGGGCGACATCGCCCCGTTCGATCTCTTCGATGCAATGAAGTACAGACCCCACGACACCATGGCCGCCAAAGCGAACAGGTCGCCCGTGGCGCTCCACTCGGGGGTCCCGTTGGAAGCGACGACGACGAGGCCGACCCCGAGAACGGCGACGAGCGACCAGAGGATATCCCGCCGGACAATCTTCTCGCCGAAGAAGCGGGCTGCGATCACGCCCACGAAGATCGGCTGCAGAGATCCGATCAACGTTGCGTTCACGACGTTGGTCAACTTGATCGCGGTGAAGAACAGCGCCACGTCGCAGCCCAGAGCGATGCCGCCGAACGCCGACCGCCGCATGATCTCGAGGGAGAACGGTTCACCCCTGGCCCTCAGCCAGCCGACAATGACCAGCGAGAACAGCCCGAAGCGGTAAACGGCGACCGCCACGCCGTCCATGTCGATCCCCTTGGCCAGCACGCTGCCCGCCGCCCAGGCGCAGACGGCCAACCCGGCACCGGCCATTCCGGCTTTCGGACCCAGATCGACCGTTCCCGTTGAAGGTCCTGTCGAAGGAGCGGCGACCTGGGTCATCGCCGCACGGTACCCGAGTGCGTTGAGCCATGATCGAGTTGTGACGGGGGACCGACTCTAGAGTGCCCGCAATATCGCTGTCGTGGCGGCGGCGGCGATCACGACGATGATGAACGGTGCCTTGCGCCAGACGAGCAGTCCTGCCACCGCCATTCCTGCCAACCGCTCGTCGACGACGAGTGATTTGCCGTCGGCCACGGTCAATTGGATCACTACGGCCGAAATGACCGCAGCCGGGATGAGGTTGGCCGCGCTGGCGAGGAGCGGTCGCCTCTCGAGCGCAGGGCCGACAAGGAACATGCCGGCCAGCCGCTGGCCCCATGTCCCGATGGCGAGCAGGACGATCGAGAGCGTTGTCATGGCCGGTCCGGGCTCGAAAAGGTGAGGGCCGCCGCCACCCCGCCGAGGCTGAGGATGATCGGTAGTCCTGCCGGGGCGATCGGGATGAGGATGAGGCAGATCGCGGCGCCGACGGCCCCGGCGATTCGACCCTCGGTGCGGCGGAGGGAACTACCGACGATCGCCAGGAGGGCGGCCGGAAACAGGGTGTCGATACCGAACCGCTTGGTGTCGCCGAGGACATCACCGAGCACGGTTCCGATCGTGATACCGATGAACCAGCCGCCCATCATCGCCACCGTGACGTACCAGAAGGCACGTTTGGCTGTTGCGACGTCGGGCTGTTGGAGTCCGAACCCGACGTTCATGTCGAACGCGTTGACCGCGGCCACGGTTCGTGCCAGCACGCCCTCTTTGAAGATTCCTGTGAGCGCTACCGCCAGGATTCCGAACCTCGACGCCACGATCCATCCGGCCACGATGGCGGCGGCCTCGGAGCCGCCGGCGCCGGTCACGGCGAGATATGCGAATTGGCTGGTGGCCGAGAAGATGACGGCGCTGGCCACCCATGCGGTACCGAGCGGGGTGCCGGCGTCGAGAACGATCACCTGAGTTGTGATGCCGAGAGCGAAGAAGGTGGCAGCGACGGTCCCCAGGTCCGCCCGGCCGGGAAACGACGGAGGAACGGCCGCCGAGATCGAGCTAGTGATGAGCTTCAGTCTCCATCTCGACCTGAGCTGCCCTGAGTTCGGCCTCGGAACGGTGCAGGTCGGGCTCGATGTACATCGGCCGTGCGTGGTGGACCTCAGCCCGTATCGCGGACTCGACGCGATCGACCGCATCAGCGAGCTCGTCCACGGAGAACGTGTTGTCGAACACCACCTTGGCGCCCACCAGTAGCTCCTCGGGAGCGATGTACTGGGTCTTGATGTGGATGAGCTTCTCCACACCCGGCGACGATTCGATCGCGTGACGGATCGCCGCCATCTCGGCTTTCTTGGCTCCCTCGCCCAGTAGCAGACTCTTCATCTCGATCATGAGAACGATGGCGATGGCGAGCAACAGCAGGCCGATGGCGAGTGTGCCGACACCGTCCCACACCGCATCGCCCGTCACCTCGGCCATGACGAGGGCGAACAGGGCGAAGATGAGTCCGAGCAGCGCGCCGGCGTCCTCCAGCAGGACGACCGGGAGTTCGGGACTGCGGGAGCGGCGAATGAACTGCCACCAACCGGTCGTCGGCAACTTGATCTTGTTGGCCTCGACGATCGCAGTGCGAAAACTCAGGCTCTCGACGATGATGCCGAACACGAGGATGCCGATGGCGACGGAGAGGTTCTCGATCTCGTGGGGGTCACGTATCTTCAGGATCCCCTCGTAGGTGGCGTAGCCGCCGCCGAGGGTGAACAGGACCAGGGCCACCACGAAGCTCCAGAAATACCGCTCCCGCCCGTAGCCGAACTGGTGCCGGTCGTCGGCCTCCTTCTGAGCGGCCCTGCCCCCGTACAGGAGGAGGCCCTGGTTCGAGGTGTCGGCGACGGAGTGGATCGCCTCGGCCAGCATCGAAGACGAACCGGTGACGCCGAAGCCGACGAACTTTGCGATTGCGATCGAGCCGTTGGCGGCCATCGCCGCGACGACTGCTTTGGTCGAACCACCTGCCATGAGACGAGGGTAGGCGATGTGGCCATGGGTCCCGGCCTTGCCCCTAGTGTTGAGACGTGGGAATCACGGTGCACCTGGTCGACGGAACCTATGAGCTGTTCCGCCAGTACTTCGCCCGCCCTTCGCACGAGAACCCCAATGGTCTCGAGGTCGGAGCGGCCCGCGCGGTTGTCCGCAACCTGTTCACGATGCTCGAGGAAGGCGCAACCCATGTGGGCGTGGCCACCGATCACGTGATCGAAAGCTTCCGCAACGAGCTCTATCTCCCTTACAAGACCGGCGAAGGGATTGAGCCGGACATCAAGAGCCAGTTCGAACCGCTCGAACTGGCCATCGACGCCTCCGGATTCGCTCTCTTCGCGATGATGGAGTTCGAAGCCGACGATGCGCTGGCGGCTGCCGCCGAGGTCGCCGCTGGGGACCCCTCGGTCGACCGGGTGCTCATCTGCACGCCTGACAAGGACCTTGCCCAGTCGGTCCGAGCGGGCCGGATTCTCCAGCTCGATCGACGCAACAACAAACTCTTCGACGTTGCCGAGGTGATCGAGAAGTTCGGCGTACCGCCGGAGTCGATCCCGGATTGGCTGGCCCTCACCGGCGATTCCGCCGACGGTTTCCCCGGCCTCAAGGGTTGGGGTGCGAAGTCGGCGGCAGCGCTGCTTGCCCAGTACGGGACGATCGAGAACATCCCTCTGCACCACGGCCAGTGGGAGGTGACGGTGCGAAGCGCGGCCAGGCTCGCCGAGACCCTTCGGGAGAACCTCGAACTGGCGCTGCTCTTCAAGACCCTCGCCACGCTGGACACCTCGGCGCCCACGATCGTCGACGTTGAAGAATTGCGGTGGAGCGGGCCGACTGACGCCCTGCCCGAGGCGGCCGCCCTTCTGGATGCCCCGGATCTGGTCGGTCGGGCCAACCGGCTCGCACAGCGCCGGTGATCCGGTCCTATACGGCTGCCGACCAGGAGGCCCTCCTGGCGCTGAACGCCGCCAACGTTCCCGACGTCGGACCGATGGACGAAGACAAGTTGGCGCTCTTCGTCGCCGAGGCGCTCCGGTTGGACGTGGTCGAACTCGACGGCTTGATCGAGGGAGCACTGGTGGTTCTGGGTGATCGCACCAGCTATCGGTCGCCGAACTACCGCTGGTTTGCCGAGCGCCACGAGCGGTTCGCCTACGTCGATCGAGTGATGCTGTCGGAGGCGACCCGAGGCCAGGGCTGGGGACAAGCCTTGTATGACCTAGCGGTGACCACGGCTCGGGCGCTGGGCAAACCGGTGCTGGCCGCAGAGGTGAACATGCTGCCCCCGAACCCTCGGAGCGTCCGGTTCCACCAAGGTTTCGGGTTTGTCGAGGTCGGCCGGCAGCGGCCCTACGGCCCCGACGAAGAGGTGGCGATGTTCGAGTTGTCCCTCGACCCTGAACCTGTCACCGCTCGATGATCACGCCGACCGGGCACCGCCTGGCATAAACCGGACTGCGGCGAGGTTGTCCAGAGCATGAAGACCGCAACGTTCAATGGTGTCACCGTCGCCGAGTCAGACGCGACCGTGGTGGTGGAGGGCAACCACTACTTCCCCCCTGATTCGATCCAATGGGCGCACTTGTCCAAGTCCGAGCACCACACCCGGTGTCCGTGGAAAGGTGATGCCAGCTACTACACCATCTCCGCCGGCGGGCAGACCGAGGAGAACGCGGCCTGGACCTACGAAGCGCCCTTTGATGCCGCCGCCGAGATCAAGGACCACATCGCCTTCTACCCGAGCGTCACCGTCTCCTGACCAACGCATCCGCGTGCGGCGGCGACCCGTGGTCAGCGATCGGGGTCCTTGGCCCGGCTCGGCGCCACCCGGGGCGGCTCGTGGGGCATCTTGGGGTACACCGGCGGCCATGGCGCATCCCCCAAGCCGGCGTCGAGGTCCCGGTGATACCACTCCAACAGCGGGCTGATGTCCTGGGGTGAGGTGTACATCTGTGCCCACGGGTTTCCATTCTCGGCGACTCGGGCAGGGACGGTGGCGATCGTGAGCTCGTCGGGATCGACGCTCTCCACGTCAGTCCACGAGAGCGGGCAGCTGACCTGAGCGCCGACGCGGGCTCGCGCCGACCATGTTGCGAACACCGTCTTGTGGGGTGCGTTCTGGTTGAAATCGATGAAGACCCGCTGGCCCCGCTCCTCCTTCCACCACTTGGCGGTCACGGTGTCGGGAAATCGACGTTCCATCTCGCGGGCCAGCGCCACCGCTGCGGCGCGCACCCAGTAGCTGTCCCACCCCGGTCGAACGTTCACGAAGAGGTGAAGTCCACGGCTCCCGCTGGTCTTGGGGTACGCGTCGATCCCGACGTCGGCCAGCACCTCACGAACTTGGAACGCCACCCGTTTGATGTCATCGAGTTCGATGCCTTTCGATGGGTCGAGATCGATGCGCAGTTCGTCGGTGAAGTGGGGTTCGGCGGCGGTGTGGGGCCAGCCGTGGAATCCGAGGCAGCCCATGTTCACCGCCCACGCCACGTGGGCGATGTCGGCGGCGACCATGGCGTTGCTCGTCGTCCCGTTGGGGGTGGCGACGATTGTGGTCTGGAGCCAGTCCGGCGCTCCCTTCGGTACCCGCTTCTGGAAGAACGATTTGCCGCCGGCCCCGTCCGGGAACCGTTCCATCAGGATCGGGCGTCCGCCGATCGCCTCCATGAGCGGATCCTCGATGGCGCAGTAGTACTCGATCAGGTCCAGTTTGGTCTCGCCCCGTTTGGAGAAAAAGGTCTTGTCCGGGCTGGAGACCGACACCTGGCGGCCGGCGAGTTCGAGCACGATCTTGGCGGCGGCGGCCATGGCGTCAGTCCCCGGCCTCGAGCACGACGTTGACGCCGATCGGCTCCGGTTCGTCCAGTTGGCTGAAGTCGCACTGGTCGGGTTCCTTGTCCGGGCGCCATCGCAGCATCTTGGTGACCTCCCGGAACCGCCCGCCAAGGGTGGACCCGTACTTGACCTCGGCCACCCGTTCGATGCGCAGCGGGGTCCAGCTGCTGTCGCGCTGGGCGTTCCAGCGGTGTGGTGCTCCCGGCATCTGACCGGTCTCGTGGGCCTGGGCCGAGGCCCACTCCCGCCAAGGATGCGCCTCGATCGCTCCGTCGGTGAGCGGCGCCAGCTCCTCGAGCAGCGCGGCCCGCCGCGCTGCTGTGAAGCTGGCGGCCACGCCGACGTGTTGTAGGTTCCCGTCCGGCGAGTACAGGCCCAGGAGCAGCGAACCGACGCCCTTGCCGTCCTTGTGGATTCGGTACCCGGCGACCACCGCATCGGCGGAGCGGACGTGTTTCACCTTCAACTGCGTGCGCTTGTTCTCCATGTAGGGATCGTCGACCGGTTTGGCGATGAGTCCGTCGAGCCCGGCGCCTTCGAAGAGCTCGAACCACCTCTGGGCGGTGGCAGGGTCGGTGGTCGTCGGCGTGAGGTGCACCGGCGGGCGGCATCCATCGAGGGCCGCTTCGAGCAGTCCTCGACGTACCGAGAACGACTCGGTCCGCAGATCCCGGTCGCCGATACTCAACAGGTCGAAAGCGACGAACGACGACGGAATCTCTCCGGCGAGCTTGTTGACCCGGCTCTCGGCTGGATGAAGTCGCAGTTGCAAAGCGTTGAAATCGAGCTCGTTGTCGTTGATGATGATCAGCTCGCCATCGACGACACAACGGGTCGGCAGCCGGGCTCGTAGTGGCGCAAGGATCTCGGGGAAGTAGCGGGTCAGCGGTCGTTCGTTCCGGGAGCCGAGCTCGATCTCGTCACCGTCGCGAAACACGATGCAGCGGAACCCGTCCCACTTGGGCTCGAACACGATGTCCTTTCGCTCGGGAAGACCCTTGATGGCCTTGGCCAGCATCGGCTTGACGGGTGGCATGACGGGCAGATCCACACGTCAACCGTACTCAAGCCGTGTCGACACGTCCGCTCGAGCGCGGTGCGGCTCACAGTCCGTGGCGGGTGGTCTCGAACACGGTGCGTATGGCGAAGTTTGATTTCAATCTGGCGACGTGGGGGAGGGTCGAGAGGTGCTGGGCGTGGATGCGCTCGAAGTCCTTCGGATCGGCGACGGCCAGATGCATGAGGTAGTCAGCATCCCCGGCCATCAGGTGGCATGACATCACCTCGGGGCACCCCTGCACGGCGTCCTCGAACTCGGACAGGTTCTGAACCGACTGCCCGGACAGCGAGATCTCCACGAAGACGTCGAGTGAGCGGTTGATGCGTTCCGGGTCGAGCACCGCGACGTAGCCCTGGATTATCCCGGACTGTTCGAGCGCTTTGATGCGGCGGTGGCACGCCGAAGGCGACAGGCCGACCGATTCGGCGATCTCGGTCGCCGACATCCTTCCGTTGTCCTGGAGCTGAATCAGAATCGATCGATCGATGGCGTCATAGTGCTGCACTCACACATCGTGTATCGCAGAGGTACTGAACGCAAGAAATGTGCGCGAATGAGGGGTCTTCAGGGTGAAGAAGCTCGACACGCCGCGTTTGATCTCCCGTATTTTGTTTCTGACCCGAACGACGAGGAGCTGGACCATGCGCATCGGAGTACCCACAGAGGTGAAGAACAACGAATACCGGGTCGGTCTGACCCCCAACAGCGTCGCCGAGGTCGTGCGGGCCGGGCACCAGGTCAGCGTCCAGGGCGGTGCGGGTGTCGGGGCGGGGTTTCTCGATGGCGAGTATGAAACGGCCGGTGCAACGGTCGCCCCGGACGCCGAGACGGTTTTTGCCGGCGCCGAACTCATCGTAAAGGTGAAGGAGCCGCAGGCGGCCGAGCGGGCTCGCCTGACCTCCGAGCACACCCTGTTCACCTTCCTCCACCTCGCTCCGGATCCCGCCCAGGCCAAAGATCTGCTGGCGAGCGGGGCGACGGCGATCGCCTACGAGTCGGTCGTCGGTCCTCGCGGTGATCTGGCTCTGCTCGCGCCGATGTCCCAGGTGGCCGGTCGTCTGGCGGTGCAGGCGGGGGCGAGATCCCTCGAGAAGATCATGGGCGGCGCCGGTGTGCTCCTCGGCGGAGTGCCGGGGGTGGAAGCAGGCAAGGTGACCGTCATCGGTGGTGGTGTCGTCGGTCGCAACGCCGTCGAGATGGCGATCGGGTTGGGTGCCCACGTCGTGGTCCTCGACCGCACTCCTGCCGTGCTCGAAGCCCTGGCCGAGCGCTACGGGTCGGCGATCCAGACCGTCTACAGCACTGCGGCAGCTCTCGAATCACACGTCATCGCGTCGGATTTGGTGATCGGTGCCGTGCTCATTCCCAATGCCAAAGCACCGCATCTGATCACCAAGGAGATGGTGGCGGCGATGCGGCCGGGTTCGGTGATCGTCGACGTTGCGATCGATCAGGGTGGCTGCGCCGAGACGAGCCATCCGACCACCCATGCCGAGCCGACCTACATGGTGGACGGGGTGGTCCACTACTGCGTGGCCAACATGCCCGGCGCGGTGCCCCGCACCTCCACCCAGGCGCTGAACAACGCCACCTTGCCCTACGTCCTGAGGCTGGCCAACCTCGGTGTGGACGCGGCGTTGGCCTCCGACAGCGGCCTTCGGGCCGGTCTCACCGTGCAGGCGGGCATCATCACAGAACCGACCGTTGCGGCCGCCCTGGCCGGTCTTCCGGGCGTCTGATTACTGGTAGCTGACCATCGCCGGTGTCCTCGCGAGATCATCCCGGACTTCCAGCGGTGTCATGAGCCCGGTGTCCTCGTCGAAGAACAGCTTGAAGCCGGTGTGGAAGTCCTCGCTCGGCAGGAGCGACTTGTAGACACCCTTTTTCAGCTGTTTGGTGCCGTGCCCATCGATGTGGAAGATCGTGGCCAGTTCGGGCCTGTTCACGATCTGATCGCGGTTGCGGATCATCCGGCGGGTGAACTGGTGCACGACGAAGGGCTTCTGGGGAAGGTCGTTGTCGGCGACGAGGCGAGCGAGATACTCGCCTACCTCGTTGATCTCGCTGGCGTCGGCGTAGCCGATGATCGTTGCCGGGGGGACCCCCCACGGCATACGCCACTCGGTATCGAGTGCCAGGCCGACGTCGGGCTGGACGAGATAGTCCTCGTACCGGACGACCTGATCGAGGAAGCGTCCGCCGCCCGGTTGAAAGTCGAGTATGAGCATCCCACCCACCTCGCGGATGGCTGCCAGATAGGTATCGAGGTCCTCACGCGAGGTGTGGGCCGAGTAGTCGCCATCGGACCCGGACGATGCCTGGGCCACCGTCTGGATGTAGTCGAAGGCCGGAATGGTGGGGATGCCGGTCGCCTCCTCCCACTCCTCGGCCCTGGCCGCCACACGGGCGGCGGCCTCGGTCGGGGTTCCTTCTCCTGCGATCCCCAGGCGCGGGGTTGCACCGTTGCCGTAGTCGGCCACGATCATCTTGACGTCGAGCAGTTCGGCCCGGTACATCACCCGGTCGCAGGCGAGAACCTCGTCGGGGCCGGTCCGGTTGAGGGCGATCGTGCACACGTCCTGAGGACCCTCACGCAATTGCACCGTCCGAATGAATCGCCCGGCTGGTTCGGGTTTGGCGGTGATCGTTGGTTCGACGAGGGTCGTCGGTATCTCGGTGGTGCTGGGTGCCTGAGCGGTGTGAGCGTGGTCTGGGTCGGCGACGGGCAGGGATGTCTGAGCCGGCTCCCGATCGACCCACACCGCGATCGGCACGTCGGCTGGCGCTCCATCGGATTCGGTCACGCCGGAGATCGTGAGAACGCCGGAGCTGTCGAGCGACAGGTCGGTGACGGCCCCGCCGACCACGATCGGTTGGGGGGCCGGAGGGAGCTCGACGCTGTTCGCGTCGGTCGATGCCAGTTGGTTCACCGGCATGGCGTCAGGGTCGCCGGGGGCATCGGCGGTACCCTGCCATGCTGCGGCCAGAGCGCCCCCGAGTCCAGCGGCGGCGGCGGCGAGAAGTAGAAGCCGAGGACGACGCATCGGTACAGTCTGATTCACCCGGCGCTTCGATTGGTGTCAATGCCTGTCTCCGGCGTGCCGCTGGCCGTCGGCGCCGGCCTCGTCGGATCGTTTCTTGCCGAGCCACTAACGTTGCGGTGATGGCTTCTGACACCATTTGCGCCAACTGTGGCGAGGAGGAGCGTTTGAAGGGCGAGCGCCACGGCGAGACGATCACGATCACCTGCGAGCAATGCGGCCTCGTCTGGGATCGAGACCTCACGCCGAGATGCCCGACGTGTGGATCGACCGATGTGCGTGCGGCGTTCCAGTCGGTTCTGGAGAAATCGCGCGGCACCCAGCTGTCGATTCAGTCGATGCGTCTGATCCACCTCTGTCCCACCTGTGATGCGGATCGGCTGGCCGTTTACATCAAGTCGAACACCCCGCTGCCCCCCGATGAGTTGCCGGTCACCCCCCGCGACTGATTGCCGGTGCTCCACGGGTCGCGTAGGGTCGGGCCATGGACTTGGGCGCATTCTCGGTGAGTCTCAACGTCGACGACCTGGGTGTCTCGCGGGCCTTCTACGAACGGCTTGGATTCGAAGCGGTGGGTGGTGAGCAGGACGAGGGATGGCTCATTCTCCGAAACGGGTTGGCCATCATCGGTTTGTTCCACGGCATGTTCGACAAGAACATCCTCACGTTCAATCCCGGGTTGGGTCAGGACACTCAGCCCACCGAGACCCGCACCGATGTCCGGGAGGTGCAGCGGGTCCTGGAAGCGGCAGGTGTCGAGATCGACTCGAAGGTTGCCGATGACAATCCCGAAGGAGCAGCCCATATCGTGTTCGCAGACCCCGACGGCAACGTGATCATGATCGATCAGTTCTCCTGATCACGTCCCACGCGAACCAAAGGAACTTCAAATGATCATCGGTTCTTCCCGCGCCATCCTCATCGCCACCCTGGCCTCGCTTGTTCTCCTGGTCGGTGCGTGTGGCGGTTCGGACTCCGAAGGCTCAGGGGCTGACGAGGAAACGAAGTCGTCGACCGAAGCGACCACCACGACCGAGGCGACGACAACGACCGAGGCGACGACAACGACCGAGGCGACGACAACGACCGATGCCGCGACCGATGCCATGACAGACGACGGCATGACATCGGAGGAACAGGAGGCACTCGATCCTGCGGCGGATCCCGATCTGGAGGATCTGCTCGACGGCGACGGGCTCGACGCAATGCTGACCCTCATCTTCGGTGCCGATTTCGATCCCGACGGAGAGATCGCCCGGTGCCTCACCGAGAAGGGCGTCACCGCAGCTGGGTTCCTCGGCGGCGATGAGGTCGCCGCCCAGGCCGCCGCCCTCAGCATCCTGTTCTGCGCCCCGGAACAGGCGGCCAGACTTGCTGTCGAAGGCAGCCTGATCGATGGGATCGACGAAGCCGATCAGCTCTGTGCCATCACCGAGTTCTACCGCTACTTCGGTGAACGCGAGGACGAGATCACCCCGGCCATGCTCGAGAGCGACGCCCCGCCGGAGCAGTTCCGCGATGGAGCGATCGACAAGGCGACCGACAACTGCGACATCTCCTCTGCCGATGCCGGCCGGATATGGGACGGGTTCTAGAAATCTCGGTTGCGCTCGATCCCGGATACCTTCGAGCCATGACGACGGTGATCACGGCCGTGCACGACAGAACCCTGGTGGTGTCGATCGACCGGCCCGAGCGGCGCAACGCGGTTGACCGCCGCACCGCCGCCGCCTTGGTGGTGGCCTTCGAGGAGTTCGACGCCGACCCGTCTGTGGACGTGGCGATCCTCACCGGCGCCGGCGGTACGTTCTGCGCTGGAGCCGATCTCAAAGCCCTGGCCGCGGGCAGCGGCAACCGGATCGAGCCCGATGGGCCCGGCCCGATGGGGCCGACCCGCATGGAGCTGTCCAAGCCCGTCATCGCGGCGATCGAGGGCCATGCGGTCGCCGGCGGCCTCGAACTGGCGGTGTGGTGCGACCTGCGGGTTGCGTCCGCGACCGCGATCTTTGGGGTCTACTGCCGTCGTTTCGGGGTACCGCTCGTGGACGGCGGCACCGTCAGGTTGCCGAGACTGATCGGCCAGAGCCGGGCCATGGACATGATCCTGACCGGCCGTTCGGTCGACGCCACCGAAGCGCTGAGCTTCGGTCTCGCCAACAGGGTCGTTCCCGCGGGACAGGCGCTCGATACAGCGATCGAGCTGGCCGAGAAGATCGGATCGTTCCCGCAGCTCTGCATGCGCGGGGACCGCCGATCGGCAATCCAACAGTGGGGTCTGCCCGAGCCCGAAGCCATGGCCGGGGAGATGACCTTGGGCCTGGCAACGGTCCACTCCGGCGAGACATTGGGTGGGGCGATGCGATTCACCGGGGGAGAGGGCCGTCACGGCCGGTTCTGAGTGATTCCGGACCACAACGGGAAGGGAAGAATCGCTCGGCGCGCCCAGCACCGCCACGGCCAAGAGCGTCGTGCCGGCGAGGAGGAATCGGCCCGCTCGATTGACATCGGACTCACGACAGACGTGACATCAGACTCTGGGCACAGAGCCGGTCATCCGGCACGCTTGCAGATGAGAGGAAGGAGTGGATATGCACGAAGTCAAAGAGACGATCTTCATCGAGCGAATCCCGGAGGACGTCCATCTGTTCCTGACTGACACGGACAACGCCTTGCTGTGGCAGTCGAATCTCGTCGACTACGAGCTGCTGAGTGAGGAGTATCGGA
This sequence comes from Acidimicrobiales bacterium, assembly GCA_024638805.1. Lineage (GTDB taxonomy): Bacteria > Actinomycetota > Acidimicrobiia > Acidimicrobiales > SZUA-35 > JABDIY01. The sequence continues at coordinate 15,788 of JAHEJO010000019.1, forward strand.
AAGGCTCGATGTTGCGCGGTGTGAACAAGGTTGCGGGCCGCAGGCTTGAGTGGGCGGCGGAAGTCGTCGAGCACGAGCTTGGCGAGCGCGCCGTCATACGGAGTACCAAGGCGCCGATGGACTTCGAGCTGGAGTACCGGTTCGCGCCAGTCGACGGCGGCACGGAAATGACCTATCTCATGTCGGTCAAGGAGTTCGGTGGGTTCTTCGGCAAGCTGGCCGACCCGCTCGTCGTCCGGCTGTACGGCAAGGACGTCCGGTCCAACCTGGAGAATCTCAAGGAGCTCCTCGAGGCCTAGTTTCATAGCGGATGGCGTGTGGGCTGTTCGCACCGATCGGCACTTCACGGACCTGCCAGCGCGCGCTCGGTAGATGTCGCCTCGCCGCTGTGGCGCACGGACGCCATCGTGCTCACCGTTTGCTGTCCGCGCCGGCGGGCGGGATGGCACGATGGGGCGATGAGCCGGACCAGTTTCTATGAGGCCGTCGACGAGACCCTGTCGACCATACGGGCTGAAGGCCTGTGGAAGAGCGAGCGTGAGATCACCTCTCCCCAGGCGGGAACGGTGACCGTGGCCGGGGTGGGCGAGGTGATGAACCTGTGCGCCAACAACTATCTGGGCCTCGCCGACAACGCCGAGATCATGGCGGCGGCTCACGACACCATCGAACGCTACGGCTACGGCATGGCCTCGGTCCGATTCATCTGTGGCACGCTCGACCTCCATCGGGTGGTGGAGGCCGACATAGCGGACTACATCGGCACCGACGACGCGATCCTCTTCGCCGCCTGCTTCGACGCCAACGCGGCGGTCTTCGAACCTCTCCTCGCTGCCGAGGACGCGGTGATCTCCGATTCGCTGAACCACGCGTCGATCATCGACGGGATCCGGTTGTGCAAGGCACAGCGGTACCGGTTCGCCACCCGGGACATGGCGGACCTCGAGTCGAAACTCGCCGAGGCCGCCGCGGCGGGTGCTCGGCACACGATGATCGTGACCGACGGGGTCTTCAGCATGGACGGTTACCTCGCCGATCTTCCCTCGATCTGCGAGATCGCCGACCGGTTCGGCTCGCTCGTGATGGTCGACGACTGCCACGCCACCGGGTTCATCGGACCTCAGGGTCGGGGGACGCCCTGGTTCCACGGGGTCCAGGACCGGGTCGACATCGTCACCAGCACCCTCGGCAAGGCGCTGGGCGGTGCGATGGGGGGTTTCATCGCCGCCCGTCAGAGCGTCGTGGATCTCATGCGGCAGCGGGCCCGCCCCTATCTCTTCTCCAACGCGCTCACCCCGGCGCTACTCGGCGGCGCCCACAAAGCTCTCGAGATCGCAAGGACGGGCGATGGGCTCCGAGCCCAACTCGAGATGAACGCCGCCCGCTTCCGGGCCGGGATGACCGCCGCCGGCTTCGAACTCTCGGGACAGGGGCACCCGATCATCCCGGTGATGATCGGCGACGCGTCCGTCGCGACCGACATGGCCGAGCGTCTCTTGTCAGAGGGGATCTACGTCACCGCTTTCTCGTTCCCGGTGGTCCCCCGCGGTACGGCGCGTATCCGCACCCAGATGAACGCCGCCCACACCTCCGAAGATGTCGATCGTGCGATCGAGGCCTTCGTGGCCGCAGGCACGGAGCTCGGCTTGATCGAAGGGTTCGCATGAGAGCCCTGGTCAAGCCAACGCCGGGTCCGGGGCTGGTTCTCGCCGACGTCCCGCTGCCCGCGCCGGGGGTCAACGACGTGTTGATCAGGATCACCCATGCCGCGATCTGCGGGACGGATCTTCACATTTACAACTGGGACGAGTGGGCTGCACGGACACTGAAGCCCCCGTTGATCGTCGGTCACGAGTTCGTAGGAGTGGTCGCCGACGTCGGTGCCCAGGTCCAGCACGTGAAGGTCGGAACCAGAGTGGTGGGCGAAGGCCACATCGTGTGCGGCATCTGCCGGAACTGTCGGGCTGGGGCGCAGCACTTGTGCCGCAACACGATCGGAGTGGGGATCCATCGCGACGGCGGATTCGCCGACTATGTCTGCATTCCCGCCCACAACGCCTACGCCATACCGGCGTCGCTCCCGGATCAGGTCGCCGCCGTCCTCGATCCGCTCGGTAACGCAGTCCACACCGCATTGTCGTTCGATCTCGTGGGTGAGGATGTCCTCATCACCGGCGCCGGACCGATCGGGCAGATGGCCTCAGGTATCTGTCGACACGCCGGAGCTCGCCACATCGTCGTCACCGATCTCGAACCCGAGCGCCTGGCCCGGGCGGCTCGTATGGGGGCGACGCGGGTTGTGAACGTCGGCGAAGAATCCGTCCGATCGGTGATGGCCGATCTCGGGATGACCGAGGGGTTTGACATCGCACTGGAGATGTCAGGCTCGCCGCTGGCCGTGGACACTATCGTCGCCACGATCAACCACGGTGGAGAGATCGGATTGCTCGGGCTGTTTGCCGAGCCGGCCGAACTCGATCTCAGCATGGCGATCCTCAAGGGTCTCACCTTCAAGGGCGTCTACGGGCGCAAGATGTTCGAAACGTGGTACAAGGCGGTGGCGATGCTCGAGTCGGGGCTCGACATCACCCCGGTCATCAGCCACGAGATGCCGCTGGAGGAGTTCGACGAAGCCTTCGCACTCCTTCGATCGGGCGCCGCAAGCAAGATCGTCCTCTCGCTACAGTAGCTCGTCCGGGCTCGCCGGAGTCTCTGGCTCGACTGTCTCAGCTCAGCGTGCGGGCGGTCTCGGAAAGGGGTACGTCGGATTTGTGGGATGGGTAGGTGTGCATGATGCGGTCACCCATGTTGGACGTGACGCCAAGCCAGTACTTCTCGTTCCTGAAATGGTGGAGCCGGTGGTTGCGGGTCAGCCTTCGGTAGTAGCGGGACTTGGCCCGATAGCGGGTGTGGACCAGCAGATGAACCCACTCGTAGTGGGCCAATGCGACATACGCCAGCACCAGCGCCGTCAGGTAGCCGGCCACGAGTGAGACCTCCGCACCCGCTGCGCCGAGGATCAGGAGCACCGGGAGTGACCACACGGCGGTGAAGCCGGCGATCATCACGGCGAACACCGCGGCGTCGGTGGGGCTCAGGAGGAGCCAACCCATGTGCTCGGGATCGAGGTGGTGCTCCCGATGCCCGACACCGGTGCCGAGGGTCCGCATCCGGAACGAGTCCATGGGGGCGTGGAGTAGGAACAGGTGAATGAGCCATTCGACCGGACCCACCAGGGCGGCGATCACCACCGGTAGAGCGAGTTCGGCCGACGAGAAACCTCCGTTGACGACACGGGCAGCGATGGCGAGTGCGCAGGCCGCGATGATGACCCGGGGTGAACCGGCACCCAGGAATGCACCCGCGATCTCGCGCTTGGTGCGAAGGTCGCCGGACCGGAGCGTTGAGCGGGCTCTTCTGCTCGTCGAGTGGGTCAGAACCATGGCATGCCCAGGGTGCCACAGCTCGTCCTCGGGCGGCCAGCGGGTGGGTCTGCGCTCAGGCCGGGGCCGCAGGTGAAGCGTCCCAATCACTTGTAGCGTGACGGCGTGATTCTCTCGGACCGCACGATCAGGCAGGAGATCAGCGACGGCCGCATCGAGATCGACCCGCTGGAGGACAACGCCATCCAGCCCAGCTCGGTCGACCTGCGCCTCGACCGACGGTTCATCGTCTTCCGCAACCACACACGCAGCCACATCGACGTGAAGACGGATCTGACCGATCTCACCGCCGAGGTCGAGGCCACCGACGACGACCCGTTCATCCTCCATCCCGGCGAGTTCGTTCTCGGTTCCACAGCCGAGCGGATCCGTCTTCCCGACGACCTCGTGGGCCGGATCGAGGGCAAGAGCAGCCTGGGCCGGCTCGGCCTCCTGATCCACACGACAGCAGGATTCGTCGACGCCGGCTGGAACGGCATGATCACCCTCGAGTTCTCCAATGTCGCCAGCCTGCCGATCACCCTGTACCCGGGCATGAAGATCGGTCAAATCAGCTTCATTCAGATGACCACCGAAGCCGACCGGCCGTACGGGTCGGGTTCGCTCGGCTCGAAATACCTCGACCAGTCCGGTCCCCGTCCCTCCCGGTACTGGGAGAACTACTCCTAGCCGTCTGCGTCGGGAGCTGCTGGTCTCTACCCTGGCACCATGGCACTCGTCGACGACACCCAGACCACTTCCGAACCGCTCGACTCGGTTGCATCGACGGTGCGTTCGGTTCGCGCCTGTTTCGAGGCTGGCACCACCCAATCTCTCGACTGGCGGGAGGCCCAGCTCGATGGCCTGATCCGTTTCGTCGACGATCACACCGACGACCTCATCGCAGCGTTGAACATGGATCTCGGCCGTCCTGCGGTCGAGGCATGGGTCGGCGATATCGGCCCGTCGTTGGCCGAGGGGAAGTACATCAAGAAGAACTTCAGGCGGTGGGCCCGGCCGCGAAAGACCAAGGTACCGCTGGCCGCCCAGCCAGGACGGGCGGAACTCATCCCCGAACCACTGGGTGTGGCGCTGATCATCGCCCCCTGGAACTACCCGGTCAACCTCATGCTCCTGCCGATCATGGCCGCTTTCGCGGCCGGCAATGCGGTGGTGGCCAAACCTTCGGAGCTGTCGCCGGCGACGTCGGAGTTGATCGCCCGCACCCTCCCGAAGTACCTCGACGGCGGTGCGTTCGCGATCGTCGAAGGCGGGCCTGACGTGGCGACGGCACTGTTGCAGGAACGCTTCGACCACATCTTCTTCACCGGTTCGACCCACGTCGGCCGGATCGTGATGGAAGCCGCCGCCAAGAATCTCACACCGGTCACACTGGAGCTCGGTGGCAAATCGCCGTGTTATGTCGCCGATGACGTCGATGTCCAGGTGGCCGCCAATCGGATCGCCTGGGGCAAGGGTGTCAACGCCGGGCAGACCTGTATCGCTCCGGACTACGTGCTGGTGTCCGAGGGGCGGAGGGACGAATTGGTCGGTGCTGTCGGGGCCGCATGGAACCGGTTCTACGGAGAAGACCACTCCTCGACATCGGACTTCGGCCGCATCGTGAGCGACCGCCATCAGCAGCGACTGGTCGGCCTGCTCGATGGTCAGAAGGTCGTCTTCGGGGGCGAGAGCGACCGTGACACGAGATATCTGGCTCCCACCATCGTCGTCGACCCGGACCTCGAGTCGCCGCTGATGACAGAGGAGATCTTCGGTCCGATCCTGCCCGTGGTGTCGGTGGCCGATGTCGAGGAGGCGATCCGGTTCATCAATGCCAGACCCAAGCCCCTCGCCCTGTACGTCTTCAGTGACGATGACGACCTGGTGCAGGGAATGCTGGACCGGACCAGTTCGGGAGGGGCGTGCGTGAACCACACGCTCTACCACTTCTCACCACCCGAGCTCTCCTTCGGTGGCGTGGGTCCCTCGGGGATCGGGATCTACCACGGTCAGAGCGGATTCGACACCTTCTCCAACCTGAAGGGCGTGCTCCGCAAGTCCAGCCGGTTGGAGCACAGCCTGGGGTACCCGCCGTACAGTTCGCTCAAGGAGCGGATCGTGCGCCGCCTGCTCTGAGCCGAGCCGGTGACGCGTCTATCGCGTGAGCGGCAGGCCGGCGTCGCTCCACGCAACGATGCCACCGTCGATGTTGGCGACATCGCCGAATCCCAGCGTTTCCATGATCGCCCCGGTCTGGCCACTCCGGTTGCCCGACCTGCAGTAGATGAGATACGAGGCGTCGGGGTCGAGTTCGGCGATCCGATCGGCGAAGTCCGATTCGTAGAAGTCGATCATCAATGCACCGTCCAGATGGCCTTCGGCGAACTCCTCGGGTGTGCGCACGTCGAGAACGACGACGTCGGTGTCCGCCTGCAGCTCGGCGCCGTCTTCGGGGCTGACGATGCGGATGCCGCCGGTACTCACTGACGAAACGGCGGTGGCGCTGTCGCTGTCGCTGGCGCAGGCGTTGGCGGCGAGCATGAGGGCGGCGAGCATGAGGGATACGAGTCGTAGACGAGCCATGTCGTCAATTGTACGGACATCACCGGCGGAGGGTGGTCGGCTCGGGAATGTGTCGGTTGCTCCGAGGGCGTCCACACTGGCCGGGTGGACTGGATCGATGACCTCGACATGGGGATCGACGAAGGTTGGCCCCGTATGGGCACCCGTTCGCTCGGTGCACGTCGGTGGCTGGTTGTCGATGAACACCTCGACGCCGAACTTGATCTTCGGGCCCGGCTCCTTCGGGAACGGCGTGCTGAGGTGCTGGCCGAGCCGTCGCGGGCCAGATCCGCTACCGAGGAACTGGAGTCGATGGTGGCGTCTACGGGGGTGGGCATCGCGTCCGGGTCGACGCCGCTGGAACGGTTGGGCCGGTCCGTGCAGGAGGACTGCTGTCTCCTGAGCCGTGGTACCGACGAATGGTTGCTCGACGCCGCGATTCTCTGCTTCCCGTCACGATGGCGGCTGGCCGACAAGCTGGGCCGACCGCTGACCGACGTCCACGCCCCCGTCCCGAGATACGCACCGAAGCTGGCCGACCGGGTGACCACCTTGCTCGACCGGCTGGGTGATCGGACGGTGCTGCGCCGCAACTGGTTCATCCATCCCGACCCCTCATTGTTCCAGCCGCTGCGGCCGCCGGGTGGCGATCCGGTCGTTCCCGCCGCCGATTGCGGTTCGAAGCTGTTCCTGCGCAGTGAACGGCAAACCCTGCGCGTCCTCCCGTCGACGGGTTGGATTGTGTTCACCATACGAATCCAGCAGTGCCCCGTGGGCGAACTGGCGGCCCGTCGCCCCGCAGATCTGCGAACCTTCGTCACCGACGGTCCCACCGATCTGCAGTGTCACAAAGGCATGAGCCCCGAGCAGATCGACGAACTGCATCGGTGGCTCAGCGGATCGACCGCGCCCACGTAGTGGAGGATTCGATCAGTTGGTCGCAGTGGTCGTCGGTGACCGCCATCGACAGGGCGATGAACCCGCGGCGGGCGACATAATGCCCGTCGGCCAACATGGCGTGGAAGAACAGCTCAAGATGTTCGGGACCGTCGGTGTGGACGTTGAGCATCGAGCCCAGGCCGGTCACCCACAACGGGATCTCGGCGGCGGTGAACGCGTCGTCGAGGGCGGCGCGGAGGCGCTCTCCTCGCTCGTTGACCGCACGAAGCCGGTCGGGTTCCAGTTCGTGCCGCAGTGTGTGCACTGCGGCGGTCATCGACACGATGTTGTTGTTGAACGTACCGGCCTGAGTGAGGGTCCCGCCGGTGGCCGGGTCGAAGTGCGACATGAGGGCGCGCCTGCCGCCAAAGGCACCAAAGGTCATCCCACCAGCGATGTACTTGCCGAGGGTGGTCAGGTCCGGAGTGAGACCGAACAGTTCCTGCGCCCCGCCCGGGGAGAGCCGGGAAGTCATCACCTCGTCCAGGATCAGCATCGTGCCGTTGTCCTGGCACCGCAGTTCCAATTCGGTCAGGAACTCACCGGAGGCGGGGCGGCAGCCGCCTGATCCCTGGACCGTTTCGATCAGCACACAGCCAAGGTCATCGTCGGCGAACAGGTCGTCGAGGCTGTCGAGATCGTCGAAGGTCGCAGCGACGAAACGATGGGGGACATTCAGCGGGTGATGGAGGCCGCCGTCACCGAATGACAGAACACCGCCGTGGTAGGCGCGATCGAATACGCCCACGCCGGTGCGGCCTGTGTGGTGCAGGGCCGTGCCGATCGCCATCAGGTTGGCCTCCGTGCCGGAGTTGGTGAAGCGGACCTGCTCGATCGCTGCAAATCGTTCGCACAGCAGTTCGGCCAGCTCGATCTCGGTCCGGTGGGTGGCGCCCATCGCCCAGCCGTGGTGAAGGACCTCGGTGATCGCCCGCTCGATGCCAACGGGTGAGTGGCCGAGCAGTCCAGCGGTGTAGTTGCCGCAGAAGTCCACATAGGTGTGACCGTCCACGTCGGTGAGAAGGGCTCCCTCGGCCCTCACGACCCTGAAGGGGAACGGGTCGAAGTGCAACACCGAACGCGTGTTGCCCCCTGGAAGCACCTCCCTCGCTCGTCGATCCAACGCTGCACTCTCGGGATGGGTTCGGGTGTACCGCTCGTGAGCATCCTCGACGGCCGATGCGAGGTTGTCCATGTCGACGACGATAGACCCGAATCCCAGCGACGGTTCCGGTCGGCCGGGTGGGTCAGGATCCGCCGCCGTGCAGATCGATCGTGTCGCCTTCGACGGCGAAGGAGATGGACGGGTCGTCGATCTCGTTGGCCAGCGCGTCCATGTCGGCATCGGTGCGGCCCGGATCGTGGTGGAACAACAGGGTTCTCTTGACCCCGGCGTTCTGGGCCAGCTCGACGGGGTAGTGATAGGTGCAATGGCCCCAGTGACGGCGGGGCACGAACTCGGCCATCGTGTACTGGGAATCGTGGATCATCAGATCGACGCCGGTGACGAGTCGCAGTGCCGCCTCGTGATATTCGCCGTGCCCGTTGGGTCCCTCGCCGATCGTGGTCGGGCTGTGGTCGGGCAGATAGGCCATCGAGCTCGTACCGTCGTCGATGCGGAACCCGAACGACCGACCCCCCTTGTGGGGGATGTCGAGGGCGAGAACGGTGAAGCCCTCGATCGTGTGGTCGCCCGATCCGAGACCGGTCAGTGTCCAGTTGCCGCGCAGACCGCGCACGTCGATCGGGAAGATCGGCGGGGACATGATCCGTCCGAGCAGCTCGTAGGGGTCGCCCTGGGCCGGCAGATACAGCTCGACGTGCGCGTCGTCTTTGTCGCCGGCGCTGAAGAACGGTAGCCCCAGCACGTGGTCCCAGTGCAGATGGCTGAGCAGGATCGAACCGAGGAACGCGTCGGACTCGAGCAGAGCGGTGGCTGACGCCAGGCCCGAGCCGGCGTCGAGGATCAGGGAGGGTGGTGCGCCGTCGTGGGCGATGGCCACGCACGATGTGTTGCCGCCGTAGCGGACGAAACGGGCTCCGGGTGCCGGCAGTGAGCCCCGGGTCCCCAAGAGGTGGATACGCACAGCGTGGGGTCTCCTTGAAACGACCGGACGAAAGCCTAGCGGGCCATCATCTGGGACGTGACGACATGGCTCGACCACACCTGGGCCCCGGGGCGAGGTCCGGGTCGGGCCGGTTCTGAACGATCGCAGCCACGGTCGAGTACGGTCAGGCGACGCTCGACGAATCCCGCTGGATGGCGCATCCCCCAACCGGGTTCAGATGGTCCAGGTGTCCTGGACGATGGCCAGCAGGGCCGGGCGGCCTGTTGGCGCCGGGTTCTCGGTGTCGAAGACGAACCGGACGCTGCTCCAGTCGAAGTCGCCGTACAGCGATGTGCCGTCGAAGTGGTACTCGACCACCGATGCCTCCGGGAAGCGCTGGGCGATATTGTCGATCGAATTGCCCGACCCCACCCGCATGTCGAACCCGATCACATCGGTGCTGGTGAGGCCCGGGTCGCCGACTATCGCTTCGAGCCGTTCGGCGATCGTCGTCTCGATCGGTGCGCCCTCACCGTCGGTGTAGCCCCATAGCAGCATGGTGTTGTCGTCGGCGGCGTCGGCCACCTGCTCGGGGCTCAGGACCTGGGCGTCATCACCGACGAATGCGTACACCGAGATCACAACCCCCCGGCTCGGATCGACGAACCCTGACAGGGTCTCGTACTCGCCGGCGCCGAGAAGCGCCTGGACGTCGTCGGCGGCCGTTTCGGTGCGAGGATCGATGGTTCCCTCGATCGTTGGTGGACGGGTGCCGGCCGGCCGCACGAACGCCAGGTTGACCCAGCCGGCCCCGCCTGCCACTTCGATCGCACCCCAGCTGTCGGCGCCGGCTCGTTCGGTCACGTCGAAGCGGCGGATGCCCTGCTGATTCGGATCGAGCGCGGTGATGATCGGGTTGGACACTCCGGGGCCGGTGCGGACGTTGAGCACGTCGTCGGGTTCGACACCCCACACGACGAAGTCGTCGTCGTAGGCGACCCATGCCGGATCGATCGCCAGAGGCTCGGCGCCCGTGATCGTGGTGGAGGTCGTCGTGGACGCCTCGGTTGTCGTCGTGGTGTCGGCGGTAGTGCCCGTCGGCTCGGAGGTGGAGGTGGTTGTTGTGGAGCCCGCCGTACCGTCGCTACCACAGGCCGCAGCGAGCAGAGCGATCGTCAGGAGGATCGGTGAGAACCGTGCCCGGGCGTGGAAACGAGATGGCATGTGTCGTGGCTCCTTGGACGGCGGCCGTCGTTGCGAGCTCAGGTCGAACGTGACCGATGGAAGCGAGCGTAGTCACCTCGGTGAGGAGGCTCGGGTCGCCAGGTCGATAGCTCAGAGGGCTGCGGCAAGTTGGGCGACCAGATCCGAACCCTGGTTGCGCACGGGTTCGCCATGCCCGAAATAGATCGTCTGGTAGTCGAAACCGGCGAGCGCGGCGACCGATGCGTTGGCGATATCCATGTCCGAAGTGAACTGCGGGTTCGGCCCGGTGACGCCGCCGTTCTCGCCGTTGAGGGCATCGCCGGCGACGAGCACACCGGCTGCCGGGTCGAGGATGGAGATGTGGCCCGGGGTGTGGCCGGGCGTGGCGATGACGGTGAGGCCGGCGATCTGGTCCCGATCGGCGACACCGCTTATGCCCAGGTCCCGGCCGATCGCATCAACGTCGTCGATCCCGGCCCACAACGCCGCCTGCGCTGCCGCCTCCGCCACCGCACCGAGGCTGCCGATGTGGTCGCCGTGGCGATGGGTGAGGATCACATCCGACACCTCGGACCAGCCCGACCCGAGCGCGGCCAGTGTGTCGGCGATGGCACCTTCGCTGCCGGAGGGACCGCTGTCCACGATCGTGGCTGCGCCGGCTTGTACCAGCACGTAGGCCGAGACGAAACCGAGGTCGGTCCGCTGCCACCGTTCGGAGTCCGGCAGCTGTTCGCTGGTCGCCGTCGTGGAATCGTCGTCCTCATCTCCTGCGGCGGTCGTGTCGTCTGTCGGGACGTCGTCGATCTCGGTGTCCGATGCGCATGCACTGAGAACGAGCGCGGCCGCGGCCGCGCCACCGAGGTCGATCAGCAGCGCTCGACGGGACAGCACTCGTTCTGGCTGAGTCGGATGGGCATAGGTGTGCGGATGCGTTCTGGCAACGTACCCGAGATTCACGCTCCCCGCGAACACGACTCGCCGGGCGCCGCGGAATCCACACTCACCCGTCCCGAATCTCACGCCCCGAAACACGCTCTCGGTATTTGTCGTACCCGGGGTAGACCGTGACTGCCCTCGCGAACGCATCTTCGAACTCGCCATTCGGTCGCCGGGCGCGCCACGAACTCGACGAGTCGATCGCGGTACTGCACTGACCCGTGCGGGTTGGCCTTGAGGTTGTACACCCAGCCCGGCGTTGTGGTCTGTCCGAAGTTGGTGCCGAAGCTGGACGCGAATCGTTGCATCAGTCGCTGGACCGTGTTGGTCGGTCGTTGTCATACCCGATTGCCGCGGCGAGCCCCATGAGATTCCCCCTCTGTTTCCACCCAACATCGTGTCAGCGTTCTCCTGGCGTGAATCACCGGCTGGGCGTTGGACAGGTCTCGGAATAGTACGCCGATTGCCGGAGTTGGGTAAAGGGGTGCCGTCGATGGACGCCCGGAAGGAAAGTGCGCCATGCCAACGAAGAACATCACCGAATCAGAGTTCATGCCCCTCATCGAGGGCGACGGCGTCGTCCTCGTCGACTTCTGGGCCGAGTGGTGCGGCCCCTGCAAGACGTTCGCACCGATCTTCGAACAGGTCTCGAACGAGCACCCTGATGCAGTCTTCGCCAAGGTCGACACCGAAGCTGAGCAGGCTCTATCAGTGGGTCTCGGCATTCGTTCCATTCCCACGTTGA
>JAHEJO010000140.1 GCA_024638805.1 Acidimicrobiales bacterium
TCTGGGGGAGGGCCATCATCGAAGGGCTCGGTCTCCTCAAGTCCGCCGCCGCCCAGGCCAACCGGGAGCTGGACCAGCTCCCTGCCGACATCGCTGATCTGGTGATCACTGCCGCCGACGAAGTGGCGGCCGGGGGGCTGGATGAGCATTTCCCGCTCGTCGTGTTCCAGACCGGATCGGGAACCCAATCGAACATGAATGCCAACGAGGTCATCTCCAATCGGGCGATCGAACTGGCCGGCGGTGTGATGGGATCCAAGTCACCCGTGCACCCGAACGATCACGTCAATCGGGGGCAGTCGAGCAACGACACCTTTCCAACGGCCATGTATCTTGCCACGGTCCTCGAGATGGACAGGGAACTGTTCCCCAAGGTCCGGAAACTCCGTGACACACTGGCCTCCAAGTCCGACGAATTCGCCGACATCGTCAAGGTCGGCCGCACCCATTTGCAGGATGCGACACCCATCACCTTGGGCCAGGAGATCGGGGCGTGGGTCGCCCAGATCGATCAGGCTCTGGCCGGTGTGCGCACGTCCACCGCCGGCCTCATGGACCTGGCCATCGGAGGTACCGCGGTCGGTACAGGGCTCAACGCCCACCCCGACTTCGGCGATCGGGTTGCTGGGATCCTCGCCGAACGGACCGGACATCCATTCCGGTCCGCAGAGAACAAGTTCGCCGCCCTCGCCGCCCACGACGCCCTGGTCACCTGCTCGGCTGCGTTGCGCACCTTGGGTGGCGCCCTGATGAAGATGGCCAACGACGTGCGCTGGTTGGCGAGCGGTCCCCGCAACGGGATAGGGGAACTCATCATCCCCGAGAACGAGCCGGGCTCGAGCATCATGCCGGGCAAGGTCAATCCGACCCAGTGCGAGGCCATGACAATGGTGTGTGCTCAGGTATTCGGCAACGATGCAACGGTTGCTTTCGCCGGCAGCCAGGGCAATTTCCAGCTCAACGTGTTCAAGCCGGTCATGGTCCACAACGTGATCGAAAGCGCGCGTTTGATCGGTGACAGCTGCGTCGCCTTCAATGACCACTGCGCAATCGGTATCGAACCGAACCGCGCCAAAATCGCGGAGAACCTCGCCTCCAACCTGATGCAGGTCACGGCTCTGAACAAGCACATCGGTTACGACAACGCCGCTGCAATCGCCAAACATGCGCACAAGATGGGCTTGTCGTTGCGGGCCGCCGCCATCGAACTTGGTCACGTGACCGATCAGCAGTTCGACGAGTGGGTCGTGCCGCTGAAGATGACCTCCAACAAGGCGTAGGACTCGAACCGGCCCAACCGCCGGTCCGCTCGACCAGCGGCGGTCAGCTCCTGCTGCGGCGTCGGCGCCGAACGCCGGCATCGGATCTGGTTTGGGTCCCGCCGGAGGCCTCGATCTCCGGTGACGGCAGGTCACCGTCGAGGACCCGTCGCATCATGGCGAGGTGGTCGTGGCCGGAGCCGCAACACCCGCCGATGATCTTGACCTCGGTGTCCACCGCTGGCGAATTCGCTCGGGTGGCCGATTGATCGTTACTGGCCCGACCGGGACGATCGCTACTGTCGTGGAAATGCCGGACCGTTGGACCGTCGACTCGCCCCGGGCCTGGCTGACGGTGGTTGCCGCTTTCATCTCCTCGGCGGTCACCCTCGGCACGGCTTACAGCTTCGGCGCCTTCTTCGAGGCGATGAGCACCGAGTTCGATTCCGATGCCGGAGCCACTGCGGTGATCTTCGGTATCACCACGTTCTCGTTCTTCTGGCTCAGTCTCATCACGGGCCCGATGATGGATCGCTTCGGTCCACGCCTCGTGCTGACCATCGGGGCGGGAGCCATGCTGGTCGGCCTCCTACTCACCAGCCGGGTCCAGCGGATAACCCTGGGGTACCTCACCTACGGGGCGGGTGTCGGCCTGGCCGCCGCCTGCGGCTACGTGCCGATGGTGGCGATGGTGGGCGGCTGGTTCGTCCGGCACCGTGCGCTGGCCGTGGGCCTGGCGGTCGCCGGTATCGGCGTCGGGACGATGGTCATGTCGCCACTGGCTGCGTCGATGATCGACCGGCACGGATGGCGCGACACCTATGTCATTTTCGGGGTCGGGGGTGCTCTCGCCCTGCTCGCCTGCGTGCCCTTGGTGGACCGGCCGCCCCGCCGAGGTGTCCCTCAGCCCTTGCGCTTTCGTGGCGCCCTGGCGAGCCCGGTCTTCCGCCGCATCCACCTCTCTGCTCTGGCGCTGGGCCTGGCGCTGTTCGTGCCGTTCGTGTTCATCGGGCAGTACGCCAAGGAGCAGGGGGTCGGGGCCGTAAAGGCGGCGGTGCTGGTGGGTGCGCTCGGGGGTGCCAGCGTCGTGTCGCGGGTCGGGTTCGGCACCCTCGTCGCCCGAATCGGATCGTTCCGGCTGTATCGCCTGTGCTTTGCCATCCACGCCGTCAGCTTCCTGATCTGGCTGGTCGCCGGCGGATCCTACGCAGCGATGCTGGCCTTCGTGATCGTGCTCGGGACCGGCTACGGCGGCTTCGTGGCGCTCAGTCCGATCGTCATATCCGACCGGATGGGCGTGGCCGGACTCGGATCCATCCTCGGGCTGCTCTATACGGCTCCCGGGCTCGGAGGTCTGCTCGGTCCGCCGGCGGCCGGGTGGCTCATCGACACCGCCGACTCCTATCGCCCCGCCATCATCGCCTGCTTCGCTGCCTCGGTTGCCTCCATCGCCCTCCTGACCGGCCTGCCGACCGAGGGCGGGAGGCTGAAACGGGCCGCCACCGCCCTTGACTGACCGAGCTCGGCTGCCGGGCAGAAACAGATCGGGTGTCGGACCCGGTCTACGGCTGGGTGCTGCGTTCGTCGGTTCTGGCGCAGGTGAGAGGTCGAGGTGACGTCGATTGACCCTCAGTGAACGGGCCGACTCGGCGAGGAGTACACCGGCCGATGCCAGCCGATCGAGAAAGGCTTGACGTTCTGCTCGGACACCACGATGTCACCAGGTCTGCGGTGGAACGATCGGCGCAGTCCGGTGTCACACCACCGAAGGATCGTGCATCAACTCGACCCGCCTGTGTCAAACTACAGGGAGGCCGCAGCTGGGTCGAGGACACCGTATGGTCACAGGGAGAGGATCGATGGCAAAGAACTCGTCAACCAAGCGCAGGGGCGGCCTTCTGACCCCCAACCAGCAGTGGCTGGCTCTGCTTCTGCTGGCGATCCTCGTGGTGATGGCGATCTTCTTCTTCGGCACCGGCCACGCTGGTTGAGTCGCCCGCCAGAACAGGCGCCGCCGGCTCGGTCATCTGTGGATGTTCCACTCGATCGTGAAGGAGTGGAACAGGGCTTCGCCCGGCCGCAGCACCGGAGGTTCGATGTCGAAACGCTCGCCGTTGAAGATGTCGGGTGGACCGCTCTGGGGCTCGACGCACACGGCGTGCTGAGGACGATCGAAGATCACCCAATGATCGCAGGTCGAGCGGAGCGACACGTCGAGCTGACCGGGCCAGACGATCACGATCGGCTGTTTCACCGAACGAAACGGGTGATCCCACGGTCCCGGCGGCGGCGGGCTCGCCACGCGCCCGGTCGGGATCTGCGCCCCGTCCAGCTCGTACATCTCCATCGACTCGAAGTCGGTGAAGTGCAGCTCCGCTGCGGGCCCGTGGTCGGTCAGCCTCCGGTTGAACCATGGGTGCCAGCCCACCATGGCCGGCATCGCATCGTGCCCGGCCAGGAGCGACAGCTCGCAGAACAACCGCCCCGAATGGTCGCTGTCCTGGTGCAGTTCGACGCGATGGGACACCGTACCGCCGAATGGCCAGGGCTTGTCGAGATCGATGGCGAGGTGCCCGGGTGCCAGCTCGATCCACCGGGAGGTGAAGGTTGTCCCGTGAATCGCGTGTTGACCGTGATTGATCGGCATCCGGTAGCTCGAGCCGGCGAAATCGAAGCGCCCGTTGGAAATCCGCCCGGCGTAGGGGACCATCGGAAATGCTCCCCACGAGGTGGGCGACAGCGATGGATCGTTCGGGCTGTAGAGCAGGTCGAAGCCACCAACGGACAACTGAGCGAGGCGGCCGCCCGCGTCGGGATCGAGCGAGAAGCTGGGGGTCCTCGTCATCGCGCTTCCCCGGCGGTCCTGGCCCGGATTGCCTCGATCCGGCCCCGCCACCTCTTGGGCATGATCTCGCCCGGTTCGTCGCCGTAGTCCACGGCCGCACTGTACCCACCCGCCGGTGCGTCCTCCTTTGCCGTTCAGCACCGTGATCGAAACTAAGGCCACCGCTCAGCCCGGTCGATACCGCTATGTCATGTTGGAACCGAGCCTGGCCGAGCGCGCTCGTAGCGTCGTCGCCGTCGCTTCGACCGCGAGCCTCGGGACCGTCGACATCGATGGGCGGCCGGTCGTGGCACCGGTTCCGATCGTCGACGATGGCAGTGGCCAACCTGTGACCGTCATCTCGAACCTGACAACCCACACCATGCGAGCCCGCCGGGACCGGCGCGGAGCGATGTCCATTGATGGGCGGCTGCTGCTCCAAGGCGAACTGATCCCGGTCCCGGGGCTTCAGCAACTCGAACTCCAACCACGTTTCATCCTCCGGCATCCCGGCTTGGGTCTACAGGTCGAATCGCTGGACTACAGCTGGTTTCGTCTATCGGTCGACCGGCTGCGGTGGACCGACGACGATGATGCCGAGCACTGGCTGGCGCCGGTCGACCTCTTCGGTGCAGAACCCGATCCGCTGGCCGGCCTGGACGGCGACGACATCGACGACATCGCCGATCGTCTCGACGACGACCTTCTGCTGATCGTGCGCTCACTGGGCGGAAGGTGGCTGGCCCGGTCCGCGGTTCTGCTCGGCGTCGATCGATACGGATTGGCGGCCATGGTCGACGAGCCGGGCCGTCGAAGCCGCTGTCGGGTGCCGTTTCCCCAACGCCTCGACGGATCGTCGGAGTTGCACGCTGCCCTCGGAGCACTGATGCGAGCCGCCAGGTCGTCGCCGATCGGTCAGGATGGATGAGCTCCCGGTAGCATCGGTGCCATGAGTCGGACCTACAAGGTCAGCATCACGTACTGCGTGCCTTGAGACTATTCGAGTCACGCCGTGAGCGCGACCGCCGAACTCCTCAGCAATTACCAGCACGTCATCTCCGAGCTTCGTGTCGTGATGGGGAGCAAAGGGATCTTCGACGTAGAGGTCGACGACCACCTCTTGTACTCCAAAGAGCAGACCGGCCGGCACGCCAGGCCGGGCGAAGTCCTCGAGCTGTTCGCCGAGCTGGTCGGTCCTGACGTGCCTCGCTACGGCGCGTAAGCGTGTTCGATCACTGGGTTCGTATCGACGACCCTGAAGATCCCCGGATCCATGTCTTCCAGGGACTGCGCGACCACACGCTGCGTCAGCTCCGGGAGGAATCGGGTGGTGACATGGACGGGGTCTTCGTGGGTGAGGGCGACATCGTCGTGCAGCGGGCACTCTCGGCTGGCTACCTCTTGGAGTCGATCCTGGTCGACGGATCTCGCCGCAGGCCGATTCCCGCTGCGATCGAGTCCTCCGGCATGCCGATCTACGGCGCCGCCCCCCAGGTGCTCCAGCACATCACCGGCTATCACCTCCACCGCGGACTCCTCGGGTGTTTCCGCCGCCGTCCGGTCCCCGAACCGGGGGCCGTCCTGGCCGAAGCGACAACGCTCCTCGTGCTCGAAGGGGTGAACAACCCGACCAATCTGGGGGTGATCCTGCGATGCGGGGTGGCGCTGGGTGTGGACGCCTTCGTCATGGATCCGTCGTGTTCGGACCCGCTGTACCGCCGGGCCGGCAGGGTCAGCATGGGCGAGGCGTACCGGCTTCCCTACGCTCGCTTGGAGGGGTTCCCGGAAGGTCTGCGACCGATCCACGAGGCCGGTTTCCACACCTTGGCGCTCACCCCGGGCGGCGACACCCTCTTCAGCGACTTCAGCTTCACCGCCGACGCAAAGGTGGCGGTCGTACTGGGAAGCGAAGGACCAGGTTTGAACGACGAGACCATCGCTGCCTGTTCGGCCAGGGTGCGGATCCCGATGAGCAAAGGCGTCGACTCGCTCAATGTCGGGTCGGCCGCATCGGTGGCGTTCTACGCACTGCAACAAGCCCGCCTGGCTCCGTATCGCGCCACGTCACCGTCGACGTCGAACTCGATCGACGCTCACGGCGGGTCGGTCACATAACGCTGGGCGGCGTCGTCGAGTGATATGTCGAGTTGGTTGGCCAGCGAGGCGAGCCATGCGAGTACGTCGCCCAGTTCGTGACGCTGATCCTCCGGCGTGCCCTTACGAACCGACTGGGCCAGCTCGCCCAGCTCCTCGCACAACCACGCCATGGTCGCCGGAATGCCCCGCTCGCGGTCGGCGGCTCCGTAGAGCTCCTCCATGAGGTCCTGGAACTCCGAGATCTGCATCCCGCCACGGTAACCGGCCTCGCCATCACCAATCGGGGCCCGACCTCGGCTCGAACATCGGCTGTTGGCTACGATCGGTGCCATGAAGGCAACGGTCATACACGAGTCCCTCACCGGCAATACTCGAGACGCAGGCGACCGCATCGCCGCCGAGCTTCGAGTGGCGGGAATCGAGGCAACGTCGTGCCGTATCGATCAGGTGGACCTCCAGTGGCTGTCGGAATCGGAGCTGGTGATCGTCGGAACCTGGGTCGACGGCTTGTTCCTGTTCGGCCAGCGGCCTGGCCGGCCCTGGAGATTGGCCAAGCTTCCCCGGATCGACGGTATGAAGACCGCTGTCTACTGCACCTACGCCCATGACCCCGGTACGACGCTCGACAAACTCCAGGCGGTGGTCGAGCGGAGGGGCGGCGAGGTGATCGGTGGCTACGCCATCAAACGCAACGACCTCGCCGGCGGAGCTGCCGAGTTCGTCGACAGGCTCCTCTCCGCGCCGGTGATCCAGAACCAGCTGGCCAAGGCCTAGTGATCGCGCTCAGCGCAGAAGTCGCTGACGCCATCGACCGGGGCCGCCCGGTCGTCGCCCTCGAATCGACGATCTTCTCTCACCTCGGGCTCCCGTCCCCGGCCAATCGTGAGGCGTTGACCGACTGTCTGGCGGCGATCCGAGCCGCCGGCGTCGTCCCGGCCTTGACCGCCATCATCGACGGTGCGGCGGTCGTCGGAGTGGAGCCCGACCGTTTCGAAAGGGTGTGCGGCCCTGCTCGCAAGGTCGCCGAACGAGACCTGGCCGTGGCTGTTGGTCAGGGCTGGGGGTACGGCGCGACGACCGTTTCGGCATCGATTTCCCTTGCCGCCACGGCTGGGATCCAGGTATTTGCCACCGGAGGTCTGGGTGGGGTGCACCGCGACGTCGACCGCACGATGGACGTGAGCGCCGACCTGCGAGCCCTGGCGGTGCGGCCCGTCGTGACGGTGGCGTCGGGAGCAAAAGTGTTCCTCGACCTGGCCAGAACCCTCGAGTACTTGGAGACATGGTCCGTGCCGGTCCTGGGCTACCAATGCGATGTCTTCCCCGCCTTCTATGCCAGGTCATCGGGACTCCCGGTTCCTCACCGGGTCGACACCGCAGCGGAGGTGGCTGCGATCGCTCGTGCTCACTGGGGACTGGGTGGTGGGGGAGTCCTGGTGGCCAACCCGGTTCCCGTCGACGCTGCCATCGACGCTGCGGTGTTGGATGAGGCGGTGCTCTCCGCATTGACGGTCGCCGCCGAGCGAGATGTGGTGGGTGCTGCGATCACACCGTTGGTCCTCGCGGAGATCGCCCGCCTCACCGAGGGTCGGAGCATCGGCGCAAATCTCGCTCTCGCCGGATCCAACGCCCGTCTCGCCGGCGAGATCGCTGCTGCCCTCGCTGGCGGGTAGGCGGTAAAAGGCCGATC
>JAHEJO010000141.1 GCA_024638805.1 Acidimicrobiales bacterium
GACCACCACCGCAGACATCGTCATCGCAGGCGCAGGGCACAACAGCCTGATCACTGCCGCCTATCTCACAGCCGCCGGGTACGAGTGCGCGATCGTGGACGCACGCCCCATCCCGGGCGGTGGGGCCACCACCGAAGAGATGTTGATGGACGACATGTGGGTCGACACATGCTCGACCGGCCACACACTGATCCAGGTCAACCCGTTGATCCGCCTCGACGAACTCGGGCTGGTCCAACGATACGGACTGTCGTACATCGACCCGGACCCGGTCGAGGTGGTTGCGTTCCCCGACGGTGAGGCCCTGACGATGTGGCTCGACCGTGAGAAGACATTCCAGGAGATCTCTCGCTTCTCGAACCGGGACGGTGCCACGTACGCCAGGCTGCTCGAGGAATGGGACGAAGTGAAGGCTCTCGTCGGGCAAGGGCGCTTCCGGCCGGTCGGATACGGCCCAACGACCGAAGAGCTGCTCAGCGACCACCCCCGCGGTGACATCTGGCGGCGCAGGGCCATGATGAGCGCCCGCGACGTCATCTTGCACGAATTCGAGGAATCACACATCAGGGCCTTCATGGGATGGATGGCGTCGCAGACCGCCGTCCCCATCGACGGGGCCGGGACCGGGCTCCTGGCATACCAGATCATCGGCGGCCGGCAGGCCCGGAGCTGGTCGATCCCCGCCGGCGGTTCCGGCAAGTTGATCGACGCCCTCGTCGGCTACCTCACCGATCATGGAGCGACCATCGACTGCAATCGCGTGGTCTCCGAACTGATCCTCGAGGGCGGACGCTGCGTCGGCATCCGCACCGAGGCCGGTGACGAGTACCGGGCCCGACACGCCGTCGTCTCCACCATCCACGTGAAGCACCTCGTGGACATGGCGCCCGCCGAGGCCTGGGGCGAGGGATTCACCTATGGCGTCGACACCTACCACGTGGGCGTTCCCTTCTTCGCTGCCTACTTCGCTACCACCGAGGCACCGGCATTCACCACTCACGACGGCTCCCGATCGTCGGTATCGGCCGGTGTCGCAGGATGGATCGACGACCAGGTTCGCAACGCTCGTATGGTTTCGGACGGTCACTTCACCGAAACCGAGCCCTTCCTGCTGGTCGCCACACCGACACTCGCCGACCCCAGCCGGAGCCCTGAAGGCACCCACACGGTGAAGATGGTCACGTTCAACGCCTACGACCCGGGTGGCGGTCCGGAACGCTGGGACGAGATCAAGGACGCGCATGTCGACCGACAGCTGACATACCTGCGACGCTTCGCCCCCAACCTGACCGACGACAAGATCATCGGTCGCCTGGTGAAGTCACCGCTCGACATCGAACGCAACAACCGCCACATGGTCCATGGTGCACCCCACGGCGGTGACAGAGGGATCACCTTCACGGGTGCACATCGCCCGGCGCCCGGCTGGGCGCAACACCGGATGCCGATCGAGGGCCTCTATCAGACCGGCGGAACCACGCACCCCGGTGGCTCGATCACCGGCGCCCCGGGGCGCAATGCTGCGATCGTCCTGCTCGAGGACCTCGGGCGCGACCCTTCAGAGATCATGGAAATGGTATGAAGAGAGGGAGTACACGATGAACATAGATCCAGAGCGACTGATCCTGCCTGGAGCCGTCGACGGCCAAGAGGTGCTCCTCATGTACGTCGAGACCTGGGACGGCCTGTACGCGCCGATCGGCGTTCGCAAACCCGATGGAGACGGACCATTCCCGATCGTGCTGTTGGCCTCAGGGAACGGCGGCGAGGCGATGGGATGGATCCGGAACGCCTTCAAGAACCGGGGATACATCATCGATCGTCTTGTCGAAGCCGGCTACGCCGCGGCCTGGATTCGCTATCGGACCGAGGTCGAGCTCGGCTACAACAACGGCGGGCCGCTGGTGCGCGACATGCGCCAAGGCCGCGAGCTCTTCAACCGCTCACCGCTCGAGTACGAGGACGAGATCGCCATCATCGAGTTCGTCAAGGCCCTCGACTGGGTCGACGGCGACCGGGTCGGCCTGGTCGGGATGAGCCACGGCGGCGAGATGGTGATGAAGATCACATCGGAATACCACGGGGCCGCAGTTGGCGTCGCCAGTGAACCGGCCAGCCACGAGTATCTGTGGCTCACTCCTGACGAGACTGCTCATGTCAAGGAAGAGACGGGGCTGCGTGACATCGAGTCGATGATGATGACCGACACGGAGAAGGTGCGTCGCCGAATCGACCACGACATCGCCACGCAGCGGATCTCGGGGATCCAGACCCCGATCCTGGTGATGGGCCGGGAGACCGACGAGCTCCAGGGCATCTTCCGGCTCAACTACGAGCTGCTCGAAGAAGCCGGGAAAGACGTCGAATGGGTCTCCTACGACCACGACCTCCACGGCTACATCTATCCCATCCGGGGCGAAGACGGGGAGTACGAGGTCAACGACGTCCAACGCGAGGCGATTGCCTACGTGATCGCATACCTCGATCGCCACCTCCATCCCGAGACTCGGCAAGGACACACGCCCAACCAATGAAAGGAAGCAAATGATTCACTTCATCGTGCATGACGAGAACGATTCGGTCGGGGTGATCGTGGTCGAGGGAATCACCGCCGGGGACTCCCTCGAAGGCTGGATCATGGATCAACAGAAGGACATCCAGATCCAGGCCAAGGATGACATCCCGATCGGACACAAGCTGGCGATCACCGACCTCGCCGAGGACGACACCGTCATCAAGTACGGGACCGACATCGGGCGGGTCGTCGCGCCGATCTCGATCGGCGAGCACGTCCACGTGCACAACGTCAAGACCAAGCGTTGGTGACGGCAGGTCCACACGACGCACCCCGACCCGAGCACAACCCCACACCATCAGGAGGCCATTCAGTGTCACTCGATCTCTCCAGCGCAACATTCATGGGATACGTCCGTGAAAACGGGCGTATCGGAGTCCGCAACCACGTCCTCATCCTCTCGGTCGACGACATCTCGAACGCCGCCATTCAGGCGGTCGAGAACAACATCAAGGGGACCATCGCCATCCCCCATCCCTACGGTCGGCTGCAGTTCGGCGCCGACCTCGAGCTCCACTTCCGTACGCTCATCGGTACCGGCTCGAACCCGAACGTGGCTGCGGTCGTGGTCGTCGGTATCGAGGAGCAATGGACTCAGCACGTCGTCGATGGCATCGCCGCCACCGGCAAGCCCGTCGCCGGCTTCGGGATCGAACAACACGGCGACCACGACACGATCAAGCGCGCCTCGGCAAAGGCGAAGGAATTCGTGCACTGGGCGTCGACCCTGCAACGTGAAGAGCGCCCGATCAGCGATCTCTGGGTCTCCACGAAGTGCGGAGAGTCCGACACCACGTCGGGGCTGGCGTCGAATCCGGCCGTGGGGAACATGTTCGACAAGCTCCACCCCCACGACGTCACGATGGTGTTCGGTGAGACCACCGAGCTGACCGGTGGCGAGCATCTCGTGGCCGCACGCTGCAAGACGCCCGAGATCCGTGAGAAGTTCCAGTTCATGTTCGACCGCTACCAGGACGTGGTCGAGGCCCACAAGACCAGTGACCTGTCCGACTCCCAGCCGACGAAAGGCAACATCGCGGGCGGGCTCACCACGATCGAGGAGAAGGCCCTGGGCAACATCCAGAAGATCGGCAGGACCGCACCGGTGGACGGAGTGCTCGACAAGGCCGAGGAGCCGACCGGTCCCGGGCTGTGGTTCATGGACTCGTCGTCAGCCGCGGCCGAGATGGTCACGCTGTGCGCAGCTGCCGGATTCACGGTGCACATGTTCACGACGGGCCAGGGCAACGTCGTGGGACATCCGATCCTGCCGGTGATCAAGACCTGCGCGAACCCGCGCACGGTGCGCACGATGGGCGAACACATCGACAGCGACATCTCGGGCCTGCTCCGCAAGGAGATGACGATGGACGATGCCGGCGACGCCCTCATCGAGATGACGCTTGCGACCGCCAGCGGTCGGCTCACCGCCGCTGAGGTCCTCGGGCATCGCGAGTTCGTCTTGACCCGGCTCTACGAGAGCGCCTGACAACAGAACGGAGCGTCGGCGCGGCGCAACCGGAGCGACGCGCCGGCGCATTCCAAACGGAGCACCATGAGACTTTCGTTCAAGGTCTGGGCCCAGGAGGCAACCTGGGAGCAGCTGCGGGAGGCCTGGATCGAGGCCGACCGCGGCGGCTTCTGGGACATGGTGTGGCTGAACGACCACCTGTATCCCCCGAAGTCGCCGGCACATCTGCCGATCATGGACGCCTGGACGTTGTTCGGCGGGCTGGCGGCAATCACCGACCGGATCCGGTTCGGCACGATGGTCAGCGCCAACACCTTCCGCCACCCGGTGATCCTCGCCAAGCAGGCCGCAACACTCGACCAGATGTCGAACGGACGGCTCGAGATCGGCGTCGGGACCGGCTGGCACGAGGGTGAGCACACGGCATTCGGCATCGACCTGCCTCCGCTACGAGAGCGATTCGAACTCCTGGACGAGACGTTTGCCATCCTCCACGGGCTGTTCACCGAAGAGGTGTTCACCTTCGAAGGGAAGCATCGGACGATCACCGAGGCGCAGTTCGAGCCGAAGCCGGTGCAGAAGCCGCGGCCGCCGTTCGTGATCGGCGGGACCGGGCCGAAGAAGACGATTCCGCTGGCGGCCAAGTGGGCCGATCAGTGGAACTTCCCGGACTTCACCTGGGACCTGGACCTGTTCGCAGACCGACTCGCCCTGCTCGACGTCGAGTGCGAGAAGATCGGCCGTGATCGCGGCGAGATCGAAGTGTCGGTCCAGTTCCGCTACTCGGGTGATCTCGCAGAGTCGGTGGACCGAATTCGGATCTACGAGGAGGCCGGCGCCGACCACGTCCTCGTCAGCTTCACGCCCCCCGCCGATCCCGCATTGCCACAGCAGCTCGCCGCCGCGTTGAGTCGTTGAATGGCCAAGGCGACCGCTCGGCGGCCGCTTCCTGGTCGCAGCCGGGAAGCGACCGACGCGGGAGCTGAGATCGTGACTTCCGGCAATGGGGCCCGCTCCGGCGCCGACCGACAATCGGGAAAGCGACGAGAGGCATCAGATGGGTGACCGGCATTCGCCAACACTGAGATTCTTGGGCGCCGCCGGAACGGTCACGGGAAGTCGCACGCTGCTCGACACCGGCGATGAGCGGATCCTCGTCGACTGCGGCATGTTTCAGGGAAGGAAGGAGCTGCGGCAGCTGAACTGGGAACCATTTCCGGTCGAGCCCGAGTCCATCGACGCCGTTCTGCTCACGCACGCCCACCTGGATCACTGTGGCTACCTGCCCCGGTTGGTGCGACTGGGATTCCGTGGACCGGTGTTCTGCACCGAAGGCACTCGCCGGCTGGCGGAGATCATCCTCGCCGACAGCGCCAAGCTCCACGAGGAACAGGCTTCTCACGCCAACCGGCACGGATACTCCAAGCACGACCCGGCGCTGCCGCTGTACACACGGGACGACGCCGAACGATGCAATCTGCTGTTCCAGACGGTTGAGTTCGACACGTCGATCGATGTCGCCGAAGACATCACCGCAACGTTCGCCGCTGCAGGGCACATCCTCGGTGCTGCCTGGATAGCGATCGACATGAACGGACCAACTGTCCGTTGTGTGCTGAGCGGGGACCTCGGGAGACCGACTCATCCTCTGTTGCTGCCGCCCGCCGACATCGGGCAAGCCGACATCGTGGTCACCGAATCGACCTACGGAGACGAGGAACACCACGAGACGGATCACGAGTCGGAGCTGGAGGAGGCGGTGCGGTCGGCTCTCGACCAGGACGGGGTCGCGCTCATCCCTGCATTCGCCGTCGACCGAACCGAGGTGGTGCTCCATCACCTCGATCGTCTCGTGGCGGAAGGACGTCTTCCCGACGTCCCGGTGTTTCTCGACAGCCCAATGGCGAGCCGTGCGCTGGACGTGTATCAGGATGCGGCGACTGCAGGTTCGCCCGAGTTGCGCCCAGAGGTGCACGGACGGCGCCTCTTCGGCTCACTCCGGCTCAGAACGATTCGCTCCGTGGACGAGTCGAAAGCGCTCAACGATCGTGATGGGCCCATGATCATCATCTCGGCGTCCGGGATGGCGACCGGCGGCCGTGTCATCCACCACCTGGTGCATCGAATCGGTGACGAGCGCAATGCGGTGATCCTGGTCGGGTTCCAGGCGCCGGGGACCCGAGGCGACCGGTTGGTGAGCGGGGAACGAAGCATCAAGATGCTCGGTGGATACCACCAGGTGCATGCGCAGGTCAGTCAGATCGGGCTGTCGACCCACGCCGACCAGAGCGAACTGATCGACTGGGTGACGGGCTCGTCGCCGCTCCCGCGCACCGTCTACGTCCAGCATGGCGAGCCGGTCGCCTCCCGTGCGCTTGCCGATGCGCTGCATGAGGAGTTCGGGCTCAGTACGGTCGTGCCGGAGCGGGGCGAAGTGGTGCGATTGGACACCGTCGGCGTGGCCTGATCGCGCCGTCCCCGGCGGAGGCCACTCGAACCCGGAAGCCGGGCCCACTGGCTCTGGCGCCGAGTTCGGTGGCGGATGAGGATCAGAGGATGCGCTCGTTGTGGATCTCGCTCCGCCTGCTCGCTGCGGTTCTGGCCGCTGTTGTGATCGTGATCGGTCGTCGACTGAGCCAGGGCCCGTTGGTTCCCGGCTGGACCTGGGGACTCGAGTTCAGGCGGGAGACGCTCCGTGCACTGCTCGAGACCGGAGCCCGGATTGGCCGCCCCGAACGGTGGGCTGATCTCCACATCGAGGCCCCGGTCCCGCGCAAGCTGCGTGGCCTGATCACGGTGGCACCCGACACGGTGAACGGCGTCGACGGCGAGTGGCTGCGACTGCCGCCGCTGCCGGCCAGGCCGGTCCTGCTCTACGTCCACGGGGGTGGCTTCGTCATCGGCAGTCCGGGGATGGAGCGGCCGTTCATCTCCCACTTGGCGACTGCCGCCCGAGCCGATGCCTTCTCGGTCGACTACCGGCTCTCGCCGCGCCATGCCTTCCCGGCTGCGCTGGTGGACGTGACCAAGGTGTATCTCGGACTGCTCGACCGTGGCATCGAGCCCGAACGGATAGTGGTCACGGGCGACTCCGCCGGAGGCAACCTGGCTGCCGCGCTGCTGGTGCGGCTCCGGGACGAGGGACTCCCGCTCCCTGGAGCGGCAGTGCTGCTCTCGGCCTGGCTCGACCTCGCCCTCACGGGTTCGACCATCTGGTCGAATGCGGCGACCGACTACCTGCCCATCGTGGACGCCCAACCTGCGCTGCACTACTTGGGCGACGACACCGACCCGGCCGCGCCGTGGGCATCACCGTTGTATGCCGATCTGAAAGGGCTGCCACCGATGCTGGTCGTCGCCGGAGGCAGGGAGATCATCTTGGACGACTCCACCCGCTTCGTCGACCGAGCCTGGGAGGCCGGGGTGGATGCGACCCTGTACATCGAGGAGGACATGTTCCACGCCTGGGCGAGCGTCGTCCCCAACCATCCGGTCTCACAACGCACCTTCACCATCGTCGCCGACTGGATCGAGTCCCACCGTTCTTGTGTCGCTTGACCACCGCATAGGTGGTCAAGCGACACAAGAAGCGGATCACTGGAGGGCGATCAGGACCACACCGGCGACGACGAGGCCAATGCCGATCAGGAGCGGAGGGTCGATCTTCTCGTCGCCCTTGAGGAACACGTAGCCGAGGATCACGGTCCAGATGCCCTGCGTTCCCTGGAGGATGCCCACCACCCAGGCCGGAAGGTACC
>JAHEJO010000020.1 GCA_024638805.1 Acidimicrobiales bacterium
GCGCCGGCGACGGCCGGGTCGCGCAGCCCGGGGCCGACCACGAGCGCTCGATGCCGGCCGGTCCGACCCGCCTCCCCGACCGGTACGACGACGGCTTCGATCGGCGTGGCGGACGCGGCTTCGGCGCCCGGGATCGAGATCGTGACGTAGCCGGCGCCGGCCCGAAATGCTGCCGCAGCGGCGAGCGAGATCGATCCCGTCATACCGGTCGAGCCGCCGACGAGCCATACAGCCGCCTCCCACTTGTGGGTGTCGCCGCTGCGTCGGGGCCAGCGGGCGAGGTCGCTCGACTCCATCCGATGGATGCAAGCTCGGGAACAGTCGAGGCCGATGTCGGCCACGACGAGTTCGCCGCACAGCCGGGGGCCGTCGTTCATGTAGTGCCCGGGTTTGGCAGCACCGAAGGTGACGGTTCTATCGGCTCGCAACGTAGCCGGGGATGCGACACCGCTGTCGCCGTGAAGTCCGCTGGGGACGTCGACGGCGAGGACGGGCACCGCGTCCGGAACCGCCGGACGGATGAGATCACCGCTGAATCCGGTGCCAAACCCGGCATCGATGATCAGCTGGGAGTCAGGGTCGGCGCGGCCGACCCACCCGTCCCGTGTGATCCGCACCGTCACCACCCGAACTCCCCGCCGGCGCAGGACGGCGGCAGCGGCCAAACCGTCGGCGCCGTTGTTCCCACTCCCGTGGAGGACGGTGACCCGGGTCCCATACGAACGGCCGAGCATCGCCAGCGCATTTCGTGCGACCGCCCATCCGGCGCGCTGGATGAGCACCTCGACCGGTTCGGGGGCGGCCGCATCGATCGCATGCATCTGGGCCGACGTGATGACCGGCTGCATCCGCTAAGCCAAACCCGGTGTGACGACGATTCGGTCCAAGACCTTGCCCAGGACGCCGGGCGGGAGATGGACACCACCGATCGTCGTGAGTCCCACGATGACCGGTTCGGACCGGGTCCAGGCCTCGAGTTGGCCGAGCTCATCGGTCCGGTCGCTCCAGGCCGGATGGGACGAGCCGTCGATGACAAAGTCGGCGAGGTGCAGCGCCGCCGGGCCGTCGAGTTCATCGAGCCAGACGCTCAGCCACCCTCCGATCGGTAGGCCGAGATGGACCAGTTCCCCGAGACGGTCCGCAGCCCGCTGTTCACCGGGGAAGTCGAACAGGACGGTTCGCCACCATGCGTGAGCCCAGCCGGTGACAGCTCGCACTTGTGGAATCTCCCATTCAAGCCAGTTCGCACCGACGAGCAGATCGAAGATCTCGACGGGACGCCGGTCACCGAGCTGACCTGACGAGGTCAGCTCGATCAATCGGTGGAGCGCCTGGCGTACCTCGCCGCCAGCGGCACGGGCCATCGCAGCGTCGGCCGCCAAGGAGTCCATGAGGGACGACTCGCTCGGGAACGCGGACCCGACCACGACGAGCGCATCTCGAACCGGTCCGGACATCACACCTCTCAAGATAGGCGGTCGACCACATCGATCACCGTGCATCTCCGCGCTCAGTCGCAACTGCTCAACCGAGAAAACGTGAGCGCTCGGCCGCAGAGGGAAGGCGGCAGGTGTCTCTTTTCCCGAACACCCTGTAGCGGCTGCCGGCAACCAGTCTGTAGACGGCGTCACGGGCGATTGTCGGTATGAACCGCAGGTGATACGCCAACTTCCAGGGCAAACCGAGCTGCCGAGCGATACGCAACACGGCCGAGGATCGTAGCCAGATCCGCCCATCCTCGAACAACACGATCGTGTCGGCATCGAGCGGATCGAGTCCGGCCCTGGTCAGCAGCTCTTGACCGGCCCGACTCTGGTTCGACGCAAAGGTGAACCGGGCGCCCCGATCACGCCGGATGATGAAATCGACACCGGCGTTGCACAGGTTGCAGACACCGTCGAACACGATCACGGATCCGCCCATGGCCTCGAACGCTACAACCAGGTGTATCGGGCCTGTCAGGTCCAGCGTTGGGCGACATCGGAGATCGGAGCGGTGAGCAGGTCGACCACCGGCACGTCGGCCAGGAGGTCATCGCGGAATACCGGTTCTCGTTCGGTGACCACATCGACCAGTTGCTGGTAGCGATTTCGGTAGCCTTGGATCACCCCACGCGCCACCGATGATCCGAGTGCGTCGGTCAGTTTGAGGTGGCACAGCGTGAGACCGGTCGTTTCGGAGTCCTTCACTTCGGGAACAATCAGGACCACTCGGCCATCGGACCCGACGGTGACCAGGACGGCCCGTTCGGCCGCGACCCGGTGTTTGTTACCCCGCATGACCGGATCGCGCTCGACACGGCTGACCAGTCCTGCCGCAATGCCCGCCTTGTCGATGACCTGGAGTGTCGCCTGGTATTCCGGATCCCCTTCCACCCGGTAGCGGGTGTGGCCGATGACGCTGTCGATTGCGGGGTTGAGAGCGGACAGGGTCCGCAGCACCCGGTAGGTGAGCCGATCGCGGGGACAGCCGGTGGCGAGGACCGCTTTGACGAGTTCGCTCTGCAGCAGAGTCTCGTCGCTGCGGCTGATTCCGACCGTCACGGTCTTGGCCTGGTGCTTGATGGCATCGACCGGGCGGGTCAGCTCCTCGATTCCTTCGGTCAGGGCGACGGCCAGATCATCGACGATCACACCGGGCGTGCCCACCTTGCCGAACTCGAGCTGATAGTCCTCGAATCGAGAATGCCCGAGCGCGAACCGAAGGAGCGAGGCGACCTTGACGGCGGTGGATGCCTCGAGGTGACCGTTGTACTGGTTGGTCCGCAGCAGGTCGAAGAACTGTTGAGCGAACGGCTCGAGTTGACGGCCGAACCGATCGAACCAGTCATACCCGCTGGGATTGACGAAGGTTTCGATCAGTCCACGGGCGCGGCGGAGTGGGAAGGCGGACGCATCGATCGCGAGGGCCGCCTCGTAGCCGAACAAATGGCCCGCCATCGTCGACAGGACGAAGGCCAGTTGTGTGTGGGTATCGGGTACGGCGATGACTTCGAGAGCGGCCTTGAAACGGTTCTCACCCTCGGTCGCAACAACGATCGGCGCAGCCTGATGGGCACGAAAGATCGCCACCTCCTTGGCCACATCATCGGCGTTGGACCCCTGCAGCCCAGCTGCGCACACGAAGATCAGGGGTTCAGAGGACAGATCGATGTGTTTCTTGTCTTCGGTGACATCGCAGGCGATGGACTTGTAGCAGAGTTCGCTGAGCTTGATCCGAACCTCTTGTGCGGCCACATGATTCGGTCCGTTTCCGACCATCGCCCAATATCGACGGCTCAGCACATGGCGGCGAGCCGCCAGAGCGATCTCCTCGCGCTTGGCGATGACCGCCTTCATGGCCTGGGGGAGATCACGAAGCGCAGAGAGCAGGGCCTGTCGCTCGTCAGCAGCCAGCGAGGTGCCGGGGACATGATCGCTGACCGCCAGGGCCAGTAGGAACCCAGCGGCGATCTGGGCGTAGAACGCCTTGGTGGACGCAACGCTCATCTCGACATCCCGGCCATCGGAAGTGAAGAGGACACCGTCGCTCTTGTCGACGAGGTCGCTTCCCCGCCGGTTGACGATGGCGAGGACTCGGGCGCCGCGGGCCCTGAGAATGTCGACCGTGCGGTTGGTGTCGGTCGTCGTTCCGCTCTGACTGATCGCCACGATCAGGGCGTCGCTCATGTCAGCACCGACCCCGAACCCGGAGAGTTCGGTGGCGGTGGTCGACAGGACCGGAATGCCCGTGCCGGCCAGCGACCACGAGAACGCGCCGGCGACAGCCATGCCCGCGACCGCGGCGGTTCCTTGGCCGATCACGAACACCCGGCGAAAACGGCCGGATTGCAGCTCAGCGATCAGGCCGGGGTTGAGCGACTCGGTCGCCAGCTGGACCTCGAGTCCATCGGTGGTCTCGCGCAGACGACCCCTGATTGTCTTGCGGAACGACTCCGGCGATTCGATGATCTCCTTCAACAGGAAGTGGGGAGCGTCGCCGCGGTCGATATCTCTTGTGGTCACCTCTGGCGATACCCACTCCTCGGACTCGATCGGAAGCGGGGCGCCGTCGTAGCTGACCCTGCTGACGCCCTCTGTATCGCCGGCAAGGACGCCGCTGAGCCGGATGATCTGGCCCTGTGACCCGGTGGGGTTGTCCGGATCAGACGGTGTCTCACCGTCCATGCGCAAGTACGACGTTGCGTCCTCGACCACGCCATAGGGCTCGGAGGCAACGACGAAGGTGTCCTCGGTGCGACCGATGAACACGCCCTGGCCCGAACCACGAAGACACAGATGCAGGTCCGCCGGAGCTGCGGAGGTGCTGATCCCGATCGCCACGGAACCCTCGAATTGGGCGACGCTGGCCCGGACCGCCTCGTCCAGGTGTCGACCGGCCGCAAGCCCCCGACGTATGGTCGTGGGAATGACCTTGGCGTCGGTGGTGATCTCAGCGGGTATCTCGAGGGACTCCGACGCGATGATGTCGGCGAAGTTGTCCACGTCGCCGTTCAGGACTGCGGTGACATATGGACCGCGCTCCCCAGCGATTTCTTCGCTGTTGACCGGGTGGGCGTTCGGCTCGGAGATGATGCCGACACTGGCCCACCGTGTGTGGCCGAGAACCGTGGCTTCGGATCGATCATCGGAGAGCGCCAGCGAGAGAAGTCGATCGTTCCGGATCGCCTCGCGCATGGCGGCGGTGTTGTCGCCCAGTTCGCCGATCTCGGCCGCCGCCTTGTAAACGAAGCTGAGCAGCCCATCCGGTGAGCGAACGGCGGTGTGGGTGAAGAGCGGTGACCCGTCCCGACGAGCGGCGAGTGCCGACGCGATGTCCGGGTCATCCAGATCGAGTTGGTGATTGCGGACGAGGATGTGGAGTCCGGCGGAGTCCCGTCCACGAACCTCCAGACGATCGAGAGCGCTCAGCGCCTGCTGGATGCTGAGGTACGAGGCGACCGTCGCCCCGGCAGGGTCCGGACCGGCAAGAGCCGCCACCTCCCGTGCGGTGCGGAGGCGGTCCCGTTCGATCGCCCACAGGGCATCCCGAAGCTCGCTGACACCCTGGTTGAGCAGTTCGAGGTCGTCGTCGTCCCCGGTCTCGATCCGCCGTTCCAGTTCGGCGATCTCGGCCTGGCCGGCGGCAACGCCGGCCATGACGGCCTCGGGGAGCGACTCATCGGACAACAGGGCAGTGAGACCGGCTTCGCCTTTGAGCATTTCGTTGATTGCCGCATAGGCCAGCCCGGCCTTCGCCGGATCGCCGAGTTGGGCCTTGGCCTGGCTCAGCGCGGCGCGGATCTCATCGGTGGACGGGACCGGCCGGCTGGTCCGCCGTCGTAGGATCGCAATGATTCCGCACATCTGCAGTCTCGCTTTGACGTTCGGGCTGCCGGATCCCCCTCCACCACCTCAGGAATTCTCAAGCGGTGAAGGATATGGCAGCGTTGATGAGTCTTTCGGCGGCGTTGTCCGCCGACGATTGTTGGGCGTGTTCGACCATGACCCGCAGAAGCGGCTCAGTCCCCGAGAGTCGCACGAGAACTCGGCCTTGGTCTCCCATATCGGCCTCGATCGCCTCCACGAGAGGCGCAAGTCGATCAAGAAGTTCGGGGTGTGGTTCCTGCATGCGGAGATTCCGGAGGATCTGCGGGTATTGCGTCATGCATTCGGCGGCCAGTTGGGACAGCGGGCGTCCCGCCCGACTGATGACTCCCAGGAGTTGCAGTCCGGCCAACATGCCGTCGCCGGTCGTGGCGAGATCGGCGCAGATCACATGGCCGCTCTGCTCCCCGCCGAGCACATAACCCCCCTTGTGCATCACCTCGAGCACATACCGGTCACCGATGGCGGTCACGATCACATGGATCCCGGCTCGTTCCATCGCCTGCAGGAAACCGAGGTTACTCATCTGGGTCACGACCACGGTGTCGTGGTCCAGCCGGTCACGACTCTTGCGATCGAGGGCGAGAAGCCCCAGGATGTGGTCGCCGTCGACCACCGAACCGGTGTGGTCGACGGCGATCAACCGATCGGCATCTCCGTCGAAGGCCAATCCCACATCGGCTTTGGCATCGGTGACGGCGGCACCGAGCACATCGGGGTAGGTGGAGCCGACGCCATCGTTGATGTTGACACCGTTGGGGCTGGCACCGATCAGATCGACGCGTCCGCAATGGGTGGCGTAGACCGCCTCGGCCCACGGTGATGCTGCCCCGTTTGCACAATCGAGCACCACGTGCAACGAGCTCAGATCCGCATCGACCGCCTGGCTCAATAGGGAAAGATGATCGATCGGGCTGGGCACCGAGACCGCCGTCCCCACCGCGATGGGCCCGTCGGGGGTCGCCGGTGACGGGTCGGACGGGCGGCGCCCGAGAAACGCCACGTAGGCGGACTCGATGTCGGCCTCGTCTGCGTCGCTGAGCTTGCGGCCACCCGGACCGAACACTTTGATGCCGTTGTCGTCGAAGGGGTTGTGGCTGGCCGAGATCATGATGCCCACCGTCGCTGAATCGGCCGCTGCCACCGCCGCCGCCACCGCCGGGGTGGGAACAACACCGAGGAGCAACACGTCCGCCCCGCAGGCGGTGAACCCAGCGACCAGCGCCGCCTCGAGCATCGGTCCCGACGCCCTCGTGTCACCGCCGATGACGACCCGATTCGGCAACATCGTCAGGCTGATGCCGCGAGCCAGCGCGGTCGCAACCTCGGGGGTGAGATCGTGGTTGGCGAGGCCTCGAACCCCGTCCGTGCCGAAGCGAGGGCTTGGCATACCCCAAAACCCCTAACGCTTGGAGTACTGGGGAGCCTTACGAGCCTTCTTGAGCCCGTATTTCTTGGATTCCTTCTTCCGCGGATCCCGGGTCAGCAGTCCTGCGTGCTTGACACCGGGCCGGCTTTCGGGGTCGATCTCGACGAGCGCACGGGCAATACCCAACCGGAATGCACCGGCTTGGCCGGACAGACCGCCGCCGTGGAGGTTGACCTCGATGTCGTAAGCGTCTTCGTTTCCGGTCACCCGCAACGGTTCGGTGATCGAAGTCCGATGGACCGCGGAGGGGAAGTAGTCGTCGAAGGCGCGTCCATTGGCCGTGACCTGGCCGGTTCCCGGCTCGAGACGAACACGGGCAATCGCCTGCTTCCGGCGGCCGGTGGCGATGGTGATGGTCATGGTCGTGTGAATCCTCAGCGGGTGCCGAGCTCCCGGGTGGCTCCGGGAATCTCGAGGGGTTTGGGGGACTGGGCGGCGTGGGGATGCTCGGGCCCCGAATACACCTTCAACTTGGTGGCCATCTGGCGTCCGAGGCGGTTCTTCGGCAACATCCCGGTGATCGACGCCCGCAGCGTGTCAGCAGGTTCGCGGTCGAGCGATTCTCGATAGGTGCGGGTCCTGAGACCACCGGGGTAACCGGAATGGCGGTGCAGGAGTTGGCGCTCGGCCTTGTCCGAGGTCATCCGGACCTTGCCGGCGTTCACGATCACGACATGATCGCCTGTGTCCATGTGGGGGGTGAAGGTTGGTTTGTGTTTGCCGCGCAGGATCCTGGCCACCTCGGTCGCCATCCGTCCAACCGTCATGCCGTCGGCGTCGACGATCCACCAGTCTCGCTGGATCTCCGAAGCCTTGGGGGAGTAGGTCTTGACCTGCTGAGCGATCTTCATGCTTGGTTCCTCATGTCCGGGCTCGGCCGAGCCTCAGAGCCGACCTGTCATCGTAGCCCCCTGGCCACGGGGTTCCGTGCCCGGCCCGTCACATACGGGCATATTTTCGTGCTGGACTACGCTCCGACACTGCCAGCGGCGCAACCTATCCTCGGTCGCTGTGGCACAGCGGGTCCGGCTCATGATCGCATACGACGGTGGAGGTTTTCGTGGATTGGCCCCGAACCCCGGGGTGCGAACCGTGATCGGCGAGTTGCAGCCAGTGGTCGAAGCGGTTCTCGGACCGATCGAGGAGATCCACATGGCGGGGCGGACCGACGCTGGTGTACACGCTCGGGCGCAGGTCCTCAGCTTCGACACCGACACCGCTTTCGATCCCCGCCGCCTCGTCAAGAGTATCAACTCGCGCCTGGGGCCCGAGATCGTCGCTACCGACATCCGGTTCGTAGGTCCCGAATTCCACGCGCGATTCTCCGCCACCGGAAGGGTCTACCGCTACACGGTCCTGAACCATCAACACCCCCTCCCGCTGACCGCCCACGCCGAATGGTGGGTCCAGGATCGGCTGGATCTCCCGGCTATGTCGCTCACCTGCGGTCCTCTCATCGGCGAACACGATTTCTCATCGTTCTGCCGGCGGCCCAAGGTTGGAACCGGCGTCGAGCCGGTATCGCTCGTGCGACGGGTCGATTTCGCCAACTGGTCCGAATGCGTAGACGAGGACGGTCGCCGGCGGCTGCGATTCGAGATCGGCGGCTCGGCGTTCTGCCATCAAATGGTGCGGAGTATCGTCGGGTTCGCTGTCGCCGTCGGTTTGAACAGGCGCCGGGCCGGGGATCTGGAGACGGTCCTTGCCGCCAAGGATCGCAACCGCGTCCCGTCTCCGGCTCCCCCGCACGGACTCACGCTCTGGGACGTCCTCTACTGAGACGTCGATCTTGCAGAGTGTTCGGAGTGAGTGTCAGACGAGTTCGATCTTGGCCATCGGGGCGTTGTCGCCTTGACGCGGTCCCAGCTTGATGATCCGTGTGTAGCCGCCAGGGCGGTCGGCGTAGCGGGGACCGATCTCGTCGAACATCTTGGTGGTCATCTCGACGTCACCGAGGTAGCTCAGGACCTGGCGGAACTTGTGCAGATCCTTGGTCTTGGACTTGGTGATGAGGCGCTCGGCCACCGGTCGTACCGCTTTGGCCTTGGCTTCGGTTGTGACGATCCCCTCGGCGGCGATGAGCGAAGCCACGAGGTTGGCCATCATCAGTTTCTGATGTTGAGCTGAGCCGCCGAAGCGACGGGTCTTGCGTGGTGTACCGGGCATGGGAGAGCGGTTCTCTTTCTACGGGTCGATCCGGCCTAGAGACGGCCGGTGCGCAGCGACAGGTTGCGTTCCTCGAGCTTCTCGATCACCTCATCGAGGGATTTCTGACCGAAGTTGGTGATGGCGAGCAGATCGTCCTCGGATTTGGTGAGCAGTTCTCCGACGCTGTTGACCTGAGCTCGTTTGAGGCAGTTTCGGGGCCGCTCGGAGAGCTCCAGATCCTCGATGGGAAGATCCAGGTCGGGTGAACCAGCCGCCGCCATGGGCGCCTCACCAAGGGTGAGACCCTCGGGTTCTTCGCTCATCTCCTCGACCAACTGGACCAGGGTGCGCAGGGTCGCTCCAGCCGAGGCGAGCGTGTCACGCGGCGACATGGAACCGTCGGTCTCGATCTCGAGGATCAAGCGGTCGTAGTCGGTGCTCATCTCCACGCGGGTTGCCTCGACGTTGATCGACACTCGGCGAACCGGCGAGTAGATCGCATCGACGGGAATCACACCGATCGTGGTCGATGCACCAGTTCTCGTGCTGCTTTCCCACCCGCGCCCTTTCTCGACCGTCAGGTCCATCGCCAATCGGCCCTTGCTGTCCAGCTTGGCGAGGTGGGCATCGGTGTTGAGAATCTCGACCTCGGGAGGACAGGAGATGTCGCCGGCGATGACGTCACCGGGACCCTTGGCATCGAGGCGAAGGCTGATCGGGTCCTCGGCCTCGCTGGTGAGCACGATGTCCTTGATGTTCAGGATGACGTCGGTGACGTCTTCGACGACTCCCTCGATCGTGTCGAATTCGTGCAGGGCCGCATCAAAGCGGACGCTCGTGACAGCGGCGCCCGGAATGGACGAGAGAAGCGTGCGACGAAGTGAGTTACCGAGCGTGTGGCCGAACCCTGGCTCGAGAGGGCTGATGGCGAACCGGCCGGTGTTGCTTTCGCCGGCGTCGAGTTGTTCAACGGTGGGACGCTGGATGATGAGCATCGAGGTCGCTGTCCTTTGTGAGGTTGGTGGAAGGCTGGTGACGAGGGACGTGACGCCCACTCGGGGAGGGCACGTGAGAAAGGCTATTTGCTGTAGAGCTCGACGATGAGCTGTTCGCGGATCGGGAGGTCGATCTGCTCGCGCAGAGGTTCGGAGTAGACCTTGACCGCGTGAGCGTGGTCGCCCTTCTCGAGCCAGGCGGGCGGCCTGCGATCGAGGACGTCGACATTCCACTGGAGGATGGCGTTGTCCCGCGACCCCTGCTTGACTTCGATCAGATCGCCGGCACGGACGCGATAGGACGGAACGTTCACATGCTTGCCGTTGACGGTGACGTGACCATGGCTCACGAACTGGCGAGCCTGAGGGCGGGTTGCACAGATGCCGGCTCGATACATCACGTTGTCGAGCCGCAACTCGAGATACCGAAGCATGTTCTGGCCGGTGACGCCGGGGCGGCGGTTCGCCTCCTCGTAGATTGTGCGGAACTGCTTCTCGGTGAGCCCGTAGGTGAAGCGGGCTTTTTGCTTCTCCTGCAGCTGGACCAGGTACTCGGAGTTGGCGTTCGGGCGGCGACGGGTGCGTCCGTGCACCCCGGGTGGATAGGGGCGCTTCTCCAGGGCGAGCGCCTCACCCCGTGTGCCGAAGATGTTGGTGCCGAGGCGGCGTGAGACTCGGGCCCGAGGGCCGGTGTAGCGACTCATGTTCTGGTTGACTCCCTCAGACCCGGCGCCGCTTCGGAGGGCGGCAGCCGTTGTGCGGAACTGGCGTGACGTCCTTGATACCGGTGACTTCGATACCGGTGTTCTGGATAGAGCGGATGGCGGTCTCGCGACCCGACCCGGGTCCCTTGACCTGTACGTCGACCTTGCGAACCCCGTGTTCCATCGCCCGGCGAGCTGCAGCTTCGGCGGCCATCTGGGCGGCGTAGGGGGTCGATTTGCGTGAACCTTTGAACCCGACATTGCCCGAGGATGCCCACGACAGAACATTGCCCTCCTGATCGGAGATGGCGATGATCGTGTTGTTGAAACTCGACGAGATGTGCGCCATCCCGTGGGTGATGTTCTTGCGTTCCCTGCGGCGGGGCTTGCGCCCTCCCTTAGCCGGCTTAGCCATTATTTCGCCTTCTTCTTTCCAGCGACGGTGCGCTTGGGTCCCTTGCGTGTGCGGGCATTGGTCTGGGTGCGCTGCCCACGGACGGGAAGCCCACGCCTGTGACGCAGGCCCTGATAGCAGCCGATCTCCATTTTGCGTTTGATGTCCTGGCTGACCTCGCGTCGCAGGTCGCCCTCTGTTCTCGTGTTGGCATCGATCCAGGAACGGATGTTCAGGATCTCGGCTTCGGTGAGGTCTTTGACCCGGGTCGCAGGGTTGACGCCCGTGGCCTCGATGACCCTGTCAGCGGTGGAACGGCCGACGCCGAACACGTAGGTGAGCGCGATATCGACCCGCTTCTCCCGCGGGATGTCTACGCCGGCGATGCGAGCCATGTTCTAGCCTTGCCTCTGCTTGTGGCGGGGGTTGGTGCACAGCACCCTGACCCGACCGTTTCTCTTGATTACTTTGCAGTTGTCACAGATTTTCTTGACGCTTGCTTTGACCTTCATGGCCTGACCTTCTCCTGCGGGCTGCCACTGCACCGTCGGTGAGGACGGCGGCGATGATGTCGGTGGGGTTCGTTACTTGTACCTGTAGGTGATTCGCCCACGGCTCAGGTCGTACGGGGTGAGTTCTACCTGCACCTTGTCACCGGGGAGGATCCGGATGTAGTGCCGACGCATTTTCCCCGAGATGTGACCAAGAACCTTGTGGCCGTTGTCGAGTTCGACCCGGAACATTGCATTGGGCAGGGACTCCACCACGGTGCCCTCGAGAACTATTGCATCATCCTTGGACAGAACGCTCCTCCTGACAGCGAGACCGACCGACCATGCTAACCCGCCCCTACACCATTGCGCGCCTCGCCGCAAAGATTGTGCGGAGGGTCGCCGGGCAGGGCAACGGCGGCCACCAGGGTGGCCGGTTCACCGCCCCGGCGATCGGCGTTGGACGCCCTGGCAAGGCTGTTCCCGCTCGATCTCAATTCGGCCGGGCCGACAGTAGCCTCGGAGCATGGCACATGAGCACAGCCACATGGTGCACGTGCACCGTGACGTGCAGGGAGGGGCCGAGCGGGCCGCCGTTT
This sequence comes from Acidimicrobiales bacterium, assembly GCA_024638805.1. Classification (GTDB taxonomy): domain Bacteria; phylum Actinomycetota; class Acidimicrobiia; order Acidimicrobiales; family SZUA-35; genus JABDIY01. Next base: position 12,127 of record JAHEJO010000020.1, read on the forward strand.
TCGGCATCAGCGACGGTCTGGTGAGCAACGTGGCTCTGATCCTGGGGGTCGCCGCTGCGGCCGAGGCCGGCAGCAGTGTTCTCATCGCCGGTGTCAGCGGTCTGCTCGCCGGCGCGGCTTCGATGGCGGCGGGCGAATACGTGTCCATGAAGGCACAGTCCGAATTGATCGAAAGGGAGCTTCGACTCGAGCGGGATTCCTTGGCCAAGAACCCCTGGGCCGAGACCCGCGAACTGGCCCAGCTCTACGAGAGCCGGGGGATGGCGCCCGAACAGGCCAAGGAGATGGCAACCGCCGTTATGGCCGACCCCGAGGTGGCGCTCGAGGTGCACGCCCGCGAAGAGTTGGGGGTCGATCCGCAGGAGGTCGGAAACCCGATCGCAGCTGCGGTCAGCTCGTTCCTCGCGTTTGCGGTCGGAGCGTCGATACCCCTCATTCCGTGGTTCTTCACCGAGGGCAACGCTGGCGCGATCTGGTCCGTGGTGCTCGGCCTGATCGCTGCCGCTGCTGTGGGGGTTGCTCTCGCAACATTCACCGAACGATCGAAGATCTTCACCGCCGGCCGGCAGGTCCTGCTGGCAGCTGTCGCATGCGCGGTCACCTACGGACTTGGAAGTCTTCTCGGCGCGACCGTCGTCTAGGTCTCAGCCTGACCGCCAGAGGCGGCAGCTCGCACCGCGCCCAGCCTTGTTCGAGCGAAGCGAGCCGAACGACGAGGCCCAGCCGAGGAGTGAGGACAATGTCGCAGTGAGGACAATGTCATCCTCGTGAGGCTGACCGCCAGAGGCGGGCAGCTCAGAGGGCGCCCAGCTTTGTTCGAGCGAAGCGAGCCGAACGACGAGGAAGCGGCAGCGCCGTAGGAGTGAGGACAATGTCGCAGTGAGGACAATGTCACTGATAGCTGATGTAGGTCGGGTCGGGATTGGTTCTGGCCAGCAACTGGTCCGGCGTCATCGTGGGCGAGTCCTCGTCATAGAAGATCTTGATCCCCTTTTCGAACCGATCGGGGAGCAGGTTGTCGTAGTCGGCCACCTTGGCCGCGGGTCCGCCTTCGCCGTCAGCTTGGAACAGGATTCTCACACCGGGAGGGCTTTCGATGAGGGCGGCATTGGTCACCATCTCGGCCTTGAATCGATGGATGATGAGTATTTTCGGGGGGAGGTCGTTGGCGGCCACGAGGTCGGACAGGTAGGACGCCACGCGGTTGATCGCTGACGCATCGAGCGTGCCGATGCGACCGCGGGGGGTCTGTGTGGGGCCGACGACCCACTCCGGGTCGAGGGCCAGGCCGACGTCGGGTTCGACCAGTAGCTGCTCGTAGGCTCTGGCCTCGGATTCGACGTCGGCACGACCGGGTTGGATGTCGAGGATCAGCCGTCCGTCGACCGATCGGATGATGTCGAGGTAGCTGCGCAGCTCAACGTCGGTCGCCCGAGTTCTGTACAGCCGGTCCTCTCCCGGCGTGGCGGTGACCAGTGTGGCGATCATCTCGAACGCCGGAACGATGGGACGGCCGGTGCTTCGATACGGGTCGGCTTGGAGGAGGAGAGCTTGGAGCGCTTGGTCGGGGGTCCCTTCACCGGCCACGCCGAGCAGGGGTGTGCGCGGATGCCCGTAGAAAGCCACGATCAACTCGCCCGTGGGATCGGCACCGGTCGAGCCGGGTGCGTACCGGTAGCTGAAATCGACGGACTCGACGAGCGGACCGGCGGTGGCGGCAAACACGGTCACGATTACTTTGGAACCGGTTTCGGCCTCGGTTCTGCCGTCGGCCTCGAAGACCACGACGGTGTCGTCGAGAGGATCGGCGCCAACTCGTCCCGGCACGCGCCGACCATCGATCGACACGATCACCGCCGACGTATCCGGATCGAATCGCCGATCGAGATCCACGCGGATCCGATCCACCGGACCCGATCCCCCAGTGCTGGGAATCGACGATTCGACCGAGAGATCCGGTTGGAGTAGTCGTTCCGCGGACCGGGTGAACTGGCGGGCGACGGCCAGCCTGCCGGCACCATCGTCGAGACGTCCGACCCAGTAGTCCAAGCCTGCCCGGTCGGGCACGCGATCGAGGGTCTTGGCGTACAGTCCGGTGACGTAGCCGGAATTCGATGCGCCGTTGCGGAGGAAGAACTCCTCTGAGCTCAACACTTGCAGAGTCAATTCGGCAACCGTGAGACGATCGATGATGCCCTCTGACCAGTAGGCGAGGCCGGCCGGGTCGGGTGAGCGGTCCAGGACCCGCTCGTAGACCCGAGTGACGACGAAACGACGACGCTCTTGTGCATCACCGATGTGTTTGACCGCATCACCGGGCCGGGCCCCCTGGTCGATCAGACCCGACCAGTACGCGAGGCCGGCCGGCTCGGGAGATCGACCGAGGAGACCCTCGTATGCGGCACTAACGAGCTGTTCTGACTCTGAGGGAACATCGGCGGCGCCGGCCGGGGTCACACCGGCCGCAAGAACCAGCGTGACAACCACGACGATGAACCAGTGGGAGCGCACGGTGACCATCCTGGCACTTGGCTGGCGACGGTTCGCCGATCATCCCGCCGATCTGTGTGGTCTGCTAGGGCAGGTGATCGTTGACGGCGGCGATGAGTCGGGAGGAGACCTCTTCTTCGGTGCCCAGCCCGTCGACGGTGACGAGTAAGCCCTTTTCGGCGAAGAACTCGAGCACCGGAAAGGTCTCCTCTTCGTAGAGCGCGAGGCGACGGGCAATGGCCTCGTCGGTGTCGTCGGCGCGCCCTCGTCCCTTCATCCGGGCGGTGACCTCCTCCAGTGGAACATCGAGGTTGATGACCGCATCCAATCGATCGTTCCCGAGGATCTCGAGGAGTGCCTCGGCCTGGGGGCGGGTGCGAGGGAACCCGTCGAGTACGAAGCCGGGTCCTGCGGCGTCGGGCTCGGCGAGCCGCTCGGCCACGATGCCATTGATGATCTCGTCGCCGACCAACTCACCGGCGTCCATGACCGCCTTGGCCCGACGCCCCATCTCGGTTCCGGCTTTCACAGCGGCGCGCAGCATGTCGCCCGTGGAGATGTGGGCGACGCCGTACGTGTTGACGATGTTCAGGCACTGCGTCCCCTTGCCGGCACCCTGTCGACCGAAGATGACCAGACGAACCGTCACTTGAGGAACCCTTCGTAGTTGCGTTGCATGAGCTGACTGTCGATCTGCTTGAGCAGCTCCAGGGAGACACCCACGCCGATCAGGATGGAGACACCGGAGAAGCCGATCAGGCCGACAGCGCCGGCGCCGCCGAGATAGAAGGCCAGGATGGCGGATGGGATGAGAGCGACCAACCCGAGGAAGACAGCGCCCGGCAGCGTGATCCGGTTCAGGATCTTGGCGAGATGGGCCTCGGTTTGGGAGCCGGGGCGGATACCCGGGATGAAGCCGCCCTGTTTCTTGAGTTCGTCGGCGCGGCGGATCGGGTCGAACGCGATCGAATTGTAGAAATAGGAGAAACCGATGATCAAGAGCCCGAAGACGAGGATGTATCCGAGATTGGTCGGGTCGTAGAGGTTGTTCGAGATGAAGTTTCGGATCTGGTCGCCCCAGTTGGGGTTGGCCGGATCGCCGGTGGTCGGCAGCACGTTGACCAACAAGGTCGGCAGCTGCAACAGCGACGACGCGAAGATGACCGGGATCACGCCCGCCTGGTTCACCTTCAGCGGTATGTAGGTGTTGCTGCCGCCCATTACCCGCCGGCCGACCTGCCGCTTGGGGAAGTTGACCGGGATTCGTCGCTGACCCTGCTCGACGAAAACGATCCCGACGATCAACAGCGTCAACAGCGCCAGCGCGACGATCATGACGCCGTATTCGGTGATGCTGGAGTTCTTGCCCCGTTCCCACAGCTGCACGCTGAGGGCCGGGAGTGCGGCCACTACCGACGCGAAGATGATCACGGACATGCCGTTGCCGATGCCCTTTTGGGTGATCAGTTCACCCATCCACATGACCACGGCGGTTCCGACGGTGATACAGACCACCGCCAGCATGATCCGTCCGGCTCCCCCGTTCGGGAAGATGTTGACACCGGAACCGGTACCGAAGAACTGTTCGGGGTTGCGGTTGACGAGGAAGACGATGCCGGTGCTCTGAACCAACGCCAGGACGACCGCCACATAACGGGTCCACTGCGTGATCTTTCGTTGACCGATCGCGCCCTGGCTCTGCCATTCTTCGAGTTTGGGGATGGCGACGGTGAGGATCTGCATGATGATGCTGGCGGTGATGTAGGGCAGGATGCCGAGGCTGAAGAAGCTCAGACTTGCGATCCCGCCGCCGGAGAGCAGGTTCAAATAGCCGAAGATCCCCCCCGAGGTGTTGTCGGAGTTGTCCCGAAGCAGCTGGAGCTGGTCGAGGTCGACTCCCGGCGCCGGAATCTGCGCTCCGAGCCGGTACACGCCGACGATGAACAACGTGAAAAGGATCTTGTTCCGTAGCTCGTGTGTCTGGAGGATATTGCGAATCGTGGCGAGCACAGCGACAACCTAGTGGATGGAGAACCGGTCGGGGGAGGAGGTCTCAGCGATTCATGTGCTGATTGCCGCTCGAAGGCGGGCGAACGCTGAATGGCAGCGGCAGCTTCTCGATCGAGCCCCCGGCGTTGGTGATCGCCTCCTCGGCGCTCTTGGAGAACGCATGAGCTTTCACGGTGAGCGACGCTCTGGTGCCGCCTCGACCGAGGATCTTGACGAGCGCACCCTTGTGGAGCAAACCGGCTTCGGTGAGGGTTTCAGGGCTTACATCGGTGAGTTTGTGCTCGACGATCGTGTCGAGGTTGATCCCCTGGTACTCGACCCGGAAGGGATTCTTGAAGCCGCGCAGTTTCGGCAGTCGAACCTGGAGAGGCAGCTGACCACCTTCGAAGCGTGCCGGAACCGTGCCGCGAGCCTTCTGTCCTTTGTGGCCGCGGCCGGCGGTCTTGCCGCTTCTGCCGGCGATACCGCGGCCCTTGCGCTTTTTGGTCTGGGTCGAGCCCTCGGCGGGCTTCAAATCGTGGACTTTCATCATGTACCTACTTGGCCTCTTCGACCTGAACGAGGTGGGGCACCCGGGCGATCATGCCCCGGGTGACGGGACTGTCGTCGAGCGTGTTCGACTTTCCGATCCGACCGAGCCCCAACGCCCGCAGCGAACCGCGCTGTTTGGGCTTGGAACCGATGGCGGACCGAACCTGTGTGACCTTCACCCGGCTCACGACGCACCCTCGGCAACGGTGCGGCCGCGCTCGCGCTCGGTCTCGTTGTACGCGTCGAGCATTCCCTTGGGCGTGAATTCCTCGGGCCCGAGGCCGCGCAGCCGTCCGATCTCATCAGGCCGTTTCAGGCTTTGGAGCGCATTGATGGTGGCGCGAGCCACGTTGATCTGATTGGCCGAGCCGAGGCTCTTGCACAACACGTCACGAATGCCCGCTTCTTCGAGGATCGCCCGAGCAGCCCCGCCGGCGATGACGCCCGTGCCGGGAGCGGCCGGTTTGAGGAGGACCCGGCCGGCGCCCTGTGTGCCGATCACCGGATGGGTGATCGTGCCGCCTGCCATCGGCACGGCGAACTGGAGTCTCCGGGCTTCTTCGGTGCCCTTCTGGATGGCCAGAGGGACCTCCTTGGCTTTCCCGTATCCGAGACCGACCCGGCCGTTCTGGTCACCGAGCACCACGAGGGCGGTGAAGGCAAACCTGCGTCCGCCTTTGACGACCTTTGCGACACGATTGATCGTGATGACCCGCGACTCGCGGCCGTCGCCACGGTCGGAGCGTTGTTCAGTCTGTGCCATTTGCCTAGAACTCCAGTCCTGCTTCTCGAGCAGCTTCAGCGAGCGCAGCGACGCGCCCCATGTAGCGATTACCACCACGATCGAACACCACCGAGTTCACCCCGGCTGCTTTGGCTCGTTGTCCCACGACGCTACCGACGGCGGCGGCCCCGGCAACGGTCCCCGAGCCCTGCCGGAGATCGGATTCGTATGTGGACGCCGCCACGAGGGTGGTCCCGGCGGAATCGTCGATCACCTGGACACTGATGTGTTTGTTGGATCGGTAGACCGCAAGGCGGGGCCGCTCGGCGGTGCCCACAACCTTCTTGCGGACGCGGAACTGGCGCTTCTTCTTCAGCGCCGTCTTGGTTGCCGTTCCCATTACTTGCCTGCCTTTCCGGCCTTGCGGATGATCCGCTCGCCGGCATACATGACGCCTTTGCCCTTGTAGGGCTCGGGCTTGCGGAGGCTGCGAATCTCCGCCGCGGTCTGGCCGACCGCCTGTTTGTCGATCCCGTTCACGATGATCGTCGTGTTCTCCGGCACGTCGAAGCTGATGCCGTCGGGGGCTTCGACGGTGATCGTGTGGCTGAATCCGAGGGACATCTCCAGCTTCGACGGACCCTTGGCCTGCGCCCGGTAGCCGACGCCGACGATCTTCAGTTCCTTCTTGAAGCCCTGGCTGACACCGATGACCATGTTGTTGACCAGTGAGCGGGACAGCCCGTGGAGTGCGCGGCTGTGGCGCTCGTCGTTGGCCCGGTCGATCGTCAACGTGTTTTCGTCGATCGAGGCGCTGATGACGTCGGGCAGCACGTGGCTGAGAGTCCCTTTGGACCCTTTCACCTCGATGTTCCTACCCGAGATCTGGACGTCGACACCGCTGGGGACGTCGATGGGGGCTTTGCCGATACGGGACATACAGCACTCCTACCAGACGTAACAGAGGACTTCGCCGCCGACCTTGGCCCGGCGGGCCTCCCGATCGGTGACGAGCCCTTTGTTGGTGGAAAGTACGGCCACACCCAGGCCCCCATAGACACGGGGGATCTCGGTGGAGGAGGTGTAGACCCTCAGACCCGGCTTCGAGACCCGTGTGAGGCCAGAGATGACCCGAGCCCGCTCAGGTGAATACTTCATGTTGATCGTCAACGTTTTGCCGGGACCGTCGGTGTTGTCGGCGGTCGCGTAGGAACCGATATAGCCCTCCTTGTACAAGAGTGCGGCCAATGATTCCTTGAGTTTGGAACCCGGCATCGAGACCTCGTCGTGCATGGCGATGTTGGCGTTGCGGATGCGGGTGAGCATGTCGGCGATTGGATCTGTCATTGTCATTCTGTCGGAGTCCTCCTCACCAGCTGGCCTTGGTCACGCCGGGGATCTCCCCGTTGTGAGCCATCTCTCGCAGACACACTCGGCACAGACCGAAGCGGCGGTACACGGACTTGGGCCGGCCACAGTTCTTGCAGCGGGTGTAGGCCCGCACCTTGAACTTCGGTTTCCTCTGTTGCTTTTCGATCAGTGCTTTCTTGGCCATTACTGGGTCTGCCCTTCGCGTCGGAACGGGAAACTGAAGGCGTCGAGCAACGCCTTGCCATGTTCGTTGGTGGTAGCGGTCGTCACGATCGTGATGTCCATGCCCCGGGTCACGTCGACGGTGTCGTAGTCGATTTCGGGAAACATCAGCTGTTCGGTGAGACCGAAGGTGTAGTTGCCCCTGCCATCGAATGACCGGGGGTTGAGCCCACGAAAGTCACGGATGCGGGGTATGGCGAGTGTGACGAGGCGGTCGAAGAATTCCCACATGCGGTCGCCGCGCAAGGTCACCTTGGCACCGATGGAGTTCCCCTGCCGGAGTTTGAAGCTGGCCAGCGACTTCTTCGCCTTGGTGACGACCGGCTTCTGCCCGGTGATGACGGCGAGGTCCTTGGTTGCGTTCTCGAGATTCTTGGAGTTCTGGAGAGCTTCGCCAACCCCCATGTTCACCACGATCTTCTCGATCCGGGGGACCATCATGGTGTTCGGCAGACCGAGTTCGGTCAACAGTCGCTGACGGATCTCATTGTTGTAGTTGGCCTTCATCCGGGGCACGGTCAACTCGACAGCGCTCATCAGACGTCTCCTTCTTTGATCTCGGCACCGGTTCGGCGACAGACCCTGATCTTGGTGCCGTCGTCGTTCACCTTGTACCCGACACGCGTGGGTTTGTCGTCCTTGGGGCTGAGCACGGCCACGTTGGACACGTCCATCGGCATTTCCTTGTCGATGATGCCGCCGGGGTCTTCTTGAGAACGTGGCTTCGTGTGCCGTTTGGCGACGTTCATGCCCTTGACGATGACCTTGCTGCGCTCGGGGAATGCGGCGGTGACCACACCTTCCCGACCTCTGTCCTTGCCGGACAGCACGCGGACCTTGTCACCCTTGCGGATCTTCATCAGATCACCTCCGGCGCCAGCGACACGATGCGCATGAACCGCTTGTCGCGCAGCTCTCGACCGACCGGGCCGAAGATGCGGGTACCCCGTGGTTGCTGCTGATCGTTGATGAGGACCGCAGCGTTCTCGTCGAACCGGATATAGCTGCCGTCGGGACGTCGACGTTCTTTCTTGGTGCGGACGACGACGCATTTCACGACGTCGCCCTTCTTCACTTGGGCGCCTGGGATGGCGTCCTTCACCGTGGCGACGAAGATGTCGCCGATACCGGCATAGCGGCGCTTGGAACCACCCAGCACCTTGATGCACAGGACTTCACGCGCACCGGAGTTGTCGGCAACGCGGAGTCGGGATTCCTGTTGGATCATCGAGCACGCTCCAGAATGTCGACGAGACGCCAGCGCTTGTTCTTGCTCAACGGCCGGGTCTCACTGATCCGGACGATGTCGCCGACGTTCAGCGTGTTTTCCTCGTCGTGGACGAAGTAGCGGGCCCGGTGCTGCACGGTCTTGGAGTACTGCGGATGGCGCGACCGGCGGGTGACCTCCACCACGGCGGTCTTGTCCATCTTGTTCGAATACACGACGCCTTCCCGGACCTTGCGGGTGTTGCGTTCGGATTGGTCAGCCATCATTGGCTCCTGTCTGAGCGAGTTCTCGACGACGCTGCTCGGTGCGAATCCGGGCGACGTCCCTGCGGACCTCCCCGATGCGGGCGGTGTTGGCGAGCTGTCCGGTGGCCAACTGGAAGCGCAGGTTGAACAACTCCTTCTTGGCATTGGCGAGGAGTTCGCGCAGCTCGGCGTCGGACTGCTCGGTAACGAGTTCAGCCATCGAAGCCGTCCCCTCGGGTCACGATCCTGGCCTTCACCGGCAGTTTCTGGATCGCACGGTTCAGGGCGCCGTGGGCGATGACCTCGTCCGGGTAGGAGAGTTCGAAAATGACCCGGCCCGGTTTGACCACAGCCACCCAGTGTTCGGGGTTGCCCTTACCCGAACCCATGCGGGTTTCCGCCGGTTTGGCGGTGACAGGCTTGTCGGGGAACACGTTGATCCACACCTTGCCGCCACGCTTCACGTGACGGGTCATCGCGATACGGGCCGCCTCGATCTGTCGACTGGTGATCCAGCCCGGTTCGAGGACCTGAATACCGTATTCGCCGAAACTCACCGAGGTCGAACCCTTGGCTGTTCCCCGCGTCCTTCCGCGATGGTGTTTGCGGTGGGCCACCTTCTTGGGCATCAGCATGTCAGTCACCATCCCCTGGTCGGAACGAGAGATCCTGGTTCTTGTCCTTGAGCGACGCTTCGATCGCCTCTTCCTCGGCCAGCAGCCGCTCGAACTCCGGGTCCGCTTCACGAACCAACGGTGCCGGCTCGGTGGTCGGCTCGGGCTCGTCGGGTTTGGCCGGTCGGCGACGGGACGAAACCACTTTCCTCGGGGTCTCGGCGGCTCCGGCGGTCGTACCGGTGGCCATGGCGGCCTCCTTGGCCGCCTTGTCCGCGGTCGACGACTTGTAGGGGAGGATGTCACCCTTGTAGAGCCAGACCTTGACGCCGATCCTGCCGTAGGTGGTGTGAGCCTCCCGCAGTCCGAAGTCCACATCGGCCCGCAGGGTGTGCAACGGGACCCGGCCTTCGCGGTACCACTCGGTCCTGCTCATCTCGGCACCGCCGAGGCGGCCCGAGCACTGGATGCGGATCCCTTTGGCACCGGCTTTCATCGCCTGTTGCACGGCGCGTTTCATCGCCCGCCTGAACGCCATCCGTCCGGCCAGCTGATCGGCAACGCCCTGAGCGATGAGGGCGGCATCGAGCTCGGCGGACTTGATCTCGATGATGTTGAGCTTGACCCTGGGGTTCCCGGTCAGCTTCGAAAGGCCCTGTCGCAGACGGTCGGCTTCGGAGCCTTTCCTGCCGATGACGATGCCGGGGCGAGCGGTGTGAACATCGATCTGGAGCTTGTCCCGCGTGCGCTCCACTTCGATCCGGCTGATCGCAGCATTGGGCAGCTCGGTCATCAGGTAGCGCCTGATGTTCCGATCCTCGATGAGGTAGTCCCGGTACTGGTCGCGGTCAGCGATCCAGCGAGACTTCCAATCGGTTGTGATCCCCAGGCGGAAACCGTAGGGGTTGACCTTCTGACCCATCAGGCCCTCCGTTCGATTCTGGCGAGCGGGCTCGACGAGCCAACGATCGTGCTCGGCGTCAAGATGCTCATTCGTCGGCCTCCCGTTGCGATGCCGGTTTCTGGAAACCGGCTGCCTCAGCGGCCTCCTCGTTGGCGAACCAGACCTCGGCCTTGGTCCGCTTGTAGAACGTGCTGCCGGGCACGTGGTACAGCTTGGAGCTGGCGTTGCCTTTGATCTCGAAGCCCTCCGGCATGACCGCCGGGTCACCGTCGATGAGGGCGTGCGATCCGTCGCCGAACGGCGATTCATCGACCGCATTCACCTCACCGTCGTCGTCGGAGTCCGCCGTCGCCGAAGTGGCTTCGGACTCGTCGGCTGCCTCGGCCGCGGTGGCGTCGCCGTGCTCCGGCTCCGGTATTTCGCCTGGAACCTCTTGCGATTCCGGTTGTGATTCGATGGCGTCGTGGGAGTCTCGGGACGAACCGGCATCCGACGGAGCGGCGGCTGCGTCGTCGACCACCTGATCGGCGTCATCGGGTTTCTTGGACCGTGCAACCCGTCGAGCGCGGTCGGCGCGCGGGGTCGAGGTGGCGCCTTTGGCTTCGAGGCGAGCCGAACGGTGGGCTATCTCCTCGTCGGTCATCCGGGCGACCTCCACCGTGATGTGGCAGGTGCGCTTCTTGACCCGACCGGCCCGACCACGCGCTCGGGGGCGGAACCGCTTCAGTGTGGGCCCTTCGTCGGCGTAGCAGGCTGAGACGTAGAGCTCCTCGGTCGGTATTTCCTCGTTGTGGTTGGCGTTCGCCACCGCCGAGCGAAGCGCCTTGGCGATGTCGTGGGATGCCTTGCGCTCACTGAGGGCCAGGGTCTCGATCGCGTCGACGACGTGGTCACCTCGGATCAGGTCGAGCACCACCCGCACCTTGGAGGCGGACATGCGTACGAACTTGACCGTGGAACGCGCATACGGACGATCGTGAGTCGGGGCGATCGTCATCGTCGACCCGTCTTTTCCTGGCCCGCGTGGAATCTGAAGGTGCGACTCGGTGAGAACTCTCCAAGCTTGTGTCCCACCATGGATTCGGTGATGTAGACCGGTACATGCTTGCGGCCGTCGTGAACCGCGATCGTGTGACCGACCATGTCGGGGATGATCGTCGATCGTCGAGACCAGGTCTTGATGACGCGCTTTTCGTTCTTGTCGTTCAGAGCGTCGATCTTCTTCAACAGGTGATCGTCGATGAACGCACCCTTCTTCAAACTACGTGGCATGGCCTACCTCCGTCCGCCACGGGTCCGCCGGCGGCGGATGATCTGATCATCTGACTCCTTGCCCTTCCTGCGGGTCCTGCCCTCGGCTTGGCCCCACGGCGAAACCGGGTGACGACCTCCGGAGGTCTTGCCCTCGCCGCCACCGTGTGGGTGATCGACGGGGTTCATCGCAACACCGCGGGTCTGGGGACGGCGACCGTTCCAGCGGTTCCGACCCGCCTTGCCGACCTTGACGAGTTCGTGTTCGGAGTTGCCGACCTCGCCGACGGTGGCGACGGAGTCGATGGCAACGCGCCGCATCTCGGTGGACGGCAGACGCAGAGTGGCGGTGTCGCCTTCCTTGGCCACGAGTTGCACGCTGGTACCCGCCGAGCGAGCCAACTTGGCGCCTCCGCCCGGTTTGAGTTCCACGTTGTGCACCACCGTACCGACGGGAATGAAGCGCATCGGCATCGCATTCCCGGGTCGGATGTCGCTGCCCGATCCGCTGCGGATCTTGTCGCCGACGTTGAGGCCTTTGGGTGCGAGGATGTACCGCTTCTCGCCGTCGTGATAGTGCAGCAAGGCGATCCGGCAGTTGCGATTGGGGTCGTATTCGATCGAGGCCACCGTCGCGTCAACACCGTCTTTGTTGCGACGGAAGTCGATCACCCGGTAGCGGCGTTTGTGCCCCCCACCTCGGTGACGGCTGGTCTTGCGTCCGTGGTTGTTGCGGCCACCGGTCTTGGACTGCTTGGCTAGGAGTGACTTCTCGGGCGTGGACGTCGTCACGTCGGCGAAGTCGCTGCTCGTCTGGAAGCGACGACCGGCACTGGTGGGTTTGCGCTTTCGGATTGCCATGATCTGTTCGACCCCTCAGCTGGTGTAGAGCTCGATCGAGCCCTCGGAGAGGGTGACGATCGCTCGTTTCGTGTCGGACCGCTTCGAGGTGCGGTTGTTCCTGCGGTTACGGATGACCTTGCCTTTGCGGTTCAAGGTGTTGACCTTGGCGACCTTGACGCCGTCGAATATCGCTTCGACCGCATCGGAGATCTCGGGCTTGGACGCCGACGGATGCACGATGAACGTGTACACGTTGAGCATCTCGGCCTGGTTGTAGGTCTTCTCGGAGATGATCGGTCGGATCACCACGTCGTGGGGGTCTCGCATGATTTGCCCGCTCTCCTATTTCCCCTCGGAGGCAACACCGGCGCTGACCAGCGTTTCCTTGTCGAAGATCAGGTAGTCAGCTACCAACACGTCGTAGGTGTTGAGCTGATCCACGCTGATCACGTGTACATCGTCGAGATTCCGGAAGCTCTTCCAGACCGACTCGGCGTCCCGATCCACGACGATGAGCGCTTTGCCCTCGACCTTGTTCGCATCGAGTATCGACTTGGCCGCCTTGGTGCTGGGCGCCTCGATCCCCCAACCGTCGACGATGACCACCTTGGAGTCGGCGGCACGGTCCGAAAGCGCTGAACGCAACGCCAACCTGACCATCTTCTTGGGGGTCTTCTGTGAATAGTCCCGAGGTTTGGGTCCGTGCGCGACGCCGCCACCGACCCAATGAGGCGACCGAATCGAACCCTGCCGGGCCCGACCGGTGCCCTTCTGGCGCCATGGCTTGGCTCCACCACCGCGAACCTCGGCCCTGGTCTTGGTGTTGTGCGTGCCAGCCCGACGGGCGGCCAGTTGAGCTGTGACGACCTGGTGCATCACCGGCACGTTTGGCTCGACACCGAACAGTTCCTTGTCCAACTCGACCGAGCCGACCTTGGATCCCGTCGACGATGTGACAGCGATCGACACCATCAGGCACTCACCTTCTTGACAGCATTGCGAACTGTGACGACACCGTTCTTCGCGCCGGGCACAGCGCCCTTGACCATCAAGGCCCCGTTCTCGGTGTCGACCTTGACGACGGTGAGGTTCTGCTGCGTGGTCTTCTGGTTGCCATGGTGGCCCGCCATCTTCCTTCCTTTGAACACCCGTGCCGGTGTGGCGCACTGGCCGATCGACCCGGGCATCCTGTGCACCAGGTGGGCGCCGTGTGTGGCCCGCTGGCCGGCGAAGTTGTGACGTTTCATCACACCGGTGAACCCCTTGCCCTTGCTGGTACCGGTGACATCGACGACGTCGCCGGGCGCAAAGACATCCAAGGGGATCTCCTTGCCGACCTCGTATTCGGAGACGTCCTCGAGGCGCAGCTCGAGGAGTTCCCGCCCGGCCGCCACCCCGGCGGAGTCGAAGTGACCTTGCTCGGGTTTGTTGATCTTGCGGCGAGGGGGACCGAACGTGACCTGGAGGGCGTTGTAGCCGTGAGAGTCGACGGTCTTGACCTGGACAACCCGTACGGGCTGGAGCTCGATCACGGTGACGGGCAGCAGACGGTTGTCCTCGCTCCACACCTGTGTCATGCCAGCCTTGCGGCCGACGATCGCTTTTGTGGTCATCGATTGCACTTTCGTCAGCGGGCTCAGCCGAAACTGGGCCGTAAACGGGCGGTAATTTGAGCCAGAGGGTTCCCCGAGCGAGACGCGAATCTCATGTGCGCGGGGCCTGTCCAGACCGAACCAGTACACGCTAGCGGAGGGCCCGGGCTTGCCCACCCCGGCTCCGACGTTTTCGGCTGAACCCGCCGGGATCGTACACGGGCACCGTTTCGGCGATACTCACCACATGAGCCGATCGTTTCTCCTGACCGCCGACATGACCGACTATGTGGTCAGCCGGTCCCGGCGAGCCGACGACGTTCTCCTGGATCTGGCGAGTGAAACGGCCTCACTGGGGGGGGTGGCCGGAATGCAGATAAGCCATGAGCAAGGTGCCTTCCTCGAAGTGATCGCGGCCGCGGTCGGTGCTCGCTCGGCTGTCGAGATCGGGACCTTCACCGGCTACTCATCGATCTGCCTGACCCGCGGAATGGGACCTGACGCATGCCTGCTGTGTTGTGACCAGAGCGAGGAGTGGACCGACATCGCCCGTCGGTATTGGAAGAGAGCCGGGGTTTCCGACCAGATCTCACTGCGCCTCGGTCCGGCCGCCGACACGATCGAGTCATTACCGGCCGAGCCCACGTTCGACCTCGCCTTCGTGGATGCCGACAAGACCGGCTATGCACATTATGTCGATCTGCTCCACCCGAGGATGCGACCGAACGGGCTGATCCTGGTGGACAACACTTTGTGGTCAGGCGAGGTCCTGCCGCCCCGTAGCGACAGCGGGGCACAGCGGCCAGAAGACCACGATCCGACCAGTCCTGACACCCTGGCGCTGCGTCAATTCAACGACGCGATGGCGTCCGACGAGCGATTTGTGACCATGTTGCTGCCCTTCGCTGACGGTCTCACGATGTCCGTGCTCCGTTAGGAGACTGCGGTCCGTATGACCACCTCGCTACCGATGGGAGCGAAGCCGACGGC
>JAHEJO010000142.1 GCA_024638805.1 Acidimicrobiales bacterium
GTTGAGGATGGCGGCGTGGATGATCCCGGCTGGGCGGTGTTCGTCGAGGTGGGCCACAACCTCGTTCCGGTCGGTCATGTCGATCCGCTCGGCGAACACATCGTCACCATGGCGATCGGCGAGAACCTTGGCGATGTTGCAGCCCACGAACCCGCTGGCGCCGGTCAGAGTGACACGCATCCTGCGAGGCTATCCGACCTACCAGTGGAGGGTGCCGGGTGCTCCTTTGACCGGTCCGGTGACCTGAGCGGTCATCCAGCCGCCGTAGAACGACCCGGGGTTGGGAACGACCCGTTCGTCGTCAAGGTAACACTCATCGATCGCCTGGGCGTAGAACGCCCAGAAGCCGGCGATCGCCGCGAATCGAGCCGTAGGTTCGGGATAGCTCCAGCAGGCGTCGGGTGCGACCTCGCCGTCCGCCTCGATCGTGGCGTAGGCGGCCCGCCCCTTCCACTCGCACATCGACCCGCGGGAGCTGCTGCGGAGGCGCACCATGCTGACGTACACCGGATCGACGTAATAGGCCGGCGGCTGGCTCGTCTCCAGCACGCGGACCGCTTCGGGGGCGTCGGCGATCACGACTCCATTGTGGATCACCCGGATCCGCCACCGAACAGTTTCGAGGTCCGGCGGGCGGGGGTAATCCCAGACCGATTCGTACGGTTTGCCGTTGGGAGCGGTACCCGAACGTCGTTCCGCAGCGCCCGGATCTGCGTCGTGATGGCCGGTGATTCGTCGGAGCATGTCCTCCATCACAACCCACATCGACAAACGGGGGCCAACCGGACCTGGCCTCAGCGCAAGCCGCGCAGGCCCGACCACGCCAACGCGGCCAGGTCGGCGCTCAACTGGTCGGCATCGAGGGAGGGATTGTCTGCGCTCAGCCATGCGCTCATCATCGACTCGACCATCCCGACGACCCCGTAGGCCAGCGCATGCTGATGGGCGGGCGACATACCCTCGACCACGATCAGCGCAGCGATCTGGCTGGCCATCGAGTTGCGCCAGCGCTGGGCGAGCTCACGCCACTCGTCGTCGGTCGAGGAGTTGGCGGCGAGGAGGACCTGGAATCCGTAGGGGTTGGACACGACGAATTTGACCGCCGCATCCACGCCGGCGCTGACCTGTTGGCGGGGTGATTCGACCACCTCGACGGCGGTGAAGACCCCGTGGCGTAGTCCTTCCCCCACATCGGCCAGGATCGCTCCGTACAGCGCCCGTTTGGATTCGAAGTGTTGATACAGCACGGGTTTGGTCACTCCGGCCCGTTCGGCGACGTCGGTCATGGCGGCGCCGTAATACCCGTTCTCGGCAAAGACCTGACGGCCGACGGCCAGCAGCTGCTCTCGGCGCTCAGCGGCCGGGAGACGGCGGCCGTCGGTGGGGGCGGCGCTGTCGGAGCGGGATCCGCTCGGGTGGGGATCGAGTCCTGCACTCATGTTGGTCAGCGCCCTGCCGCCCGGTCTTCTCGATCTGCTGCTTTGACGCCGTAGTGGAACACCATCGCCGGCGCCAGTGCCACCGACCCGAGGATGATGCAGGCCAGCACGAGGGATGTGATCGTGCCGTTGAGACCGACGAGCAAACCGATGATGAGCAGCGTGGTAGCGAGGCCGAAGAGAGCTGTGCCACTGCGGATTCCGTAGCTCACCAGCGTGCGGACCCGCTCGCGTTGATGGCGCACCGGGTCCTCGGAGCGTTGATGTCCGGAGACGGTCATCTGTACCGACCTCGATCCTTCCTCGGAGACCTCACGTTGTCGTCCACCACTCTCTTCGTGCCGTGTGGACGCCCCTGTCGGGCAGCACCGGTTCAGCATAGGCCTCCGCATCGTGGAGGGGATCGTTCCAGGCGAGCGGAGCGCCCGCACGTCGGGGCCACGCCGGTTCCAGGCGTGGCAGTCTTGCTGTGATGGGCACCGATCGCCGACACGCCGACGCTGGACTGATCCGGCTTGCCAGGGAAGTGATGAACGGCGCCTGGGTTCCCGACCCGGGTTTCTGCGTTCCCAACCGCACCGTCTATCCGCATCAGTGGCTGTGGGATTCATGTTTCCACTCGGTGGTGTGGTCGGCGTGTTCAGACGCTCGGGCGATGGTCGAGCTCGATTCGGCGCTGGCCCATCAGGATCCGACCACCGGGTTCGTGCCCCACATGACGTACTGGACCGAACCCCAGCGGCATCGAGCGTTCTGGAGGCGCTCGACGGTGTCCGCGATCACCCAGCCACCCATCTACGGGCACGCGATCGCAGAGGCCCACCGTGCCGGCCTCCGAGTGGATCCCGACACGCTGGCGCGGGCCGAGCGGGGGCTGCTCCATCTCCTCCGCCGGCGGCGGATCGACGGGCTCGCCGGCGTGTTCCATCCGTGGGAGACCGGCTGTGACAACTCGGCCCGGTGGGACGACTGGTGCCCGGACGGGTTCGATGCCCTGAGGTGGTGGATGGTGAAAGGTGAGCTGGTGCGGGCGCTGATCTTCGACCAACCTGGGTTGGGGCCACCGATCGGTTCGACCCTGTTCGAGGTCCCGTCGGTCGGGTTCAACGCACTCCTGGTGTGGAACGCTCAGGAGCTGGTGTCGGTCGGCGTTGGCGGGACATCCCTGGTTCCTCACCTCGAACCGATGCGGGCGGCGATCGCCCGACGCTGGCATCCGGGTCTGCGCACTTGGACCGACTCGAACACCGGGTCGGGAACCGTCAGGACCGTGGACGCTCTGCTCCCCGTGCTCGTCGACCCCCGAGATGAAGTGTTCGACGATCTCGTCGACGCTGCGGCGTATGGGGCACGGTTCGGTCCCTGCGGTGCCCACCGGGACGAGCCGACGTTCGACGCCGACCGCTATTGGCGAGGTCCGAGCTGGCCTCAGCTGACCTATCTGCTGGCGGTCGGGGCTCGCCGGGCCGGTCGGCACGATGTCGCCGACCAGCTGGCGGGTTCGCTGCGGGCCGCAGCCGATCGCAACGGTTTTGCCGAGTATTGGAATCCCGACACCGCCGAAGCCGGAGGGGCGATCCCTCAGACCTGGACCGCGCTGGCGGCGGTACCTCTCTGACGCTGGCCCCCTCTTCGAAAAAATCGTGTGGAGTGCACGTTTTCGGTGGGCCCAGAACGTCGTTTGGCAGCGAATGTGGGCTGGACACGATTTCTTGAACCAGGTCGGCGGCGAGCGGTTCTTCGCACGTACGCCGGCCTCGCTGGTTCAGATCGTTGATCGACGGGAATCGATGACGCCGGTGTCGAAGCCGGCGAGGTGAAGCCCTCCCGCAAATCGAGCGTGTTCGATCTTGGTACAGCGATCCATGACGACTTCGAGGCCACCGTCGAGACCGATGCGGGCAGCCTCGTCGCTCCACACGCCGAGTTGCAGCCACAGCACACGGGCCCCGATCGCCACAGCGTCCTTGGCGACCGCCGGGCAGGCGTCGGCGGCCCGAAAGACGTCGACCAGATCGGGGATCACGGGAAGGTCGGCCAGCGTCGGGTAGCACCGGAGGCCGTTGATCTCGGTTTGGCCCGGGTTGACCGGGTAGAGATCGAAGTGGCATACCGAGCTCTGTAAGTAGGTCATGACGAAGTTGCTGGCCCGGCTCGGCTTCTCCGATGCGCCGACGATCGCCATCGTGCGGGTCGAGTCGAGGATTCGTTTCCGGTCGCGGGCCGACGGAGGCCGGTACGTCGTCACGGTGTCGTCTGAGCTGCGGTCAGAGCCCGGTCGAGGTCCCACAGGATGTCGTCGAGGTCCTCGAGGCCGACCGACAGGCGGATCATGTCCGGCCCGACTCCGGCCGCCTCGAGCGCCTCGGCACTCAGCTGCTGGTGAGTCGTGGATGCGGGATGGATGACCAGCGTGCGGGCGTCGCCGACGTTTGCTAGGTGGCTGATCATCGTGAGAGATTCGATGAAGGTACGCCCTGCTGCTCTGGCGGCGGAGGCGTCGGTGGCTCGGAGTCCGAACGTGAAGATCGCTCCGGGCCCGAGGGGGAGATACCGCAGGGCCAGTTCGTGGGAAGGGTCGCCCGTCAGCCCGGCGTACGCAACCCAGCTGACCCGCTCGTCGGCGTCGAGCCACGCGGCCACCGCTCGGGCGTTTGCCACGTGCTCGGTCATCCGCTGGGGGAGGGTCTCGAGCCCCTGGAGCATGAGAAAGGCGTTGAACGGCGACATGGAGGCGCCGACGTCGCGGAGCTGTTCGGCCCGCAAGGCGGTGCAGAACGCATACTCAGCGAAGTTGCCGACCCAGCTCAGTCCGTTGTAGCTCGGGACCGGGTCGGTGAGCCGGGGGAACCGTCCCGAATCCCAGGGGAACGTTCCGGCTTCGACGATGACGCCGCCGATGCTCGTGCCGTGCCCGCCGATGAACTTCGTGGCCGAGTGGACCACTATGTCGGCGCCGTGTTCGATCGGCCGGCACAACCACGGCGTGGCGAACGTCGCGTCGACGACGAGGGGAACCTCGTTCCGGTGAGCGATGTCGGCCAGGGCGGAGATGTCGGCCACGGTGCCGGCCGGATTGCCGATGACCTCGGTGTAGATCGCCTTGGTGTTCTCGGTGATCGCCGATTCGAACGAGGTCGGATCGGCGTTGGCGACGAACGTGGTCGTCATCCCGAGGCGGGCGAGCGTGTCGTGGAACAGGGAGTAGGTGCCGCCGTAGATTCCAGAGGCAACAACGAAGTGGTCGCCGGATCCGGCGAGCGTGGTCAACGTCAGGAATTCAGCGGCCTGTCCACTGCTCGTCGCCACGGCGCCGATCCCGCCCTCGAGACTCGCCATGCGTTCTTCGAATGCCGCCACCGTCGGATTGGAGATTCGGGAATAGATGGTGCCGTATTTCTGGAGAGCGAAGAGGTCAGCAGCATCGGCGGTGTCTTCGAACACGAAACTCGTCGACTGGTAGATCGGCACGGCACGGGCTCCGGTCGTGGGGTCGGGGCGACCCCCCGCATGCAGTGCCCTGGTCCGGAACCCCCACGGCCGGTCCGCGGTGTCACTCATGCGTCGTCACTCATCGAGTGAGCGCACGTCCCGATGGAGGTCGTCGATCGTCGGGGGTGGAGGATCGTCCCGCAGATCGATCTTGTGGGGAGGGCGGGTCAGGTCGATCTGCGGTTCGTTTGTCGAACCCGTGAACTCGGCCAGGAACTCGTCGGCGGCCAAACCGGGCACGTCTGGTGATCGGACCAGGCTGCGAGCCACGATGAACGCGCCCGCTGCCGCGATCAGGTCACCGAATGACACAACGAACGGCCAGATCGGTACCACGTCGCCGAGGATGCCCAGGGTCGTGCCGTCGGTTGAGAATTGTCGCAACCCGCCGTCGGAGATGCCGGCGGCTTCGGCGGCATCGACACCCAGCGGCAGGTAGCCATTGACCAGGACGGCGAAACCGGTGAGGCCCAACCCGAACGCGGTGATGGCGGCACCGCTGATGTCGAGATTCTGTAACAGGCCGATGACGACCAGAGCGGTTCCGACGATGTAGATACCGGCTCGGCCGGGCACCGGCAACCATTCGGCTACCGCCAACAAGACAGCGCCGATGACCAGCGCCGCTCGAGCGCGCAGGTGGGGAGGAATCGCGACACTTCCCCCTCTGAGGATCAGCCTCAGAGCGACTCCTGACGCGGTGGCGATGACGAGTAAGAACACTAGAGCGCCAGAATAACCCCAGAATTCAACGATGGAATCAGTTGGTCTGCTCAGGGGTCGGCGGCTGGGCGGTGCAGACATAGCGGCGCTCGCCGATGAGCCACATCTCCTCGGTTGGGACGAGTTCGATCGCCTCGAGCTCGGAGGTGGCGTATCGCTCTCCGACGCCGGCTTCGAAAAGGGGTAGGCAGGCGGCGATCGCCGCCCGTTCGAGCTCGCGGGTTCCGGGAAACGGGTCCTCGGCCCGCCCCGGGCACGCGACGGTGATCACGGGTTCGCGGGCTTCGGGCGGTTCGGCTCCGAGGCACCCATTGCCGTAGGTGATGCCCTGGACTTCTTCCCCGCACTCGACCACCGTCACGGTGAGTGATGCGGGCAGCGACGTGCTCGGTTGTGGGGTCGGCAGTGTTCCCCAGCACTGGCCGGCAACGAGAGCGAGTTGTTGGACGACGCCCAGAATGATCGTCGGTTCGGCGGGGGTGGTGTTGGTTGTGGTGCTGGTCTCCGGTGAGGTGGTCGGCAGAGATGTCCCGGTGACATCGGAGCCTGTACAGGCGCCGAGGAGGAGGCCGAGGCCCAACACGATTCCAAGCGGTCGACGCACGCACCCCACGGTAGACCCCGACCGCCCCTCCGGTTTCGGAGGGTTCGGCCCTCTCGTGATCGGCCCGCTCATCTACCGTGGGACCATGTGTCGCAACATCAGACAGCTCCACAACTTCGAGCCTCCGGCCAGCGATCAAGAGGTTCGAGACGCGGCGCTGCAGTTCGTCCGCAAGGTCAGTGGGTCCAGGGCGCCGTCGCAGGTGAACCGGCAGGTCTTCGACACGGCGGTCGACACGATCGCAGCTGCGACCCGTGTGCTCGTCGACGGTCTCACCACCACTGCAGCACCCAAGAACCGGGAGGCTGAAGCGGCGAGGGCTCGTGCCCGGGCCGCCAAGCGGTACGTCTGAGCCGATCCGTGTCGGATCAGAAAGCGGGCAGCATCCGGTCGAGGTGGGTGAAGGCGAGGAAAAGCAGGACCACCACAACCGGCGATCCGATGGCGTACGCGGCCCATCGCCGCCATCGCCGAGCCGCGATGAGCACGACCGCCGCCGCCACAGCTGTCGACAGGCTCCACAACACGAAGGGGGTGGACTCCTCGGTGTGCCAGCCGAGTGACTCGTCGAGAACATCGCCGGGCACGTCCACCACGAGGGCTTCGTCCGGTGCGCTCGTGACCGGCTCGAAGGTCTCGTCGATCTCGCCGGTCTCGGGGTTGATGCCCGTCACCTCGTAGGCGAGTTGGTCCTCGGACACCGGGTCTTCGAAGAGGGCCTCGAGCGGCAGCTCGATCGTCACCGCCGGTGGGCTCACCAGCTGGGCCTGCACGACGATCCGCTGGCGGGCCGAGTACTTGGGATGGCAGGCGGTCAAGGTCAAGCGGTTGTCGCCGTAGTCACCCAGGACATAGACGTCGGTCGGGTTGACAATCGCATGGCCCGAGCTGCCGTCCTCGGTCTCCTGGGCCAGGACCTCGTAGTAGAAGCTGCCCTGGAATGTCTCCACCTCGATCCGGTCGCCGGGTTCGAGCAGATCGATGGCGCCGAACGGTGCGCCGTATGTGGTGCGATGACCGGCGATGGCGGCGTTGCCGGCCTGGCCCGGCAGTGGAGTGGTGGGGTAGTGGCCGGGTCCCTTGCGCAGGTCGGCCCGGCGGGTACCGACGACGACGACCTTGTCCACGTCGATGGCGGGGATCCGAATGACCCCGAGGGCCTCGCCGGCCGCGGGAAGGAGTTCGGGGGGGACCGCCTCGGCGGGAACCGGCGGTCTTGGGACCACCGTCGTCGATGGTTGTGGGCTCGCAGTGGTCGATCCGGGCGTGGTGGTCGAGGTGGCCGACGGGGTTGAGGTGGCCGACGGGGTTGTGGTCGGAGGGGCCGGATCGACGACGAGCCTCTCGGTGAAGGCGGCATATGCCAGGCTTCTCTGGGCGAAGTCGGCCTCGAGGTTTGCCT
>JAHEJO010000143.1 GCA_024638805.1 Acidimicrobiales bacterium
GACCACGCCGATCAACATCGAGGCCAGCGAGCGGCTCGTCGAGAAGTGTGGGCTTCTCTGTTTCGCGGGCCAGGTTCGGTTCACACGGCGATCAACGAAGCGGCGAGCTCGTCGGCCGGGGGCAGTGAACCGATGGGTCCGATCACGGTGAGCTGGTCATCGGCCTCGAGGACAAGGTCGCCGTCGGTGCGCAGGACCCTTCCTTTGCGCCGAACCGCTTCGAGGTCGACGCCGGGCGGTGGCGTCAGATCACCAACTCGGTGACCGATGAGCGCGCCGGCCGGCAACTCGGCCAGGAGGGAGTACTGCTCGATTTCGAGTTCGGGCAGCAACGCCGATTTCACTTCGGCCTCGAACCAGGCCTCGACCATCGACAGCCCCGAATCGCGGAGGATGTAGTCGGCCAGCTCTCCGGCGAGTCGCAGGGTACGCCCCGGATCGAGGTTGCGGCCGGCGAGGAAGAACAGCGCATTGACCCTCTCGCCGTGGCCACCCCATCGCGCCGGGATTCGGATGCCGGCGGCGGCGCGCACGATGATGAGGTGTTCATCGTCGACGTCGAAGAAGGCCACGGGTGTGGCGGTCGGGTGTCTGTCCGATGGTTGAATCCACAACGAACCCGTCTCGAGAAACTGTGCGGTGACCGCATCGGAGTGGAGGTTCATGCGTCGCCCGAGAACCTCGGAGGCCCGCAGGGCAGCTTCGTCGATGTTGGCACCCTCGGAGAGGCTGATCACGGCGGCACGGGCGACCAGACCGGCATACTCGTCTCCCGCCCGTAGTCCATGGCTCTGCATTGCAGCACTGATGTCACGGTCGAGGCTGTGGTCAGCCGAGCGCCCCCAGCGTTCGAAAACGTGGTAGATCGCACCGGCGTGTTCGGCCCGGGCCCGGCCGTAGACCAGGTACCAGGCCAACGCGACCAAGATGGACGCGATCACCAGGACCAGAGCCAGACTGCCCAGCTCGAAGATGAGGTACACGGCCAGAGCCATACCCGCCAACTGGAGGTAGGGGAAGAACGGTGCCCGGAACCCCGGTGCGTAGGAGCGGATGTGCGATGCCCTCAGCACGATGACCGCAAGATTGACAAGGCCGAGTGTCAACAACACGAAGGCGCTGGCCAATTTGGCGATGGCGGCGACATCGAAGACCGCCACGACCAGTGCCATCGCCGCGCCGGTCACGAGGATTCCCGCGACAGGTGTCTTCTGCGTGCTGAGCCGTTGGAAGAACGACCCGATGAGCCCGTCCCGACTCATCGCCAGCGGATAACGAGCCGCCGCCAGGATGCCGGCGTTCACCGCCGAGGAGAAGGCGGCCAGCGCCGCCAGCACGACGAGCGTGACCCCGGCGGCAGGGAGCACGGCATCGGCGGCGCTGTGAATGGGTGCAAGGTCATTGCGGAGCTTCTCGGCCGGTACGACCGCCACCGCCACCGTCACCGCCAGCGTGTACAGGACCGTGCTGACCAGGAGTGACAGCGTCATACCGAGAGGGAGGTTGCGGGATGGGTCCTCGATTTCCTCGGCTACGCTCGCCACTTTCGTCAGACCGCCGTAGGACACGAACACCAGCCCCACGACGGCGGCCACCCCTCCGGCCCCGGATTCGAAGAACGGTTCGAGACTTCCGGCTCCCGAACCGACTTCGGGCAACCCGGCGGCGAGAAACACCAGCATGACGGTGAGCACGAAACTGACCAGTCCGATCTGGACGACAGCGCTCGTTTTGGATCCGACGATATTGAGGACGGTGAATCCGGTGATCAGGGCCAACGCCAGCGGTTTGGCCGGAACGTCGAAGACGAGGTTGAGGTAGGCGCTCATGCCGATCATCGCGAATGCGTCTTTGAGTACGAGTGACAACCAGGTGCCGAACCCTGCGATCGTGCCGACCGCCGGGCCGAGCGCGCGTTCGAGGAAGTAGTAGGCGCCTCCGGCCCTGGGCATTGCCGTGCTCAGCTCGGCGACGCTCAGCATCGCCGGCACCGCCATGAGCCCGGCGATCGTGTAGGCGAGGATCGCCGACGGCCCGCCCATGGCCACCGCCAGACCAGGCAACAGGAAGAGCCCCGAGCTGATCATCGCACCCGTGCTCAGGGAGAAGACGTGGACCAGGCCGAGCGAGCGGTTGAAATGGCCCTGGTCGGCCACCTGCGCCATCCCGGGACGATAGTGGTTTGATACGGTTCGCGCAGGCGGGGCCCCCCAATGCCCCATCACCGGGCCGTTCGAGCATCGCCGCTACCGCGCACGGACTACCCTCCGGTGGCGGGTCCCGACCATGGAGGTGCTGCGTTGAGCGCGATTCCCGACACGATGCGGGCAGCGCTCCTGCTCGGTAGGGGTGGTCCCGAGATGCTCGTCGTGCGGGACGACGTCCCGGTGCCGACGGTCGGTCCCGGTGAGGTGCTGATCCGGGTGGCGGCCTGCGGCGTGAACAACACCGACATCAACACGCGGGTCGGCTGGTATAGCCGCTCGGTCACCGGCGCCACGTCGGGGGCGGGTTTCACCGAGGCCCGCACCGACGACGCCACGTGGGGGAGTGACGGCCTCACCTTCCCGCGCATTCAGGGTGCCGATCCGAGCGGCCGGGTCGTCGCCGTCGGTCCCGGTGTCGCCGCCGATCTGGTCGGTCGGCGCGTCCTGGTCGATCCGTGGCTGAGGGACCGGGCCGACCCGCAGGATCGATCCCGGGTCGGCTACCTGGGCAGCGAGCGGGATGGTGGTTTCGCCGAGTACTGCGCGGTGCCCGTCCGCAACGTGCATTCCCACGACTCGGTGTTGAGCGACATCGAGCTGGCGAGCGTTCCGTGTTCGTGGTCGACCGCCGAACACATGCTCCAGCGGGTCGGCCTGTCGGAGATTCAGACGATCGCGGTGACCGGCGCATCGGGCGGTGTCGGCTCTGCGCTGATCCAGCTGGCCAAATTGCGCGGCGCCACCGTCGTCGCGATCGCCGGTGCGGCCAAGGCTGACCGTCTTCGCGCGATCGGGGCCGATGCCGTCGTCGCCCGGGACGGCTCGGATGTACCCGCCGCGGCGGTCACCGCAGCCGGCGGCCGGTTCGACGTGATCGCCGATGTCGTAGGTGGCGGCGATTTCGGCGATTGGCTCGAGGTCTTGCGGCGGGGCGGCCGGTATGTGACCTCCGGAGCGATCGCCGGCCCGATCGTCGAGCTGGATCTGCGCACGTTGTATCTGAACGATCTCGAACTGTACGGGGCCACGGTCTTCGGTCCGAACGTGTTCGCCGACCTGGTCGGCTACCTCGAGCGCGGGCAGATCCAACCGCTCGTGCACGCCACGTTTCCGCTCGAACGCATAGCCGATGCTCAGGCGGCGTTCGCGGAGAAGCGACATGTCGGCGCGCTGGTGGTGACCCTCGGGTGAGCCGCGCTCGGCCGGGGAGACGTGACCGGTGGGTGCGCACAATGAAGCACTAGCCTGACACCACCGATCCGAGCGGGTCGGGCGAGTCGGTCCTCGTCAAAGGGAATCTGGTGTTGCTGGCGGTCGTCGCCGTCGTCTGCGGGATCGTGGTGCTTGCCCTTGCGGCGGACCAGTTCGTCCTCGGTGCGGCACGGGTGGCGCTCATCCGCCGAGTGCCGTCACTGGTCGTGGGAATCGTGATCGTAGGGTTCGGCACCAGCGCACCCGAGCTGTTGGTCTCGGCGTTCGCAGCCGCCGGGGGAGAGCCCGAGGTGGCGATCGGCAACATCGTCGGGTCGAACATCGCCAACCTGTCGCTGCTGCTCGGCTTGGGTGCGCTGATCATTCCCCTGGTCGTGGACTCTCGAGCGGTCAAACGCGAGGCGCCATTGGTGGTCGGCGCGGTCGTACTATCCGCCGCCGCGGTGCAGGGCGGCGGCATCAGCCGCATGGAAGGCGCCGGTCTGATCCTGGCGATGGCCCTTGCGTTGGTGATAGTCACACGTCGCTCGGTCGCTGATCCACTGGCCGGCGACACCGTCGAGTTGGTGGCGCCGGCCCAGCACCGTCTCGGTTCAGAGATCTTCAGAACGCTCACTGGTCTGGCAGGAACGATGGCCGCCGCCCAGCTCCTGCTGTGGGGTGCTCTGGAGATCGCCCGTGAAGCGGATCTCTCGGAGGGTTTCGTCGGCGTCACCATGGTGGCGATCGGTACCTCGCTACCGGAGTTGGTGACTGTGATCCAGTCGGCCCGTCGCCGTGAGACCGATCTCATCGTCGGCAATCTGCTGGGATCGAACCTGTTCAACGCGCTTGGCGTCGGCGGCGCCGTCGGGCTCATCGGTGTGCCGGAGATCGACGCGCCATCGTTGACGACCGTTGCCGCCGGGGCTGCGGTTGTCGCGGCTGCGATCGCTCTTCTCGCCATGATGACAGGGCACACCGTGTCCCGCCGAGAGGGCCTCGGGCTCATCGCCGCCTACCTCATCCTCGTCCCGTTCCTGGCGTGAGCGAGCGAGACAGAACTGCGTCGTGATCAGGTCTGGAAGTCGTGCAGTAGCTGGTCGTTCAGCACCGTGATGGAGCCGCGCTTGGTAGTGATGGCACCGGACGCTCGTAGCCGCCGCAGGCATCGCACTGTCGCCTCACGGCTCGCACCGACCCAGCTGGCCAGCTCGCTCTGGGTCAGGTGGAGCTCGCCACAGCCCCTGTCGGATGACATCGTCTCGAGTCTCCGGCTGATGCGGCACGCCAGATCATCGGAACGTCCTACGCACATGAGCATCGTCAATCGGAAGCGGGTGGCGATCGCTTCGAGCTGGGCGGCGCCGACCTCGGGCAGTTCCACCAGGATTCGAAGATACTGGTCGCGGGTGAGCTTCCAGGCGGTCACATCGTTGCGGGCGATAGCGGTGAACTCTCTGGGACCGCGATCGAAGGCGGACAACAGCCCGATCGTCTGATCAGGACCGATGATGGCGAGGAGGACCGGATTGCCGGTCGCACTCTCGGCAAGTACCTTCACTTCGCCCGACTTGATCGCATACACGTGGTCGCCTCGTTCGCCTTCTCGCATCAGTCGGTCACCCTGGACGAATGCCTTCCCGCGACCCTCCCGCTGGATCCACCGCCATGCGTCGTCACTCAGCGAAGGTTTCATCGGAATCGGACCCTCTGGAAACCATTGTCGCCGCTGGATCCGATTCTGGCCAGGAGTTTCTTCGTCGCACGGAGGTTCGAGCAGCGAGTTGGACGCATTCTCGGGTCAGCAGCGTGGCCGGCACCCGGGTCGAGCAGCGAGAGGCTTTCCTCCAGCAACTGCAACGATGTGCTCTGCGGCGACACCGCTGAAACGTTTCCTTCTTCCCGACCCACTACCGGTGGGCGGGGGTGATGGACTGCTCGACGGATGCGAGGTGTGACATCGGTTCGGCCGTTGTTGCCGCCCGGCTGGCATGCCGCTCGTACCCGGCCTCGTAGTGCAAGCTGCTTCCGGCAGCGACGATTGCTGCTGAGCTCGCACCGGAAGCAGCGCCGACGAACGCCGGGTTGTCGGTGCCGTAGGCCGCCATGTACTCACCGGTGGCTGCAGGCGCTGTGATGGTTGGGGCGAGGGCCTGTTTGTTCGGGGCGGGGATGGCAGCTGCGCCGACGAACGCCGGGTTGTCGGTTCCGAACGCCGCCATGTAATCAGGGACAATCTGATCAGCGGACCACGGAACGGCGCCCATCGAGTTGGAACCTGGTCCTTGGTTCGTCGCGTGGGCCAGCTCGGTCGGGGCGGCGAGGACGGCTGCGCCGGCGGTTTCGATGCCGGTCGCTGGAGCGAGGGCTTGCTTGGTCGGGGCCGCGATTGAGGCGGTGGACCTTGCGGTTGTAGCGGCCGAACTCGAGGTTGCGTCGTCGGCTGCTTGCTGTATGACGAACACTGTCGCAACGGCGAGGGCTGTTGCCACAAGGCCGGTCATGAGCATCGTCCGACGCCGTGTCCACTCATCGAGATGGGGCAGGTGCGGTGCGTGGATGGTGATGGCCATTTCGTCCTCCAAGAAGGTCTGTCGTGCATCACACGCTGATCGCATTGCGTCAATCCGTCTGGAACCGAGGTCACTTTCGTGGACCAAGGACCCTGGCTGTGCCCGCCGACAACTCTCGCCGAGCCGACCGATGACCTTTGGCCATGGAGACCTGCAGGCCTCGAGTTCACAATGCACTTCGACGTGTCCACTCGAGGAGGAGTTGGAATCATGGACGGCCTGGAACGATCGTCGGCGCTGACCTTCATCGGCGGGGCCGGAACGGTGACGGGGAGCAAGACGCTTCTGGAGACCGGCGGCCGAAAAACCCTGGTCGACTGCGGCCTGTTCCAGGGTCGCAAGCAGCTCCGGCTGCAGAACTGGGAGCCATTCCCGGTCCCACCCGAGTCGATCCACGCCGTCGTGCTGACGCATGCCCACATCGATCACTGCGGGTATCTGCCCCGCCTGGTTCGGGGCGGATTCCGGGGACCGGTCTACTGCACCGAAGGCACTGCCCAGTTGGCTGCGATCGTCCTGCCCGACAGCGGTTACCTCCAGGAAGAAGAAGCGGAGTACGCCAACCGCAAAGGGTTCTCGAAACACGACCCGGCTCTCCCGCTCTACACCCGCCAGGATGCGATCGACTGCCTCGGGCAACTCGAGGCGGTCGACTTCGACACCGGTGTCGAGGTGGCACCCAGCATCGAGGCCACGTGGCGCAGGGCGGGCCACATCCTCGGTGCCGCCTCGGTCGGTCTCACCCTGTCGGAGCCGCACAAGAGCGTGGTGTTCAGCGGCGATCTCGGTCGGTCGACCCACCCGCTGCTGCTGCCGCCTGAAGCAATAGCTAGTGCCGATGTCATGGTCACCGAATCGACCTATGGCGACGAGAACCACCCCGACAGCAATGCCGAGGAGGCCATTGCACGGGTGATCAACCGGGCCGCTGCCCGCGGTGGCGTGGTGATCGTCCCCGCCTTCGCTGTCGACAGGACCGAGGTGGTGCTGATGCACCTGGACCGATTGGTGGCGAGAGGGCAGGTCCCCGACCTTCCGGTGTTCGTCGATAGTCCGATGGCGTGTCGAGCCCTCGAGGTCTACCGGGAGCAGGCCCGGGATCGATCGCCGGAGTTCAGGCCGGAGTTCCACGGCGTCCCGCTGTTCCCATCGCTGCAGTTGACCGAGGCCCGTACCACCGACGAGTCGAAGGCTCTGAACCGCCGCCATGGCCCGATGATCGTCATCTCTGCCTCTGGGATGGCGACGGGCGGCCGGGTCATCCATCACCTCGCCAACCGGATCGGCGACGATCGCAACGCGGTGATGCTGGTCGGCTTCCAGGCACCCGGCACCCGCGGTGACGCGCTCCGGGCAGGAGCGCAACAACTCAAGTTGCACGGCCGTTACCACCCGGTCCGGGCCAAGGTCGAAACCATGCCCCTGTCCTCCCACGCCGACCAGGCAGACCTGCTCGACTGGGTCGGTTCCGCGGCGCCACCACCTGAGATCGTGTACGTCAACCACGGCGAGAAGGACAGCTCGGCGGCCCTGATCGACGAACTGCAGAATCGGCTCGGTCTGGTGGCTGTCGCCCCCCGTCCGGGCGAGCGCGTCCTGCTCTAAGGAGCCGGGCTGCG
>JAHEJO010000021.1 GCA_024638805.1 Acidimicrobiales bacterium
CCCGGTGTAGAAGTCGACGTTGGGATACAGGTTGCGGCTCTTGAAGTAGTCATCGTTGAGGGCGATCTCCTCGAGCTTCATGGCGATGTCGAGCAGGGACTCTTGCCGGTCACGTCGAACACCGCATCGGCCTGGCCCTTGACGATCAGAGCCCTCGGATCGTACGCCTTGTAGACCCGGTGCCCGAAGCCCATGAGGCGTCCTTCGCCGTTCTCGACGCCCTCGATGAACGGATCGATGTTGTCGTAGCTGCCGATGTCCCTCAGCATGTGGATGACCGCCTCGTTGGCACCCCCGTGACGGGGACCGTAGAGCGCTGCTGTCGCAGCCGATGCGGCGGTGTACGGGTCAGAATGGCTCGAACCGACGACCCTCATCGTGGTGGTCGAACAGTTCTGTTCGTGATCGGCGTGCAGGATGAACAGCACGTCGAGGGCCCGGGCGAGGATCGGGTTCGGTTCGTAATGCGGCTCGGCGACCCGCCACATCATCGAGAGGAAGTTCTCGGCGTAGTTCAGGCCGTTGTCCGGGTACACGAAGGGCATGCCGACGCTGGCGCGGTAAGCCATTGCCGCCAGGGTGGGAACCTTGGAGATGAGGCGGTTGATCTGCTTGTAACGGATGTGCGGATCGTGGATGTCCTTGGCTTCGGGGTAGAACGTGCTCAGTGCGGCGGTGGCGCTGACCAGCATTCCCATCGGGTGGGCATCGTGGTGGAAGCCCTCCATGAACCGCTTGCGCATGTTCTCGTGGATGAAGGTGTGGTAGGTGACGTCGTGCACCCAGTTCTCGAGCTGCTCGGAGGTGGGGAGTTCGCCGAACAGGAGCAGATAACACACCTCGAGGAAGGTCGAGTTCTCGGCCAGCTGTTCGATCGGGTACCCCCGGTAGCGGAGGATTCCGTTGGCGCCGTCGAGGTCGGTGATCGAGCTGGACGTGCTGGCCGTGACACCGAACCCCGGATCGAAGAACCAGACGCCGGGCATCAGCTTGCTGAACGTCTTGGCATCGATCCCACCATTCTCGATGGGGATCTCCACGCTCTCTCCGGTGCGGTTGTCGGTAATGGTGACAGACTCGGTCACGAGCAGCTCCTTCTCGGTGGTACGCGCCGGCGCGGGGCTCACCCTCGGTGAGGACACGTCGTTGTGCCGGGCCGCAAGCGGCGCGCATTCTTGAATCCGAATGTAGCCCAGGGCGAAAGAATCTCGAAAACACGCCAGCCCTTGGATCAGGCGTGTGCTTCGATGACCTCCGGCGGGGCCTGCACCAACTCGATCAGGACGCCTTCACCGCTGAGCGGGTTGTCGTCGTTGCCGCGAGGGTGGACGAAACAGACGTCATGACCGCTGGCACCCCGGCGAATACCACCGGGGGCGAAACGGACACCCCGGTCGGACAACCAGGTCATCGCGGTGGCGAGGTCGTCGACCCACAAGCCGACGTGATTGAGTGGTGGTACGTGCACCCGCGGGGATCGCTCCGGATCGATCGGTTGCATGAGGTCGATCTCCACCGCATGATGGCCTGCGCCGAGCACCAGTACATCCTCGTCGACGTTCTCGCTTTCGCTCTGATAGTCCTTGACCTTCGGGACTCCCAGCAGATCCGTCCACAGCGCCGCAAGGGCGGCCTTGTCGGGGCCGCCGATCGCGATCTGCTGGACGCCGAGGACACGAAATGGGCGTTCGTTCATGACCCAAGGTCTAGCCGAGTCCATGCACCCGCCACCACTTGGGCCTCCCGATTTCGTACTATCTCTCTCGTGATCGATTGGATTCAGGACAACCTTGCCCAGTACAGCCTCACGACGATCGGGCTGACCGGTCTGGCAGTTCTGTTCGTGGCGAAGAAGGTGGTCAGGCTGGCGATCGTGTTCGGGATTCTCGCCGCCGTATTCGGGGCCGGCTTCCTCGCCGCCGCCGGTCGCGCCTGAGAGCATTCTGAGAGCTCGGGCCGGTCATCTCAGGATCGCTTGAACTTGCGGGTGGCGATGGGCACTGCGACAACGATGATGGCGGCGGTGTAGGTCAAGGACTGGAGAACCTTGGTGGCCGCCGGTTCACCCCTCGTCAAGGCCCGGATCGCATCGACGGTGACCGACACGGGCTGGTGTTGAGCGAAAGGCTGGAGCCAGCCGGGCATCTGGTCCACGGGTGCGAACGTCGATGCGGCAAACACGAGGGGAAACACCGGCAGGAAGGCTCCGGCCTGGGCCGCCTCGGGACTCTTGACGTACAGCGCGAACCCGGCGAAGACCCAGTTGAACGCGTAGGCGAAGGCGATTGCCAGGAGCACACCGATCAGCAGCCCGAGGTAGTGGTCGGTCCGGAAACCGACGAGGAAGCCGACGATCGTGATGATCGTCATCGTCAACGCCGCACGGAGCGCATCGGCGTTGGTTCGGCCTATCAGGACGGCGCTATGGCGCATGGGCAACGATCGGAACCGGTCGATGGCTCCCTTTTGGAGGTCGTCGGTCAAACCGATCGCCGTGTTGCCGGACGCGAACAGCGATGTCTGCACGAGAATGCCGGGAACGAGGTAGTCGATGTAGGTGACTCCGGGCGCGAAGTCGATGGCTCCGCCGAATACGAAATTGAACAAGAGAACGAAGATGACCGGCTGGATCGTCGAGAACACGATCACTTGAGGTGTTCGGAACAGACGCAGCAGGTTGCGGCGGGTCATCGCCACCGCATCGTTGAACAAACCGATCGAGCCTGTGCGCTGCGGCGATGCGGTTGAGGAACCGTGCTCGTCGGTCAGAGTCCGAGTCATCGGCGTCCCCTGTGGCGTTTGGTCTCGGTCGGGGCGGTGGTGTCACTGCCGACCTTGCCGGTGATGGCCAGAAACACGTCGTCGAGCGAGGGTCTCTGGACACCGAGATCGCTCAGTTCGATCCCCGCCTCGTCCAACCGCTGGGCGGTACGGACCAGGGCGTCGACGCGGGCGTCGACGGGTACCGACACCGTCAGCTGATTCTCGTCGACCCGCACCGCACCCGAGCCGATATCGGTCAGCAACTCGGCGACACGAGCGAGATCGGCTCGGCGTTTGGGCGAGGCGGTCACGAGATCCCCGCCGACCCTCGCTTTGAGTTCGTCGGCGGTGCCATCGGCGATGACATGTCCGGTGTCGATGACCGTGATCCGATCCGCCAGTTCGTCGGCTTCGTCCATGTACTGGGTGGTCAAGAGCACCGTCGCACCCTCGGTGACCAGATCTCGCAGGAAAGCCCACAGCTCGAGGCGAGTGCGCGGATCCAGACCGGTGGTCGGTTCATCGAGAATCAACACCTCGGGACGACCGACCAGACTGGCACCCAGATCGAGGCGGCGGCGCATACCGCCCGAGTACGTGCGCACGAGACGATCGGCCGCATCCGTGAGCGACAGCCGCTCCAACGCCTCGTCGGCTCGTTTGCGGGCCTCCGTTTTCGGAAGCTGATACAGCCTTCCGACGATCTCCAGGTTCTCCCGTCCGGTGAGCAGATCATCCACCGCCGCATACTGCCCGGCCAGGCCGATCATCGACCGAACAGAATTGGGGTGCCGCTCCACGGAGTGGCCACCGACCGTCACCGTTCCCGACGTCGGTTCCAACAGGGTGGCCAGCACCCTGACCAGCGTGGTCTTGCCGGCACCGTTGGGTCCCAGCAACCCCCGCACCTGGTTCTTGGGGATCTCCAGGTCGATGTTGTCCACGGCCCTGAGCGCGCCGAAATGAACCGACAGGCCCTGTACCGAGATCATCGAGGTCATCACTGGAGGCTAGGAGCGTCGACAGCAGCCGGCGCGGCCGGTGTCCGGGTCGTCGTTGGCGTCGTCGACGGGTGATCGGCGGTTCACCGCTTGGAGGTCAGCCGGACCATCACCGCTCCCGGCCTCGAATGATCGCTGGTCGGTGCCGGGCTCGAACCCGGGGCGACCGCACCCAGCACGGTCGTACCGTGATCGGCGACGCACTCGGGATCGGGTTGATCGAGCGGAATGCCGGTGAAGAACTTGGCTGCCATGCAGCCACCCTGACACGCGTCGTACTGCCCGCATGCCGAGCACGCACCCGCTGACTCCGGTTCCCGAAGTTCCGCGAACAGGCCGCTCTTGCGCCAAACGCCTTCGAACCCGCCCGGCTGGCCGACATTGCCGGCCTTGAATTGATCGTGCAGTACGAAAGGACAGGCGTAGACATCGCCCACCGGGTCGATCAGGCACACGACCCGTCCTGCCCCACAGAGATTCAGCCCCGGGAGGCGCTCGGCGCCCAGGGCGTTGAGGTGGAAGAACGAGTCGCCGGTCAAGGTGTCCGGGTGGTCAAGAAGCCAGCGGTACAGACGACGTTGCTGTTCCTGCGTGGGATGCAGTTCGTGCCACGAGTCCGCACCGCGGCCCGATGGTCGCAACCTCGTGAGGCGCAACTGCGCACCGTAGTTGTTGGCGAGCGCCTGGAAGTCGTCCAACTGCGGAACGTTGTGGCGGGTCACGACCACGCTGACCTTGAACTGACCGAAACCGGCGGCTCGAAGGTGTTCCATCGCCGCGATTGCGTCATCGTACGAATCGACGCCCCGTACGTGATCGTTGGTGGGTCGGTTCGCGCCGTCGAGCGAGATCTGTATGTCCAGATAATCCAGGGCCGCCAGCCGCGCCGCGATGTGGGGGCTGATCCGGCTGCCATTGGTGCTGAACTTGACACCGACCCCACTCGATGTGGCGTACTCGACCAGATCGAAAAAATCCGGGCGCAGCATCGGCTCGCCCCCGCCCAGGTTCACGTAGAACACCCGCATCGATCTGAGTTCGTCGATGACTGCCATCGCCGCCTCGGTCGAGAGTTCTCGCGGATCGCGCCGACCAGACGAGCTCAGGCAGTGCCTACACGCCAGGTTGCAGGCATATGTCAGCTCCCAGGTGATACAGATCGGGGCGTCGAGGCCCCGCTTGAGATCTTCGGTGAGCGTCACCGGCCCACCGGTTGGAGGAAATCGCCGGCGGCGAGACGAGCCAGCGCATCGGCAAACCCGGATCGTCGCTCGGGCGGCAGCGTCCTCAGCGCGTCGTGCGCGGTCTCGAAGTCGCCCAAACGCTCCACCAACACGACCAGGTCGGCGGATCGCAAGAAGTTCAGCCGGCGATTGTCGTAGTGATAGGCCATCGCGCCGAACGGTTCAGGCCGTAGCGCCACCCTCGGGTGCAGCCGCCATCTCTTGGTCTGATCGAAACTCACTTGGGTCTTAGTAGACGCCGCACATGCCATCGATCGAGATCTCTTCGAGCAGCAGTTCTTCCTCGACGAGTTCGTCGCCCGCCTCGTTGGCGGTCGAGTCTGCGACGTCGACGTCGACGTTGTCGTTGTCGGTCACTGTGTCCACCGCCACATCGTAACATCGCCTCGGACCCGACAACGGTGCGCCGACTTCACCGTGTGCACTCGGCACCAACGTTGGCGGACGCCGATGTCGATCTGGCGGTGGGCCCGGAGATCACGGCCGCAGGTCGAAACAGATCTTTGTCGAGCCCCGGCGTCCGGCGTTCACCGCGTGGTCCAAGGCCTCGGCGTACTGTTCGAGCCGGTAGGTCTGACCGACGAGCCGACCGAGGTCGGCCGAGCCGACAAGGTCGGTGGCCAGATCGAAGGTCCTTGCGGTCGAACCGTCACCCAGGGATTCGGTGCCGTAGGTATAGGCGCCCACGAGCTCGGTTTCGCGATGCCACAGCGCTGTCAGGTCGATCTGTTCCCTGCCCGGCATCCCGATCACGACCACGCGACCACGGGGTCGGGTGATTCCGATCGCCTGGTCGATCGTGGCCGCCGAGCCGACCGCATCGATCGTGACGTCGGTGCCTCCGCTCAGGTCGTCGCCGATCGTGAAACTCCCGCTCGACCGTCGGACCGCTCGGGTGAGTTCGCCAGGGTCGACAACGGTCGTGGCCCCCAGCGACCGCGCCAGCGCCTTCTGTTCGGGGTACTTGGCCCCGACCAGGATGTCGCCGGCACCGGTGAATGCACGCAAGGCGGCGATCGTCACCAGACCCATCGTCCCGGCACCGATCACCGCCACAGAATCACCGTTGGTCACCTTGCCCCGCAGCGCCCCGTGCACCCCGACGGCGGTCGGTTCGATCATCACCGCGGCCTCATCGCTGAGGGCCTCGGGTACCGTGCGGATCTGCGATTCGTGCGCCACGAACTCGGTCGACCATCCGCCACCGGTGGAGGCGCAGTAACCGATCTGGATGCCCGGCTTGAGATGCCCGCAGACGAGATGGCGGTAGTCGTTGCCGTCGCCGGGCGCCGCCCCGTCCCACGGCGGTTCGAAGCCCCTGGCCCGATGGCCGAGAACGGGTTCGATGACAACCCGACGGTCGTCGTCGTCGAGTCCGACGATTTCGTGGCCGAGCACGAAAGGAAACGAGACCCACGGGCCGAAGTAGCGTGCCGATCGACCCTCCACCGTGGCGACATCGCTCCCACATATTCCGGCAAGAAGTGTGCGTATGCGGTGCCAACCCTCCCCGGGCAGTTCCTTAGGCCTCGTTTCCACCAGAGCGAGCGGCGATCGGGTGGCGGCGCTTCCGGACCGGATTCTCGAGGCCACCGCCGCGGCGGCGTACCGGGCCTCGGACCGGGAGAACTCCAAAGACTTCACAGCTCTCACACTATCCTCAGTCCTTCGGGCGCTGTGCGCCCTCGTCGTTTGCTCGCTGCGCTCGAACAATGCCGCATAGCTGCGTGCTGCCCGCCTCCGGCGGTCGAGCGTGGCACCAACCTCACTCCCTTCGGGCTCCGTGCGATGTGGCGGACGTAGTATCGGGGTGGTGGATCACGAGTTGACCAACGCAGCTGTGGCCGCCGGCCGTGCTGCGGGACTGGCAGCGGTCGGCGTGACCACCGACGAGGTCCTCGAACCGGCCCGCACCGTGCTGTCGACCCGGAAGGAAGCCGGGTTTGGCGCATCGATGGCATTCACCTACCGCAATCCGCAACGTAGCACCGACCCCGCGTCGAGCCTGCCCGGCTGCCGGTCCATCGTTGTTGGTGCGTGGGACTATCGACGGCGGACACCCGTCATCGACATCAGCGCTCCCGTCGGCCGTGTGGCCCGGTACGCCTGGGTCGATCATTACGCCCAGCTCCGCGCAGCCCTCGGGGAGATCGCATCTGTTCTCATCGCGGCCGGGTATCGCACCGTCATCAAAGCAGACGACAATGCGATCGTCGACCGCAACGTCGCCTGGCGGGCCGGACTGGGCTGGTACGGCAAGAACGCCAATCTGCTCGTGCCCGGGCTGGGGAGTTGGGTCGTTCTCGGGTCGGTGGTCACCGACGCCCTCCTCGTTCCCAACACCTCACCGGTTGCGGACGGGTGCGGATCGTGTCGACGCTGTTTCGACGGGTGTCCCACGGGTGCCATAGTCGCTCCCGGCGTGATCGATGGCCGGCGCTGTCTCGCGTGGCTTGTTCAGGGCCCTGATCCGATCCCGATCGAGTACCGGGAGGCGCTCGGCGACCGACTGTACGGATGCGACGACTGCCAGGACGTCTGTCCACCCGCCCATTTCAATGATGCGGAGCAAGCCGAACCGGGATCTGAGTCGGTCATCGATCTCGTGTGGTTGCTGAGTGTCGGTGACGCCGAAATCCTCGAGCGCCTCGGGCGTTGGTACATCGCCAATCGTGACCCGGATGTGATCCGTCGAACCGCTCTGATCGTGCTCGGCAACACCGCCGACCCCGACGATTCGCTCAGCATCGCAGCGATCGATCGTTACACCGACGTCGACGATCCCGTCCTGAGCGAGCATGCTCGGTGGGCCCGCAGGCAGGTCGAGAAACGCCGAAGCACCTGATCCGATGAGGCATCTTCTCGTCACCAACGACTATCCGCCGAAAGTCGGCGGCATTCAGAACTATCTGTGGGAACTCTGGCGACGACTACCTCCCGAGTCCGTGGCCGTCTACTGCACGCCCTATGCCGGCAGCGTT
Organism: Acidimicrobiales bacterium; assembly: GCA_024638805.1. GTDB lineage: Bacteria > Actinomycetota > Acidimicrobiia > Acidimicrobiales > SZUA-35 > JABDIY01. The sequence goes on from JAHEJO010000021.1 coordinate 7,990, forward strand.
GAATTCGACGTGCGTGAGCGTTATTGGATCGAACGATCCCCGGAGCCATGGCTGATCCCGTACCCCTGGCTGCCGGGCCGGATCGATGCCATCGCCGACCGGGTCGGTGCCGAACTGGTTCTCCTGGACCCGGCGGTTCCCCTCGGATTGGTGGGACCACACCTGCGCCACCCCTACGGAGTGATTCTCCACGGGGCCGAGGTCACCATTCCCGGACGGCTCCCCCTGACCAGGAGAATGCTCGGCCGGGTATTGCGCAATGCGGTGGTCACGATCTCGGCGGGAGAGTACGCACTCGAGGAGGCGCAGCGGTGCGCCGGCTCAGTCTTGCGATCGATCGTGATACCACCCGGGGTCGATATCGAGCGCTTTCGCCCGCTGGACAACGACCAGAGAGCTGGTGTTCGCCGCCGATTCGGACTCGAGCATGGCGACCTCGTCGTGTCCACGGTCAATCGGTTGGTTCCCCGCAAGGGGATGGACGTGCTGATCCGAGCGGCTGCTCAACTCCAGACCCGCTACGCCAGCCTTCGGGTCATGATCGGAGGGATCGGCCGACAGCACGAAGAACTCTCAACGCTCATCAGGGAACTGAGGGCGCCGGTCACCCTGCTCGGCCGCCTCGCCGATGATGATGTCGCCGCGCTGTACGGGGCATCGGATCTCATGGCGATGCTGTGCCACGAGCGCTGGTGGGGTCTCGAACAGGAAGGCTTCGGGATCGTCTTTCTGGAGGCCGCAGCCAGTGGCATCCCTCAGGTTGCCGGTCGAAGTGGGGGAGCGCACGAAGCGGTTGCAGATGGCATCTCCGGCCTGATCATCGATCGGCCCAGATCCGTTCAGATCGTGATTGCGGCCATCGCAGGATTGCTGGAGGATCCCGCCCGTCGACAGGAGATGGGTCGTGCCGCCCGCCGTCGGGCGGTGGAGGACTTCGACTACGACGTGCTCGCCCGGCGCCTCCACCAGGGGATTCGAGGATTCGGCCGCGGTCCCTGACCGGATCGTCGGACCGTGTAGATTCGGCCTGGATGGCCGAGCGTACCGAACAGCGCCTCGTGGGGCGGACGGTGGACGCGTCGGTGGAGGATTGTGTGGCCGTGGCCCTGGATGTCGACTCCTATCCGAGTTGGGCCGAGGGTGTGAGCACAGCCGAGATAACCGAACGGGACGACAACGACCACGTGCGGCGAGCGCTGTTCACTGCAACCGCCCATGGGCGGGCGGTCAGATACGAGTTGCTCTACAACACCAGTCATCTGCCCCACGAACTGTCGTGGAGTCTCGAGAGCGGCGACATCGTGCGCACGATCACCGGGAGTTACCGGTTCGCACCGTCCCTTGACGAGCCTGACCACACCGACGTGATCTATCAGCTCGAGGTGGGGCTGATCATCCCAATCCCCGGCTTCGTACGTCGCCGGGCCGAGGATCTCCTGATGAGGACGGCTCTGGACAGGTTCGTCAACGAGGTGACGCGGCGGATGTCTGAAGCACAACAGAATCCGTGATCTGAATTCCTACACCCGTGGGCGTATCGGGTCGATGGGAATGCCATGCGCCTGCTCCGTCTCGACCTCGGTGGTCAATCGGGCTCGCTGAACCTGCATCCGTTCCTCACGGTCATGCAGCGCCGGGGAGTCGATGACCGCCAGCCGGTCATCAACGCTGCACGTTCACTGGCCAATGGTGATGGTTCCGGTGTCTACGGCCTCGTGGAGACCAACATGGGACTGATCGAGCTGGAGGGCACACCACCGGCTGAACTGATCTGCCCTGTGACGACAGAGAACATTGTTCTCGACAGCGACGAGGCCGCTGGCGGCAGCACTCCCGCACCGGCACTCCAAGCCGAACTCGATCAGCTCCAACGCCGTGCGAGTATCGAAGCGGTCGCAGTCGAGATGATTCGGGCCGACCTCGACCCCGCTGCGGCCGCCCGCCTTCAGCACCTCCGCAGCTACCAAGCGGGCAACACCGAGGCACTCATGGACGCCCGTGTGGCCGCCAACCTGGCCAACGTCGGACATGCGCTCTCCGCCGTGTTGGAGCAGCCGCCGACGCTGATCGAATCGGCCGCAGGTATGGCGGGTTTGCTCGAACGGTGGCGAGTCTATGATGCGAAAAGACAACGTCATGCCGATCACACCGCCAAACTCGAGGCGCGTATCGCTGAGTGCGTGACCGAGGTCAAGGTTGCCGAGATCGCCCTGATGCAGGCCGAAGCGGACGTCCAGCCTGTCGTGCTGTCCCCGGAGGAAGAAGAGCGTCTCGAACAGCTGGCCAGCCCGGTTGTCGAGAAACGCGGAAAGAGCAGGCCGCGGGAACGCACCGGCAAGGAAGAGGCTGAACTGCAGAAGATCCTCGATCGGGTCGGACTGCCGACCTACACCGCATACGCGATGTATCGGATGAACCCCAAGCCGCCGCCAGCCAAGCAGGCGGCTCTGCATGCGGCCAACGCCGTCGTTGCGCGCAACAAGGCCGAACTCGAAGAAGCACGGGCCGAACTGTCGCTCGATCCTGTCACGCGCGAACTCGAGGAGGACCGCGCCGGTATCAACGACGAGGCAGCCGAGTACCTCGGTCGGGTCCTTCCGGACGATCTCGGTCCGGTGTTGGAGACCAACGTGGTCGAACGGGAAAACCCGCTCTGGATCGAGGGCTTGACGAAACTCTATGACGCGCTCACGCAGGCTGGATCCGGGATCCCGGAGAACATGGATCCTGCCGACCTCCCGCAGTGGGCGGAGGAGTGGATAGAGATCACAGAACGGGATGCTCGTGAACGAGCGGGCATCGCCCCTGATGACATCGAGGATCAGATCGCCGCGGCCGAGGACTCACTTCGACGTCACGCCAAGGCAATGGCCCGGATCGACCAGATGGAAGCCGGTGCCGAACAGTCCGCCCACAAGGCGCAACACCTCGAGCTCCAGATCGCCCGCTCGCAACAGTCCGTTCGTGCCAGCGCAGCCGAAGCCCTGGACTACATCCTCCCGCATCTCGAGCGGATCCATGGCAACGCAGGCACATCGGTCCCTATCGTTCTCACCGGCCAGTTCGGTGAATTGACCGATGACGAGGTCGAGGATCTGTTGTTCAGCCTCGAGGCGTTCACCGAGCACTTCCAGTTGATCGTCGTGACCGAGCGGGATCGGGCCCAACAATGGGCGTCCTCGGTCGGTCTCGAACGGGCAAACTCGGTGTGACAGCGACGCTCAGCAGCTGAGGTCGGGCAGCGCCTTCTTCAGATTGCGCAGCGCTTGGTGTGTCCGCTGTTCGTTCTCGATCAGTGCGAAGCGGACGTTTCCCTCCCCGCCGGGGCCGAACCCTTCTCCGGGCGACGTCGCCACCCCCGCCTGACGGACCAGATAGCTCGAGAACTCGACCGAACTCATGTGGGCGTAGGGTGCGGGAATCGGTGCCCACACGAACATGGTTCCCCGCGGTCGTTTGATGTGCCAGCCGATCCGGTCGAGGCCCTCGCACAGCACATCACGTCGTTTCTGATAGATGTCGCGTACCAGCTTGGGGTGTTCGGACGCTTCGTTGAGGGTGACGGTTGCGGCGATCTGGATCGGTTGAAACGTGCCGTAGTCGAGGTAGCTCTTGAGCTTGGCAAGAGCAGCAACCACCTCGGGATTGCCGACCAGGAAGCTGACTCTCCAGCCGGCCATGCTGAATGACTTGGTCATCGAGTACAGCTCGACACAGTGATCCATCGATCCAGGGACTTGCAGAATCGATGGCGGCTGGTAGCCGTCGAACCCGATTTCGGCGTAGGCGTTGTCGTGGACGACGATCAGGTCACGTCGCCGGGCGAAGTCGACAACCTTGGCGAAGAAATCGAGGTCGACGCAGACCGTGGTCGGGTTGTGCGGAAAGCTGATCACAAGGGTTCGTGGTTTGGGCCACGAATACTCCCACGCTCTCTCCAGGTTGGTGATGAACTGAGATCCCTCGGCCAGCGCCACCTCACGAATGGCGGCACCGGCGAATATCGGACCCCAGATGTGGATCGGATAACTGGGTGCCGGCACAAGTGCGGCGTCACCGGGCTGAAGTAGAACCCACATCAGGTGGGTGAAGCCTTCTTTGGCGCCGATCGTACTGATGACCTCTGTGTCGGGATCCAGTGTGACGCCGAAGCGGCGCTGGTACAGCTCCGCCGCGGCCAATCGAAGCTTGGGGATACCCTTGCTCGCTGAGTAACGGTGGTTTCTTTCTTTTGCGGCCGCTTCGGTCAGCTTTCTGACCGCGATGTCAGGTGACGGGAGATCGGGGTTACCGAAACCGAAGTCGATCACGTCGATACCGTCACGTCGCGCTTGGGTCTTGAGATCGTTGATCACTCCCAAGACGTACGGCGGCAGATGATTGATCCGTCGGAACTCCATCGCGACGAGGCTAGCCCTCATACTGGAGGGTCTATGAGCATCCAAGCCCGTAATCGATTCATCGGTATTGATGTCGGCGGCACCAAGATCATGGGGGTTGTCGCCGATCCGACGTCCGGCGAAATCCAGGTTCGTCGCAAGCTCCCCACACCCACATCCGACCCCGAACGGCTGCCTCCAGCGATCGGCGAGGTGGTCGATGAGCTGATCGACGCCGCCGGCCGACCGGTGGGGGTCGGCGTCGGCGTTCCCGGCCTCGTCGACCATCAGGGCGTCCTCCACTACGGCCCGAATGTGCCCGGGGTCCTCGGGTTGGACATCGCCGGAGAGCTGCGAAGGGAATTCGGTCTGCCCGTCATCGCCGAGAACGACGCAAGCTGTGCCGCACTCGCCGAGCACCGGCTGGGTGCAGCTCAGGGAACCATGCACGCCATCGTCGTGAATCAGGGCACCGGCATCGCCGGCGGCATCATCATCGGCGGCCGCCTCCACCGCGGCGCCAACGGATTTGCAGGTGAACCGGGCCACATGATGATCAATGCGAACGGGCACCTGTGCGCCTGCGGCAAACGAGGATGTTGGGAGTCGGTTGCCTCCGGCGCCGGACTGGCCAATATCGCACGCGAGGTGGTCGCCGAAGGGAGAGCAACAAGAATACTGGAGTTGGCCGGGGGAGAGCCGGCGCACATCCGAGGAGAGCACGTGTCGGCTGCAATCGCCGAAGGAGACACCGATGCCACGCTCGTTCTCGATCGGTTCGGATGGTGGGTAGCCGAGGGCCTGGCCAGCCTGATCGCTCTGCTCGACCCCGAGATCATCGTCCTCGGAGGCGGCCTCACCGCCATCAACCGACACTTCATCTCCGAAGTGCAGGAACGGGTCAACGAGACCGTGATGGGGGCCGCCTACCGCCCGGAGGTGCCCATCGTGCCGGCTCGACTCGGCGCCGAGGCAGGGGCCATCGGTGCGGCGGTGAGCGCCCGAGATCTCTTCTTCGGTCGCTGAGAAGCGGGTCAGCCGGCGATACCGGTCAGCACCATCCGCACCACATCGTCAGCAGGGATGGTGGATGGGTCGGCGTCGGTGTCGGCGTGCAACCGGCTGACCTCCTCGGTGATGCCACGGATGGCGGTCGCCATCGTGACGGCATCCCCCGGAGCGATCAGCCCTTGATCCATGGCGTCGCGGAGGTGTTTGGCGGTGTCCTCTATCGAGATCGCGCGACCCCGTCGGAGATCGGAGGCGAAGGTGTCCTCGGTCCACGCGAAATCGACGAGCCGCATGACTTCGGTGTTGTCGCTGAGCCACTCGAGTGAGGCGCGTACGCCGTTCTCGATGCGGCGCAACGGGTTCGGTTCGTTGCGGATCGCCGCCTGTTGATGGCGGCGAATGCGAAGGAGCCCCTCTCTGAGGATCTCGCGGAGGAGGTCCTCCTTCGACGAGAAGTACCAGTAGAAGACGCCTTTGCCGACACCGATGCCGTCGACGATTTCAGCGACCGAGGTCGGGTGGTATCCCCGCTCAGCGAACCGGGTGACCGCATACCGCACGAGCTCATCGCGCCGTTCCTGGCCTCTCGAGGTCAGTTTGCGATCGGGAGCAATGGACATCATCGTCGAGTCTAGAACATTCTCTTGACCAGCTGGTCAAGAGAATGCGGACCGCTCAGCGACCGCTAGTGGGCCCAGGAGCGGGAACGTGCAACGGCCTCGGCCCAACGCGCATAGAGGGCCTCGGCCCCGGTGCGATCACCTACAGGGGTGAAGCGAGCCTCGGCCTGCCAGGACCGCACGACCTCGTCGGTGTCGGCCCAATAGCCTTCGGCCAGCCCGGCCAGATAGGCGGCTCCGAGGGCGGTGCATTCCATGTTGGCCGGTCTGGTGACGGGCACGTCGAGCTGATCGGCTTGCAGTTGCAGCAGGAGATCCATGACGCTGGCCCCTCCGTCGACGCGCAATTCGGCGGGTGGTTGCCCGCAGCCGTCGGTCATCGCGTCCACAACGTCTCGCACGCTGTAGGCGATCGCTTCGACGACTGCGCGGGCGAGCTCGGCCCGTCCAGTGCCGCGTGTGATCCCCACGATCGTTCCGCGAGCATACGGGTCCCAGTAGGGACTCCCGAGCCCGGTGAAGGCCGGCACGACGAACACGTCGCCCGTGGAGTCCACGCTGGCGGCCAGCGGTCCGATCTCAGCCGATTCAGAAATGATCCCGAGTCCGTCTCTCAACCATTGAATGGCCGAGCCCGTCACGAACACGGCGCCCTCGTACGCGTAGGTCGCTGGCTCGTTCTCGCCGAGTTGCCAGGCAACGGTCGAGAGGAGACCGTCGACCAGTTTCGGTTTGCTGTGGCCGACGTTCATCAGCACGAAGCTGCCCGTGCCGTAGGTGTTCTTGGTCATCCCCGGATCGAAACACGCATGGCCGAAGAGAGCGGACTGCTGGTCGCCGGCGATCCCGCTGATGGGAATCCCGGTCCCCAGAGCCGTCGTGTCGGCGGTGAGCCCGAAACGGCCGCTCGTCGGCCGCACATCGGGTAGAGCCGATCGAGGAACGCCCAGCAACGCACACATCTCGTCCGACCAGGCAAGGCTGTCGATGTCGAGAAGAAGGGTCCGGCACGCATTGGACGGCTCCGTGGCATGAACCGCGCCGTCGGTCAGCTTCCACATCAACCACGAGTCGATCGTGCCGAGAGCAAGATGTTCGTCGTTCGCCACACCACCTTCGTCGAGCAGCCACCGATACTTGGTCCCTGAGAAGTAGGGGTCGATGACGAGACCGGTCGAGTTCCGGACGAGGTCGACATGGCCTTGTGCGCTCAATTGGTCACAGAACCCGGCGGTTCTCCTGTCCTGCCAGACGATCGCACGATGCAACGGTCGACCGGTCCGCCGATCCCAGGCGACCACGGTCTCTCGTTGATCGGTGATCCCGATCGCCACCACCGGCTCGTCCAGATCGGCGACAAGGTCGGCGATCACCTTCTGTATCGAACTCCAGATCTCCTCGGCGTCGTGTTCGACCCATCCGGGCTGGGGAAAGAACTGGGTGAATTCGGTGTAGGCCAGACCCTTGACCTGCGATCGTTCGTCGATCGCCAGAGCTCGGACACCGGTGGTACCGGCATCGAGTGAAACCACGACTCCCACGTTCACAACCTCCTGCAATGAGTGAGCCGCTTGCGCGACCCGACGATCAGGCTGCGCCGCCCTCGGCCAGTTCCGCTGGTCGAGGCGGCCAGAAGCTGTGTCCCTCGTCCGGTTCGGAGGTGAGCAGCTCCACGAGCTCGTTGCTGCTGACGGCGACGAACACCATCGTCCGTACATCACGATCGGTGATGGGGCCGTAGGTGGTGAGGAGGCCCTCGCCGATCAACGTCTCCACCAACGCACCTTCCTGGGCCTTGACGACGGCGGCGATCTCAGATGACGAGTACTTGTGGAGCTCGACCTGAGCACCGGCGGCGGTCGTGACGGTGACATCAGCTCTTGCCGGTGCCGCAACGAGGGTTCGGCCCACACCTTTGTCCATTGCAGGGTGCTCCGGATCGGGTCCGGCCCGTCCTTCGGTGGGTTCTTCGTCGAAGATGGCGGAGGTGTCGGGCTGGTCGTTGTCGGTGGCGTCGTCGTCGGTTGTCTCGTCGAAGAGGGGGGAGGTGTCGGGCTGGTCGTTGTCGGTGGCGTCGTCCCGGCGGCGTTCGAGGATTGCAGCGTCGTCGCCGTCGTCGGTGGCCTCATCGACGGGCGGCGACGCCGTCTCGAACGGTTCGCGGTCATTGAACAGCGTTGGCGGCTTGACGACCGGGTCGGTAGTGGCGCCGACCGAAACCAGCCTCCCTGCGGCTCGCTCAGCGGCCGACGTCGTTGCGATCCCCTCCGGAGGATCGGGGTCGGACTCGAAGAACGGCTTGAAGCCGCCGAACCTGGCGAACAGGATCGTCGCCACGAATCCCACCAGCCCCCAGCTCAGCTGCACAGCAGGAGAGGTGTCGTAGCCACCGACGAGGCTCAGCACGATGAAAACGATCATCACCAGGGCCACGCCACCGGTCACAATCGATCGGGTCATCGTTGCCTCTCCTGTCCAGCGGATACGTGCAGGTCTCACGGGCAGGATAGGCGGCGAATCGCCAAGCGGAAAGCTCGACGGAGCCGATGTCGATTCGACACGTCCGGCAGCGCATCGTCCGCCCTGCTGCAAGGTATCGATCTAAGGGTTAGCATGACCCGGTCGTGAACGCCCGAAGCTACGGTTGAGGTCGAGGTGATGAGAAAGACGAGGAGCACAGGCCGTCGAGTACCCCGCCTCTTCTCGGTTCTCGTGATCGGTTGTGTGTGCAGTGGTGCTCTCGCGCTCCCGTACGCCACAGCCCAGGATTCGGTCAATGAAGCACGCAAGGAGCGCGAGGAGGTGCGTGAGGACCGCGCCAACGCTCTACGAGAGCTCGAGGCCGCCATCCTTCACGACGAAGAATTGGCCACGCTTCTGAATTACCTCGGCACCGAGATCGCGACCACCGAATTGGCGGTCACGATGCTTCAGGCCGAACTGGTGGTCGTCGCGGCCGAACTCGACGCTGCACGTCAGCTGCAACAGGACGCGATAGATGAGACCCGCCGGCTCCAGGACGAGATCGCCACGATCGCAGTGGCCGGGTTCGTGCGCTCGACACGCAAGGAGGAAGCCTTCTTCGGGTCGGGCTCTCTGAGCGATGCCTACCGGCAGGATTCGCTGATCCGCGAGGCCAACGCCGAACCGGCCGAACTACTCGACCAAATGCGCCTCGTCGAGGAGGACGGGCGTTTGGCCGAACGAGCCGTGACCGAAGCCGCCCAGCAGACGATCGAGCTGGAGGCGGACCTCGCGGACAAACTCGTGGCGCTCGAATCGAACCAGACCGAATCCGAGGAGCTCAAGGCCGAGTACGAGGCGCGGGTCGCCGAATGGGAGGCCAAGGTCGCCGAACGCGACTCCGACATCAGGGAGCTGACCGACTACATCATCGCCAACACCCCACCATCGAGTGTCGGTCCAGCCACGGCTCCGCCACCGGGTGATCCGTCGGTGCAGGGGTACAACTGGCCCCTCGTCGGACGCCTGTCGTCAGGCTTCGGGCCCCGGGTGCACCCGATCTTCGGTACTCGTCGGATGCACACAGGGCTCGACATCGGCGGTACCGCCGGGGAACCGATCTACGCCGCCAAGGCGGGCACGGTCATCTTCGCCGGCTGGCGTGGGGGGTATGGCAACGCGGTGGTGATCGACCACGGTGGTGGTTTCAGCACGTTGTACGCACACCAGTCCCAAATCGGAGTCTCTGCCGGCCAGCTTGTGGCGATAGGCGATGTGATTGGTTACGTCGGTAGTACGGGCTGGTCCACCGGTCCCCATCTGCACTACGAGCTCCGACTGAACGGCAGCCCGATCGACCCTCTTCCGTACCTGCCCTGACCGGAACCGTCCAGGCGCAGCCGGCGGTGTTCAGGCGCTCGCCTCCACCTCGATCGTGTGCCACCCCGAAGCACCGTCAGGGGCTGGTTTGGTCCTCGCCATCGTTTGGGTGTCGCCGGTGCCGTCGGTCGCCCGAACCCGCAGCGTGTGAGAGCCGGAAATGGCCGTCCAGGCGACCGACCACTGCCGCCATGCGTTGGCTCCCAGTGATTCTCCGAGCGTCGCCTCGGTCCACGGGCCGTCGTCGACCTGCACCTCGACCTTGGTGATCCCTTTGTTCGGTGCCCATGCCACCCCGGCGATCGGGATCTGCCCGCCGGCGGCGATCTTCGCACCTCGGCGCGGCGTATCGATCCGGGACTGGGTCTTGATCGGGCCGTACTTCGACCAACCCCGGGGAATCCAGTAGCCATCGAAGTCCTCGAGCGTGGTGAGCTCGATCTCCTCGAGCCATTTGGTTGCTGACACGTATCCGTACAGGCCTGAGACAACGAGGCGGGCCGGGAATCCGTGATCGACGGGAAGTGGCTCGCCGTTCATCCCAACGGCGACCAACGCGGTCCGACCGTCGTAGGCAACCTCGGTGGGGAATCCGCAGTCCCACCCATCAACCGATTGGCTGCGGATCTGCGTCGCTCCTTCCCGGACGCCGGCTTCTTCCAGCAGATCGACCAACGGGACACCCTGCCACACGGCATTGCCGACGAGCCTGCCGCCAATCTCATTGGACACACAGCTCAGCGTGACCGGAACTATGGTCGTCGCCCTGGCGAGAAGGTCCTCGTAGGTGTAGGACACTTCGCGGTCGACCATGCCCTTGATCCTCAGCGTCCAGTCGGCGGGGTCGACCTGGGGAACGAGCGCCGCAGTGTCGATGAGGTAGAAGTTCTCATTGGGGGTGATCAACTCGGAGATGCCCGGCGTCGTGGCAACATCGGTCATCTCGGCGGCCTCTACCAGGGCATCGATCTCGGCCGCCCCGCCGAGTGGAACCAACTCGACGGCTTGGCGGGCTTCCTCGACCGCAGCCCGGCTGCGGAGCTGGCGGGCACCGAGCGCGACCCCGCCAATCGTTGCGGCAGCCGCGCCGATCCAGGCGAGGAATGACCGACGGGCCACAGCGGGCGGGTGCGCCACATTGGCGGGGCGCACACCCGTGTGAACCTGAGGCCGCTCTGCCGGCACCCGTGCGATCATCAACAGCAGCGTCCCGATACCGGCCGAAACCGCGATCGTGGATACGAATATGGCGTAGCCCCAACCGCCCTGGGCGTCGACCCCCATCGCCACCAGACCGACCAGACCGAACCCGACGATGCCTCCCACCCCGACCAGACGATGGCGCAGCGACACGATGCCCAGTACGGCTGCGAACACGATCGAGATGACAATCGTGCCGGCGATCAGTGCCGGTTTGTCGGCAAGGCCGAAGACCGCCTTCCCGAAGTCCACGAACCACGGTGGAGCCTCGTCGATCACCCGGTTGCTGACGGCGATCACTGGCCCGGGTCGCGGGGCGGCGAGGGCTCCGGCGACTTCGCCGGCGGCCAGCGCTGCGCCACCGGCGATGATGCCCGCCAACGCACCGGCCCACCGGGGCCCAACTGGATCGATCCCGGTTCGCGGCGCCGGCTGCTCGGTGTGGTGAGAGATCATGTCAAAGAGGTCCTCGTCAAGTGTTGGTCGATCGGTGGCTCGGTCAAGGTCTGGGTCTGGTGGTCCCACGGTGCCGGTCATGTAGTAAAGACGACCGAAAGCTGGAATCAAGTGGCGCTACGGTCGGTTGACCATGTTCGTGAAGTTCTCTCCACATCGAGCCGCCCTGCTCTCGGGGGTTGCGGCACTCCTGACGTTCACCGCCTGCGGTACCTCGGACACCGAACAGGTCGGAGCCGGCCCGCTCACCGCGACATCGAGAACCGAGGAATCGAGCCCTTCGACCGAGGGCGCCACATCGACGACGGCCGCGGGTGAGACCTCGTCCTCCGACGCCGTATCGGAGAACGTCTTTCCCGACATCGATGTCGTCGAGATAACGACCGGTGGGAGTCTCAACCTCAAACAGGAGCTCGCCGGAGGTGACCGTCCGGTCCTTCTGTGGTTCTGGGCTCCTCATTGACCCACTTGCCGGGCCGAAGGACCGGACGTCGAGCAGTTCGCTCGAGAGAACACCGACACCGTACGGGTCGTGGGCATGGGCGCACAGGACAGCCTGGCCTTGGCCGAGGAGTTCGTCCAGAGCACCGGAACGAGCAGTTTCACGATGATCTGGGATGAGAGCTTCGACACGTGGCGCTACTACCAAGTCACCGGGCAACCGACAGCCATACTCCTCGATCAGGACGGGAAGCCGGTTCAGGGTTGGCGGGGGATCTTCCCGCCCGAGGAGGTGCTCGAGGCCGTCAGCGTGCTATGACGGGTCCAGCCCCGCTGCCTCGGTCAGCAGCGGCAGCATCAACGACAGGCTGTCGGGACAGACGTCGTGCGTCGATAACCACTCGTCGAGGTGCGACAGCGAGACCTCGCCGACCTCGACGACTTCGCCGTCGGGACAGGTGACGGCCAGGTCGGTGCGGGCCACGAACCGGCGGGCGACGACATGGCCGTCGGGGGCGTCGAAGCTGCCACCTCCCATGTCCTGCAGGGTCACGCCGGTGATGCCGGCTTCTTCGGCCAGTTCCCGTTCGGCGGCGGTCCCCCAGTCTTCTCCGACCGCAGCAACACCCCCGAAGGCGATATCCCACAACCCCGGGTACACGTCCTTCCAGTCCGATCTCCGGTGCACCACCAACGCACCATTGCTTCTGATGACAACGATGTAGGTGGAGCGATGTCGGAGCGTACCGTGGCGCATCTCGGCCCGGCTCACGACCCGCAGGACCCGCCCATCGGTGTTCACCACCTCGACGAGTTCGTCGGCCCCCATGCCCGAGCGCACCAACCGCAGCGCCTGTTTGGGGCATCGGAGAACCGCTGCCTCGGCGTCGGGCACCTGCTGCGATGTGAGCTGGCCCACCTTGATCAGCAGGCTGTCGTCATCGTCGATTTCGAACAGGTCGGGGGCGAGCGCTTCGCACACCCCGTTCGATTCGCACAGATTCGTATCGACCTCGACGTGCATGTCTGCTCCTAGAAGCGCGTGTAGCCGCCGTCGAGAACGATCTCGTCGCCGGTGTGGTACATGAGTGTCGGATCGACGAGGTAGGCGCCGATCGCGGCGAAGTCGTCGGGCACTCCCCACCGGCGAATCGGTGTGCGAGAGGTTGTCGCAGCGAGGAACTTGGCGTTCCGGCGCCCCGGTTCAGTCATTTCGGTTTCGGTCCAGCCCGGCACGATCGTGTTGCAACGAATGTTGTGGCGGGCCAGTTCGACAGCAAGGCCTCGCATGATGGCGAGCACCCCGGCCTTGGATGCTGCGTATGACTGGGCCATCGGGGCGCCGTGAATGGCCGATGTCGACGAGACCCCGACCAACGCTCCGCCCTCACCCTGTTGGATGAGGGATCGGGCGGCGGCGCGCAAGGTGAAGAAAAGACCGTCAGCGTTGACCGCCTGGAGCGCATGCCACTGCTCGGTCGTCTGCTCGATGAACGGGATTGGCTGTGCGCTCACCCCGGCATTGGCGACAACGGCGTCGAGGCGTCCGAGAGATCCGATCACGTCGGTCATGCCGCTGTCGACCTGCTCTTCGGACGAGACATCGATGTGCTGGGCGAGGACCCGACCCTTGGCCAGGCTGATCAACTCCCTCTCGGCTGCTGCGAGTTTGTCGGTGTTGCGCCCCCAGATCATCACGTCCGCACCGGCGAGAACGCATCCTTTGGCGATACCCAGGCCGATCCCTCCGTTGCCACCCGTGATGACGACGACCCGTCCCGACAAGTCCGTGACCGGCGACGGTGCAACCACACGACGAGACTAGAGGTAGGCCCTTCACTACGGCAATCCTCGCCGATGTTGCGGCATGAGGGTCGGGAGCCTGCTCAGCAATTGGGGCTGATCAGGCCGCGCCTGAGCCCGGCGACCGGGCTGGCCGACCTCACAGCCCGATGCAGCGGTCCGATATCTCCCCCGGCGACCACGGTGACCACAGGCCGAGCAGCGCACGACGGCTGTATTCGGTCCACGAGATCGACTCCGACGCGGCGATGCGTCGCACCGTCTGGTAGATACCCCCTTCGAAGATTCGGTAGCCCCCCCATGTGCCCGGCCAGTCCTTCGTGGCGCCGACCTCGGTCAGGACCAGCGGCCCGCTTCGCCGGCTTCGGTTCCGGTGGGTGTGGCCCGAGGTGACAAATGTGCGGGGCGCCGCCCGCACCAGCTTGTCGAGGAATGGGTTGGCCTCCGCACTAGAGATGCCGGGCGGCCAGTACGTGACCATCGGCAAGGTCTGGAACTGATGGTGGAGCGCCAGGAGATTCTGGACCGGCGACTCGGCGGCCAGATCGAGAATCTCCTCAGCGATGGGCTCGATCGTTCCGTGACGTTTGTGCTCGACCGTCGTATTCCCGGCGATCATTCGCACGCCCTCGAAGTCGTGGCTTACCACGCCGGTCTCCAGCGGAAGCCCGCGGCGGCCGAACGTCTTCGGCACCGGAATCGGCCACGCATCGTCCATGTCATGGTTCCCCGGAATCATGACCATGGGAAGCCTCGGGAAACGATCCACCAGTTCCCCCACCAGTTGGAAGTCGCGGTCTCGCCGGTGATGGGCCGCGTCACCCTTGATGATCAGCAGGGACGCACCCCAGTCGATCGCTTCGTTGATCGCAGCCGTCGCACAGCGCATGTCGTAGTGATCATCGTCGTCGGTCTCGATATCGGTGATGGTCCGCAAGGCGCCCCAGTTCCTCGAACCCAGATGAAGGTCCGAGACCGTCGCGATCCGCATCAGCTCCTGACCGGGCGGAGCGGGCGGGATCGTCGTGCTGAGTCTGGTGACCCCACCGATCCAGCGCAAGTGGATTTCGGTCTGACCCGGCTGGAGGTTCTCCAGTATCAACGATCCGGGCCCGCCCTCGTGTACCGCTGAAATCGGCTGTCGGTTGGCGATCTCGACGGTCAGCTGCCCTCGGGGCAAATGGCCCCATGTGAGTTGGGCTGCTCCGGGTTCGACCGCCCACACCTGTACCGGCGACGGGGCCAGCCAGGGGAGACTCACGATTCGGTTCAGCCCGCCACGAAAGACGAGAGGCGTTGGGACTCGCGTGAGCGCAGGGAAGCGTTCACGCGCTGCTTTTCGAGAACCTGGTCGATGATCTTCTCCGCTCCGGGAACCGGATGGGTACCCAGGAATGATTCCACGTCGTTGACCATTTCCGGGGTATCCAGCGAGGTCAATCCCTCGAGCATGCGCCCGATCGACCCTGCCGGCAGCGACGTCATCAATCGGTCCCAGTTCGACTTCATGAACTCCCATGTCTGGGTTCCCGTCGCCGGGTTGGTCAATGCCGAGCGAAGGGCGAAAGGAGCATTCTGGCTCCGAACGTCGCCATCGAGGACCATCTGGCGGAAGCGGCCGGTGAGTTCGTCGGAAGGAAACCGGGTGAGAGCGAAGAGGTAACGGAGTTGCTCCTGCGGGTTGGTGTTCTCGTGGTACTCGGCCACGAAATCGTCGAAGTCCGCTTCGTCGCCCACGTGGGCGGCCACGTGCACGGCAGCGGCCATGAGGGAGGGTTCGACAAGGGTCGCATCACGGCGGCCCACCGACACCGTGCGCTGACATTCGGCCTGCACATCGGGGTCTTCGGCGATCGTTCCTATCGCTTTGACGAGGTCTGCCCGCAATCGGCGGTCTCCGTGTGGCTCGTCTCGGACGGGCACGAGCCCGAGATTGGCGAGCATCGGAGAGAGAATGTCATGCGCGATGTCGGTGAACGCCTTCTTCGTCTCCTCGTCGACCAGCCGGCTCAGGTCGTCGAGGGCGTGGATCATGCGTTCCCACACCGAGCACGAGGTCTCGGCTGCCATCGCCTCCAGGAGCGTCAGGAACGCGGTCGAGGTGGTTGCGCCGGCGAGCAAGTTGGCCCATGCATCGTCGAGGAGAGCGTATCGCTCGACCTCGGACAGCACGCCGACCTCGAGCGACGCCAGGCTCTCGACGTGGTCGGCGGGATAAAACACCCGAACGAAGCTGGCACCCGCCGCGTTGAGCAGGAACAGCGAGTCCGCATCGAGGTCGATCGTGACCGGTTCGGACCCGAGCACGAGCCGCTCGACGACGGATTCTCCGGGGCCGATCTGGCGGTAGCGAAGGGGAACGTCCCACGTGTGGGGGGAGGCCTCTGTCCCTCCGCCCAGGTTGACGCAGCGGCGTTGAGCGAGGGTTGCACGAGCGCCGTCGAATTCGACGGTGATGAGCGGAAAACCTCCGTGGAAGATCCAGCCGTCCATCATCTTCCGGACCGGTTGACCCGACGAGGCCTCGAGAGCGTCCCACAGGTCGGTCGTTTCGGTGTTGCCATAGGCATTGTCGGCCATGTAAGCGCGGAGACCGTCTCGGAACCGGTCCTCGCCAAGGTGCTGCTCGAGCATTCGGACGACCGCCGCCCCCTTTTCGTAGGTGAGGATGTCGAACATCCCCTCGGAGTCCTCGGGGGTGTTCACGGCGAACTCGATCGGTCGGGTCGATGCCAGCGCGTCGGTCGTGAAGGCAGCAGTTCGGGACAGGCCGAAGTCGGCCCATCGTCGCCATTCGGGGCGGTATGCATCCGTGCACTTCATCTCCATGAAGGTCGCAAACGCCTCGTTGAGCCAGATGCCGTTCCACCACACCATGGTGACCAGGTCACCGAACCACATGTGCGCCAACTCGTGGTTGATCACGTCGACCGCGCGCTGCATCTCCGTCTGGGTCGTCACGTGCGGGTCGACCATCAACAGGGCTTCCCTGAATGTGATGCAACCCAGGTTCTCCATTGCACCAAAAGCGAAATCCGGAATGGCGACGAGATCGACCTTGTCGCCGGGATAGGCAACATCGAAGTAGTCGGCGAAGTAGCGGAGGCCGAACTCGGCGGCGTCCAAGGCGAATGCGGTCATGTCGGCCAGACCCGCCCGGGAAACCACCCGTAACGGCACTCCATCCACGTGTCTGGTTTCGCTGAACACGAGTGGCCCGATGACCCAAGCGACGAGATAGGTGGACATCACCATCGTCCTGGCGAAGTGGACCGTGTGCGAGCCGTCGCCGTGTGAGTCCCGCCGGACCTCGCCGGCATTGGAGACCGCTTCCATACCGGAGGGCACCCGCAACGAGATCTCGAATGTGGACTTGTGCGCCGGTTCATCCCAGCAAGGGAAGGCCTTTCGGGCGTGCGGAGCCTCGAACTGGGTGGTGGCGATCACGCGCTCTGTACCGGCGGCATCGCTGAAGGTGCTCAGATAGAACCCGACGAGTCTGTCGTTGAAACGGCCCTCGAACGACAGGCTGATCGTCGTTGCGCCGGCGGGAGCTTCGACGTGAAGTATCATCTGCTCCATCGGTGGATCGACGCTGACCTCGGCGGCGTGGCCGCCGACCGTGGCGGCGGTGATGTCCAGGCCGTCGTTGTGCAGCACGATCGAGCTCACCGGTTCGGTGACCTCCACGTCGATCTCGACCGTTCCGCTGAATGACTCCTCGGCGAAATCGGGCTCGATGGAAAGGCAATAATGGTGCGGCACCACCCCCGGTGGCAGGCGGTGGCTCCCAGCTGTTTCTGACTCGGACACGCTGCGAGGCTACCCGTCCGATACGGTCTCCTACCGCCACTGTCTACCGGAGATCTTGATGACCCCTCGATGCGACGTGCTCGGTATCGGCAATGCGATCGTCGACGTGATCGCCCAGTGTGACGACGAGTTCCTCGAACACGAAGCTATCGAAAAGGGAGGCATGACCCTGATCGATGAGGAACGGGCCAATCAGCTCTATGCGGCGATGGGACCTGGTATCGAGGCGAGCGGCGGTTCTGTGGCCAATTCGATGGCCGGGATCGCATCGTTCGGAGGCAATGCGGCGTTCATCGGCAAGGTTCACGCCGACCAGCTCGGTGAAGTGTTCATCCACGACATGCGCTCGGTCGGGGTCACCTGCGACATCGTCGGCTCCAACCGGGGTCCGGCCACGGCCCGGTCGCTGATCCTTGTGACCCCCGACGCCCAGCGTTCGATGAACACCTTTCTCGGCATTTCCAGCCTGCTCGAGCCCGACGATGTCGACGACGACCTCGTCGCTCGATCCACGCTGTTGTTCTGCGAGGGTTACCTCTGGGATGTGGAGTCGGCCAAGAAGGCGATTCGCACCGCGATGCAGTCTGCGATCGATGTGGGCAATCGGGTCGCGTTGTCCCTTTCGGACACGTTCTGCGTCGACCGCCACAACCGCGAGTTCCGCGAACTGGTCGCCGGTCCGGTCGATACGGTCTTTGCCAACCGGGCCGAACTCCTGCGACTTTACGAGACCGATCGCATCGAGGCCGCGTTCGAGCAGCTCGGCGAAGATGTCGATCTCGGCTGTGTCACCCTCGGCACCGTGGGCTCGCTCCTCATCGATCGTGGTACCCAGATCA
>JAHEJO010000022.1 GCA_024638805.1 Acidimicrobiales bacterium
CCGCCGTGTTTGCGGACCTCGCCGAGATACTCCAGTAGGTCAGGGTCACCGGCGTAGAAGCCGGCACGGACCCCGGCCAGGTTCGAACGTTTCGACAGCGAATGCACCGCGACCACCCCGGCCAGACCCCACTCGACGATGCTGCGCGGTCGGCCCGACCAGGTGAACTCGATGTAGCACTCGTCGGAGAAAACCGGGACGCTGTGTCGCCTCCCCCACTGCGCCGCCGCACCGAGATCACAGAGGACTCCAGTCGGGTTGGACGGCGAGTTCACCCACACGCACAGGGCCCGATCGGCGTCGCCGGTATCGATCGCCTCGAGGTCAGGCCGGCCCTCGTGGTCGATCGGTATGGGGACCGCCCGGCAGCCGGCGAGGGTCGCCCCCATTTCATAGGACGGATAGCTGATCGCCGGATACAGGATCGTGTCACGGTCCGGTGAGCGAAGTCTCAACCAATGCGGCAACCCGGCGACGAACTCCTTGGACCCGATGGTGGCGCGGATATCGCCCGGGTCGAGGCTCGTATCGACCAGGTCGTTCAACCACCGCGAGCCGGCGGCGCGGAAGGCGGCCGAGCCGATCGACGGCGGGTAGCTTCGTTCAGTGCCCGACGACGCGAACACCTTGATCACCGAGGGTGGGGGCGGGTCTGTCGGTGTGCCGACGGAGAGATCGATGCCACCGTTGGGGTGCTCGGCGGCGATCGCCTTGATCCGGTCGAGCCGGTCGTACGGGTAGGGAGGGGGGACGAAACCGGGTTCAGACATCGACGATCCATTCATGCAGTCGCGCCGCCGAGGCGGCATCGAGGCGGGCCGTGAATCGCATATGATTGACCTCGGGCATCTCGGCCAGGACTTCTCCCTCCCGGTGGACCGAGGCCATCACGTCGCCCCTGGCGTACGGAATCAGCAGTTCGTAGACCTCGGCTCCGATCCGCAACCGGTCGGCGACGGCGTTCAGCAACCCGTCGATCCCCGCACCGGTCTCTGCGGAGATCCCCACCGATCCGGGGTTGAGATCGACCAGTCGCTTGACGTCGGGCGACAGGTCCGTCTTGTTGAAGGCGAGAAGCTGCTCGACCTCCCCGGCCCCGATGCTCGTGAGAACTTCCTGAACCGCGAGCAGTTGGGCCTCGGGGTCAGGCCCAGCTCCGTCGACCACGTGGATGAGGAGGTCGGCGCTGGCCGCGACCTCGAGAGTGGACTTGAAGGCTTCGACCAGGGTGTGGGGAAGCCTCTTCACGAACCCGACGGTGTCGGTGAGCAGGATTTGTTCTCCTCCCGGAAGGCGCAGCTTGCGGGTTGTGGGATCGACGGTGGCGAAGAGCTGATCCTCGACCTTCACGTCGGCACCCGTCAGCCGGCGCAAGAGCGTGGACTTGCCGGCATTGGTGTAGCCGACGATCGAGACGACCGAGTATGGCGATCGGTGGCGAGCCTTGCGCTGATTCTGCCTCCGGGCCGTGATACTTCGCAGGTCCCGCTCGAGCTTGTGGATCCTGCGGACCAGGCGGCGGCGATCGACCTCGAGCTGGGTTTCTCCCGGGCCTCTCGTTCCGATGCCGCCGGCTTGCTGGCTGAAGGATTTCTTGCCCCTCAGGCGAGGCAGGTTGTACCGCAGCTGGGCAAGTTCAACTTGGGTCTTCCCCTCGGTCGACGTCGCGTGCTGAGCGAAAATGTCGAGAATCACCGCCGTTCGATCCAGCGCGGTGCGGCCGAGGATCTTCTCGAGATTGAACTGCTGGGCCGGTGTCAGCTCGTCATCGAAGACGACGGTGTCGGCGTCGAGTTCCAGCGCCACGTCGAGGACCTCCTGCACTTTGCCCTTGCCGACGAACGTGGCCCGATCGGGCCGATCCCGCCGCTGGATGATGCGGGCGACCGCATCGGCTCCTGCGGTGTCGACCAGTAGTTCCAACTCATCCAGCGACGCCTCGGCGGTCGGCAGATCCATACCGCTATGGGCCATGCCGACGACCACGATCCGTTCCCGAAAGGCGCGATCGAGAAAGCCACGGCGGACTTCACCACCGAATTCACCGAATGCGCCCCGGTGGGTCTCATCGTCGAGTTCGTCTTCCTCTCGCTCATCGAACCAGCCGAAGTCGACATCATCGGGCTCGGACGTGGCTTGATCCCACCATGTACCGGGGGTCGGCTCGAAGCGTGCCTCGGGCTCGGTCAGGTCGGCGTCGTCAGAACTCACATCAGTCCGGAACGTCGATCGTGGCGATGTAGTTGGTGGGGCCGGTGAGCAAGACCGCGTCGGCCGTCAGCGACACACTGGCGTCGCCGCCGGGCTGGCGGACCGTCACCGTGTCGCCGGTCAGTCCCCATCGATGGGTGGCCCACGCCGCCGCCGAAGCTCCGGATCCGCACGCCTCGGTCAATCCGACTCCTCGCTCCCAGACGAAGATCGATATCGAAGACGGGTCATCCACGCGTACGAGGTGGAGATTGATACCGGCGTCGTAACTGGTCTCGATCTCGGGTCCGATGGCCGTGAGGTCGATGAGGTCGGGGTCGTCGATCTCGACGACGAGATGTGGGTTGCCGATGTCGACGGTCATCTGCCGAATCGGTTCAAGTCCGAACAGGTCCCACTTGTCATAGGGTTCGGAGCCCTCCCTGGCTACTCCCATCGAGACCTTGGCCTGGTGAACGCCCGCCCGCCGGTCGTGCCAGATCTCCACCTCTCGCATCCCGCCGGCGGTCCGGATGCTCAGCACGGTACGGTCCTCGGTCCCCAACCGCTGGACGATCGCCTGGGCCATACACCGGATGCCGTTGCCGGAGATCTCCGCCCGGCTGCCATCGGCGTTCCACAGCGACATCGACCACAGCGAGCCGTCGGAGGCCAATGGATCAGCAGAGATGAGGCCGTCGGCGCCGATGCCCCGACGACGCTCACACCAGCGGAGAGCGTCGGTTGCCGAAAGCGCTCGCATCGGCTCGACAGCCACGAGGAAATCGTTGCCCAGTCCGTGGTGTTTGCTGAGAATCGTCATTTGATCACAGTCTACCCGCGGCCGCCAAGGGGCCTGGCGGTCGCCGGATCGACCGCCCGGCGCGGCATTGCACCGACGTCGCCGACATCATCGCGGCGGTGGGCTCTCCCAGACCGCGAGAACCCGGTCGAGGAGGTCGGGGGAGGTGGCGTCGAGCCAGACGATCCTCGGGTCCCGTCGAAACCACCGTTGTTGGCGACGCGCGAATCTTCGTGTCCGAGCCTTGGCGGATGCGACCGCCTCGCCCTGACCACACTCGCCGTCGAGGTGGCTCAGGAGCTCCCGGTAACCCAGAGCTTGCGAGGCGGTCCTCGAAAGAGGACGGGGCAGGGATCGGACCTCTTCGACCAGTCCGTTGCGGATCCATGAGTCGAACCGGGCATCGATCCGGCGGTCCATCTCGTCCCTATCGAGCTCGAGGCCGACTTGCAGGAACCGCGTGTCCGGATATCGGTCGACACCAGGACCGAAACTGGAGAACGGCCGCCCACTGCCGAGCGTCACCTCGAGGGCCCGCACGATCCGGCGACGATTGGTCGGCTCCATCTTCTGCGCCGCCGTGGGATCCAACACGGCGAGCCGTCGATGGAGTGCGATGGTGTCCGGGTTCGTCTCGAGTTCGGCGGCCACCGCCGGGTAGCGCCCGGGTGTGGTGAAGTCGTCGACGATGGCCCGGACATAGAGCCCGGTTCCACCGACGAGGATCGGGACCTCACCAGCCGCCTGGATGATGTGGAGCGCATCGGCGACCAGCGTTTGGAAATCGGCCATTCCGAACTCTTCGGAGGGGTCGACCACATCGAGGCCGAAGTGTCTGATGAGGTCACGATCGCGCCGCGTTGGTTTGGCGGTGCCGATGTTCATGCCTCGGTAGACCGCCATCGCGTCGGCCGAGACGATCGACACCGCCCCCACCCGTTCTGCCAGAGCGAGCGCCAGCGACGATTTGCCACTGCCGGTGGGACCCACGATGACGAGTGGACGCCTGGTCACGACGGATGAGCTGGTAGCCAGCCCAGCAGATGGGCGCACAGCACGTAGCGGTCGAGCAGTACGAGATCCGGATCCATCCCGTAAGCCTCGTAGAATCCGAAGACCGCCTCGGCGCCGAGCGACAGATGGATGCTGTGGTGGATCACGGCAAGATCGAGATGGCGGTCGGCGATCAAGCCGTACTCGCCTCCACCGATGCCGACGACCTCCCCGTCGGCCAGCAACATGCGATCGACCGTCAGCCGGCCAACCGAACAAACCGCCGGCGCGGTAGGTGTGACCGGTTCCGGCCAACGACGCCACATCTCCACGAGTTCAGCGGCGCGATACCTGCGGTAGGGCTCGGGCAGGGACAACGTATCCAGCCGGCCGGCGAGGAGCAGGTCCTCGACGAGGGCCGAGACATCCACCGGCGCCACCGGATCGCTCAGGACAACCCGATGGATCCGGGCGAGACCTCGCCCGAGTGCGGCGGGAACGCCGGGCAGATCACCGTGCAGGTCGGGGCGGTCGGCGCGATGACCGTCGCCAGGATCGCCGAGGGCTCCGTGGATTGCGGCGGCGACCTGGGAATCGAACTCCACGCAGACAGGCTAGGAGGACCCAGCCTGGGCATCGCCGCCGACTCGTGCTGTCATTGCGAAGCCTGCGAGACCAACGCCATCATCGTGCACGCCACCGCCACGGGATCGACGACCTGATGGAGATGATCACCGTCCATCCGGGCGACCACCCAGCCCTGCCGGCGAGCCTCGTCCAAACTCGGTGCATACATGTCACCCATGGCAAGGAATGCCAGACCGACCTCTTCGGGTAGACGCGGTGCGGGTACCTTCTGGTCGAAGAGCGCCCGCGGCACCGGCCGAGCTTCGGCGAACACCCGGCGCCGGTCCTCCTCGTCGGGCAGCATGCTCTCCATGAGTGAACCCCACCACCGGTGCCACGGAGGCACATGGTCATCCGGTCGGGTCAGGTCGTCGAGGAGATGCCCGAGCGGAGGGTCGAGATCGGTGGCCGACAGGCCATCGGCAGGCACTCGCCCGTTGACGAGGATCACGGTGGACACCGTGTGGCCCCGCGAGATCGCTTCCTCGGCCACGAGAAGGAGCCGGGGACACGCCGAGGAGTGACCGGCGATGACCACTCTGGGGCAACGGTGGGTTTCCTCGCTGGGTGGACCAGGAGGCGCAGGGAGTGCGGCTACGACATCCATCAACCATGGCGTCAGGAAGTCGTCGACCGCGCAGGCCACCGGTCGGGGGTCGGCAATGAAAGGTTCCTGGTTCAGATCGGTCAGTACTCGTGAGACCCCGGACCACGATTGGGGTCCGAGGAGCATGCTGGGTATCAGCAGCCAACGATCCGTGTCGACCGAGGTTCTCGTCCCTCGCCCCAACGCCGCGCCTGCCATGAGCGCGAGACTAGTGACGACGGTAGGGACCACCAAATGCCCGGCGTCGACGTCACGGCGGGCGAGCGATGAGCTCGCCGTTGGGGACGACGAACCAGGCCTGGGGGTGTTCGGACCACTCCGTCCATGCGGCTGCGATCCTGCTCAGGTCGGGCCCGGTGGCGATCCCGTACTCGATGGCCTGGTGAGCCAGCGCCGACTGCGTGCATCGCTGGGCCCACAAACCACCCCACCAACGTCGGTCCTCGGAGGTGTAGAACAGCCACGAGTCGACCGTTGCGTCGAGATCGTCCAGACCCGCAGCCGCCGCCCAACTCAGAAGTCTCCTGGCCGCATCGGGCTCGGCGCCATTGCGACGGGCGACCGCCTGATACATGCCCATCCACTCGTCCAGGCCGGGAAGCTCCGGATACCAGCTCATGGCGTGGTAGTCGGCATCCCGGACCGCCACCAGGCCCCCGGACGTGGTCACGCGCGCCATCTCCCTAAGCGCTGCCACGGGATCGCTCAGGTGCTGGAGCACTTGGTGGGCGTGCGTGACATCGAAGGAACCGTCGACGAAGGCGAGGGCCTCCACACTCCCGACCTCGAAACTGACGTTGTCGGCGTTGCGCTGACGTCGGGTCTCTTCGGCCTCTCGCAGAATCCCCTCGTTCGGTTCGATACCGACGACCCACGCCACCAGACCAGAGAGATCGCATGTGATCGTTGCCGGTCCACACCCGACATCGAGGAGTGACATGTGCGGGGCGAGATGGTCGAGCAGATACCGAGCCGAATTCTCTGCGGTGCGCCACCGGTGAGACCTCAGCACGCTGCCGTGATGGCCGTGGGTGTAGACGTCGTTCACGCCCCACACGGTAGGGCCCGCAGCAACGGATCCTGGGGGCGGCCGTGTCACCCCTCGACGCAGCTCCGTAGCCTGGGTCGGTGATCGAACACACCGCCGATCAGGCGCTCCGCGGCGACATCCGCCGCCTCGGAGCTCAGCTGGGACAGTCCATCATCCGGCAGGAAGGACAGACGTTCTTCGAACTGGTCGAGAGGGTCAGAACCCTGTCCCGCTCCTTGCGGCGCGACGGCGACGTCGCCGCCGGCAGAGACCTGGCGGCCACGCTGGCGTCGGCCGATCTCGTGAACTCGATGAAACTGGTCCGAGCGTTCACGACCTACTTCCACCTCGCCAATGTCGTCGAGCAGGTTCACCGAATCGAGGACCTCAACATCCGCAAAGCGAACGCTGATCGCCTGTCCGATACCGTTCCCCGCCTCGTTTCGCTCGGCTATGACGGCGACGACATCCTGGCAGGACTGAAACGATCGTCGCTGCACCCGGTCTTCACCGCGCACCCCACCGAGGCCTCACGCCGCTCGATTCTCGACAAACTGGCCGAGATCGCACGGCTGGTCGAGGAGAGAGGGATGACAAGATCCACCGGCTGGGAGCAACAGCGCATCGATCGACGAATCGACGAGCTGATCGATGCGATGTGGCAGACCGACGAGATCCGGCGGGAGAAACCGCAACCGCTCGACGAGGCGCGCACGTTGCTGTACTACCTCGAGCAGGTTGTGCGCAAAAGCGTGCCCCACGTGTGGGAGGACCTGGACATGGCCCTCGACGACGTCGGTCAGCGTCTCGACGCCCGGGTTGCGCCGATCGTCTTTGGCTCTTGGGTCGGCGGTGACCGCGATGGCAATCCAAACGTCACCGCCACCACGACCCGCGAGGTGATCGAACTCCAGCGCACTCGGGCGCTGCGCATCCTCATCGACGAAGTCGAGAATCTGCGGGCGGAGTTGTCGACGACCGAGGTGATTCGCGCCGCCAGCGACGACCTGATCCACGCGGTGGAACGGGATTCTCGGTCCTTCCCAGATGTGCACGGGCGGATCGCGCGGATCAACGAGGGCGAGTGGTACCGACTGCGGCTCGGCGTCATGGCCCAGAAGCTCCAGGAGGCGGCCAGAACTCCGGGCGGTGAGCGGCGTTACGTCCGACCGGCCGAGCTCGCCGCCGATCTCGAGATTCTCGACCGGTCGTTGCGGGCCCACGGCGGAGAACTCCTCGCCAACGGCCGGCTGGCCCGGGTGCGGCGGCTCGTTGCCGGCATCGGGTTCCATCTGGCCATTCTCGACATCCGCGAGCACGCGACCCGCCATCATCAGTCGTTGGGGCGGCTGTTCGAATCGACCGGGATCCGGTATCCCGGGGAGCGCACCGGCCGAATCGCCCTGCTGACCGCCGAGTTGAACTCACGCCGTCCCCTGTCGCCGCCGGGAACACCACTGCAGGAAGGCGACGCGCTCGAGGTCTTCCGCGTCCTGCGCGAGCTGATGGACGACTACGGCGATGAACTGGTCGAGAGTTACATCGTCTCGATGACCAAGGGAATCGATGACGTGCTCGCTCCGGTTCTGCTCGCTCGCGAGGTGGGCTTGGTCGATCTCTCCGCTGGGGTGGCGCGGTTGGGATTCGTGCCTCTGTTCGAAACGATCGGCGATCTTCGCCGGATCGGCGACACCATGGATCAGCTGCTGTGCATTCCGGCGTACCGACGGATCGTCGAACTGCGCGGCGGGGTTCAGGAAGTGATGGTCGGTTACTCCGATTCGAACAAGGACGGTGGCATCTCGACCAGCCAGTGGGAGATCCACAAGGCTCTCCGAACGATTCGATCCGTGGCTCAACGCCACGACATCCGGATTCGGGTCTTCCACGGCCGCGGCGGATCGGTCGGCCGTGGCGGCGGTCCGACCAACGAGGCGATCCTGAGCCAGCCTTCGGGGGTTGTCGACGGAGAACTCAAGATCACCGAGCAGGGTGAAGTGATCGCCGACAAATACGGCCAACCCGACATCGCCCATCGGAACCTCGACCTCGCCCTCGCCGCCGTTCTCGAGGCGACGGTCGCCCACCGGACCTCTCGTCACGGGCAGGTTCAGTTGGAGCGGTGGTCCCAGGTGATGGAAGAGCTGTCGGCCCATGCATTCTCGGCCTATCGCTCCTTCGTCGAGGACCCCTCCCTTCCGGTCTATTTCCAAACATCCACCCCGGTCGAGGAGCTGGGAGAACTCAACATCGGTTCGCGACCGGCCCGGCGCTCCGGTGCCGGTGCGGGTATCGACGACCTGAGGGCCATCCCCTGGGTGTTCGGTTGGACGCAGAGCCGACAGATCATCCCGGGATGGTTCGGCGTCGGATCCGGGCTGGCGGCGGTTCGCGAGGCCGGGCACGAGCCGGCCCTGGCCGACATGTTCGCCAGCTGGCAGTTTTTCCAGACCTTCCTCGGCAACGTCGAGATGACACTCGCCAAGACCGACCTCGGTATCGCTGCTGCGTACGTGGAAACGCTCGTCGATCACGAACACCGCCACCTCTTCGAAGTGGTCAAACAAGAGCATGCGCGCACGATCGCCGAGATCACCGCCCTCACACGACGAGACCTGCTCGGCAACCTTCCCGTGCTTTCGCGCACGCTGAAGACCCGCGCCGTCTACCTCGATCCACTCCACGTGCTACAGGTGGAGCTCCTCGCCCGAAGCAGGGCTCATCGGAGCGAATCCGGGTCGACCGGACACGACATGGATCCGGAGGTTCGGAGGGCTCTGCTCCTGACGGTCAACGGTGTTGCCGCAGGCATGAGAAACACCGGCTGAGCCACAACGACCGTTCAGCGAGCCCGTTTCGTTGCCGGTCGGCCGAACTCGGCCTGAAGTGCGGTCGCCGCCTCGTGCTCGAGCCGACCGGCGGCCAACCCGACAAGAGGTCCGGCGACGCCGAGCAAACCCTTGCCTCTGATCTCGATCTGGATCTCGATGTCGGATCCGCCATCGCCCCGGTTCGACACCGCCGTCGTCCCGGCGCTGCGGAACCGAGGGCCGTCGACCCGAATTCTCCACACGTTGTTGGGCCCTTCCGCTGCCTCAGCGATGACATCGGTGGAGGTTGTGAACAAGCGGACGACCTCGGCCGGGTCGGTCGAAGCGTGGCGGAACCGGTCCTGAACCGTGGCTCGATCGCTCGCCACCGGGACGACGAAGTGGAGCGAACTCACAAGACGACGAGTCGAGTTCGATGCGAGGCCCGGGCGGTGACCTCGACGAGCTCACCCAACAGATACTGCGTGCGCCCCTCGAGGATCCGAACCGTGGCGTAGCTGCCCGGACGCAGAGGACCTTCGGGCTTGGGGAAGTGCACGAGCTTGTTCTGTCCGGTCCGGCCGGTGAGACGCAGTGCGTCGGTCTTGGAAGGACCTTCGACGACAACCTCCTCGACCCTTCCCTCGCGGGCTCGATGCCGTTGCAGCGCACTTCGCTCGATCACGGTGCGCAGGCGAGAGTACCGATCCTTCACCTCCGCTGGATCACAAAAGCGGTCCGTGAGATCTGCCGCCTCGGTCCCCGGCCGGGGGGAATAGACGAATGTGAACGCGCTGTCGAACTCTGCGTGCGCGGCGACCTCGAGCGTGCGTTCGAAGTCCTCCCCGGTCTCGCCGGGAAAACCGACGATGATGTCCGTGGTGACCGCCAGGTCCGGAATCGTCTCTCGCGCTTCGGACAGCTTGGCCAGATAGCGTGCCGCGGTGTAACCCCGATGCATCGCTTTCAAGACGTTGTCCGATCCTGACTGGAGCGGGAAGTGAAGATGCGGCATCACCGAGGGTGTGCCCGCCATCACTTGATAGACCTCGGTGTTCATGTCCTTGGGATGCGGTGAGGTGAACCGCACCCTGCGGATGCCCTCGACGCCGCCGACGGCCAGCAGAAGGTCGGCGAAGGCGGGGCGGACACGGATTCCCGTTCCGCCCGAGCGGCGGACGGCGACCGCCAAGTCTCGACCGTAGCTGTTCACGTTCTGGCCGAGAAGGGTGATCTCTGTGACCCCGGCGGCAGCCAGGCGCCGGGCTTCACTGACGATGTCCTCGGGTGGGCGACTGATCTCAGCCCCCCTGACCGCCGGAACGATACAAAAAGCACACGAGTTGTCACAACCGATCTGGATCGTGAGCCATGCGGCGTAGTCGGTTTGACGTCGTGCGGGCAAGGCCGAGGGGAACGGATCGTCTGTGTCGGCCGCCGTCCAGATCTCGGTGATCGGTCCGTCGCGGCGGGCATCCGCCATCAGCGCTGTGGCGCGATGCACGTTGTGGGTGCCGAACACCACATCCACGTGTCCGGCCCGTTGCTGGATGAGTTCGCGGTCCTTTTGGGCCAGGCATCCCCCCACCATGATCTGGAGGTCAGGGTTGTCGTCTTTGAGTTGTTTCATGTTGCCGAGGGCGCCGTACAACTTGTTGTCAGCGTTCTCGCGAATGCAGCAGGTGTTGAGGACGATGACGTCGGCTTGCGTCTGATCGCTGATCGGTTCGTACCCGTCGGCCTCGAGCATGCCGGCCAGTCGTTCAGAGTCGTGCTCGTTCATCTGACAGCCGAATGTCTGAACCATGTACCGCTTGGACACCGGGACAGTGTAGATCGCCGCTGCGATCCTGGTACCCGAGCGGTCGTCTCGCCGCTCGTGCCCGACGCACCCCACTGCAATAGTGATGCGGTGGACTACGTGATCAAGAGCTACCGGGGCTGCGAGACGGTGATGCGCAACCCCGAAACGTTCACCGTGGACGATCCTCGTTTCACGACCGGCGTAATCGTGGGAGAGTCCATGCTCTCGACCGATGGGCCGCGCCACACCCACCACCGTGTGCCCTGGGCGACCCTGCTGAGATCGCACGAGACCCGCCGACGAGCCACCGAGAGCATCGATCATCTCGCCGGCAAGCTCGTCCATGGAATCGCCGGACTGACCACCCGGACCGCTGACTTGAGGACCTCCCTCACCGGTCCCCTCGCCGTCGGCGTGATGAACGAGATCCTAGGTCTTGGCGCCGATCCGACGGACCTGTGGGATTGGTACCAGCACATCGTTGCCGGCGTCACCGCTCTCACCGAGCACGGCGACGTTCCCGAATCGGCGGTGGACGCGATGCGAAGGCTGTCCCATGCCGTCGACGCTGCCGACCTGCGGGCGGGCAACCAAACCCGTGGGGAAGTTGCATCGAATGCAGCCGTCGTCCTCTTCGGTGGTATCGAGACGGTGGACGGATCGATCGCCAACCTGTTCTGGCACCTGCTCACCAACCCGAC
Source organism: Acidimicrobiales bacterium (assembly GCA_024638805.1). Taxonomy (GTDB): domain Bacteria; phylum Actinomycetota; class Acidimicrobiia; order Acidimicrobiales; family SZUA-35; genus JABDIY01. Next base: position 11,565 of record JAHEJO010000022.1, read on the forward strand.
CGCCTATGAGGATTGCCTGGCCCGACCGTCTGCACTCGACGGCGCGATCGAAGAGTCTCTCCGGCTCGAACCAGCAGCCAGCCGAGTGGACCGATATGCGACGGAGGCCACCACCGTCGATGGAATGGAGATCTCGCGGGGAGCGTTGGTCGTCGCCTCGATCCGTGATGCCAATCGGGACCCGACCGTCTTCGCCGACCCGGACCGTTTCGATCCGTTCCGCGCGAACGCGTCTCGTCATCTGGCGTTCGCCCGCGGACCCCACGCCTGCATCGGCCCCCACCTCGCCCGTGCCGAGGCTCGGGCTGGATTCGATGCCGTGACACAACGATTGGGTCGAGTCGAGCTCATCTCCACGTCGCCTCCCGTCGGGGTCGTGTTTCGCAAACCGGAGGAGCTCGTCGTCCGGTGGTCATGAGAGGATGCGTCAGAACCCGACGTCGCGGACGTGCGCGGCAACCTCGGGTGCCTCCACAAACGACGAGAAGGCCGTCAATACTCGACCTACCGTCTTCGTACCGGCGGCGATCGCCGGACCTATGAAGATCGCCACGGCGATGGTGCCGACACCGAAAGGCGATCCCAGCACGACCGCCACCGCCATCCAGGTGATCTCCTGACCAAGACGCACTCTTCTCACCGGAACGCCGGTGAGATCGTTGATCGCCAGGCTGAACGCCTCGTGCGTGCCGATTCCCAAACGAGCGTGCATCAGACAGCCGAGTCCGATACCGATCAGCCACAAGCCGACACCGAAGTGCAGCACTCGAGCTCCCATGCCTCCATTCAGTTCGAGATGGGGCCGGACGACATCGATCAGCGGGCCGATCATGGCCACGTTCGCAAGCGTGCCGACGCGAGGCGCCCTGCCGAGCAGAGTGCCGACGAGCGCCAGCGTACCCGACATGAGGAGGGCGGCTGTACCGAAGCTGAGCCCGCTTCGGACCGAGATCCCGTTCACGAGCATGTCGCCTGGACCGATCCCAAGACCGGCTGCCAGCTGGGCCGCCACGCCGACGGCGATGAAGATCGAGGCACAGGGGATGAGGGCAGCTCGCACGATCATCGGTTGTGACCGGATCGTGTTGGCGGACACGGCTCTGGCCATTTCGGCGGGCCTGGCGGATATGCGCGAGAGAGTCCCCAACTGGGCGATCGTCGAGCGGGCCAATCGCTTCAGGACCGGGATGGCGGTCGATCGCGCATTGCCAACGCCGATACGAAACTCAGCGAAGGAAGCGGTGAGAGCATCCCGGGCGTATGCGATGATCCGCGCATCGACCGAGACGTGTTCGAAACGCTCGGGTCTGCCGTGCAGCTCGCGGTCGTCGAGGCTGCCGACGTCCGGTCGAGCAGGATGGACCGGCGGCCTGTGTTGTTGGAGGAGTTTCATTGGAGATGGCTCACTGATCGATCGGGCGTTGCGGTCAAGGTCGGCGAACGCGGCAATGTACCGCACCGGTCCGACCCCACACGGTCAGAGCCCGCCGACGTGTCCAGTGACACCATCAACGCTGCGAGTGGGCGCCGAACACGTATCGCTATCGGACACGCCGCTCGCTTCCTGAACGATCGATGGCTGGGTCGATCACCCCAGGGTCGCCTCAGGCGAAGACGTCGGGGGTGCCGAGCAGGATCTGTCGCTTCGCCTTGACGAGCGTGCCGGGGATTCCAGGATCACCAGCGAGCAGTCTCTTGACCGGCTCGGTCTTGTCGGTGCCCGACACCAGCCAGAGGACAAGTGCCGCTCTACTCAGGACCGGTTCGGTCAGCGTCAATCGATGGGTTCGGTTGTAGAGCCCGGTCCTGGCGACGACATGGTTCCGCTCTGCGAGCACGGGGTCGCCTGGCACCAGGGACGCCGTGTGTCCGTCGTCGCCCAACCCGAGGTGGACGACGTCGATGACAGGAGGGTTTCCGGCGTCCTCGCAGAGATCGTCGACAAAGGCCTTCAGAGCCCTCGGGTCCTCGGAGGCCGAGACTGGCAGGGGAAGCCACCGGGCCTCGAGGTCGCCGAAGCTGGCGATCTGATCGGTCAGGTTGCGTTCGGGAGATCCTTCGGGGACGACCCGTTCGTCGACCTGGAGGATCGTGATCCGACCCCACGGCACCGGCCTCTGCGACAGTTCTGCGAAGTAGGCCTTGGGGGAACGCCCGCCGCTGACCGCCAGTGTGGCTCGGCTGCGTCGGGTGAGTGCCAGCGTCAACTCCTCGGCGGTGATGTCGGCGGCTCGACTCGCCCATTGGAGCGGTTCGACCTGCTCGACGACGATTTCAGGCTCGGACACCGCTTCAGTCTGGCGCATGGTTATGCCCGTCCAACAGCTGACCACCAAGCTGCAGCGCCGGCGAGTGCGGCGTCATCTCCCAGTTGGGCTACGACGACGTGGGTCTCTTTGGACGAGGATGGCCCGTGGTCATCGAGGACCCGCCGCACGATCGGGTGGACCAGGTCGATGTTCCGACCGAGGCCTCCGCCGATCACCACGACCTGGGGTAGGACCAGCCAGCACAGATTGGTGATGCCGAGTGCGGCTGCGAACATCGACCGTTCGAACACCTGCGTTGCACGTTCATGTCCCGAACGCACCAGGTCGACCAACTCCTTTCCCTGCTCGGCGATTCCGCCGAGTCGAGCCATTCGATTGAAGGCTGTGGCCGACCCGAGTTCTTCGACCGTCGCCGGTTCATGCCGCGCAGCCGCGGCGATGTCGACCACGGTGTGGCCGATTTCACCACCGGACAGACGGCCTCGCACGAGTGTGCCACCGACGACGATCCCCGCCCCGATGCCGGTGCTGATCGTGACGTAAACGACGTCTCGGTGGTCCCTGCCGGCCCCGAACGACGATTCGCCGACGGCGGCGAGATCGGCATCGTTGGCAAAAGAGACCTCGTACCCGCATCGCTGTTCGAACCAGTGCTCGGTGAGGCTGGGAATCCACATCTGAGGGATGTTGGGGGCTTCGATCAGAACTTCCAGTTCATGATCGATTACGCCCGGAAGCCCGATGACGGCTCGGCTGGGCCCATCGCTGCCCGATACTTCGGCCATCATCTCGAGGATGATCGTGGGCTCCGGATGATGGTGTGGGGTAGGACGCTGGATACGGTCCTTGATCTTGCCATCCTCTGCCACCAGCGAGGCGCGGACGTTCGTTCCGCCGAGGTCGATGGCGACGGTAGGTCTACCTGGCGCGGTCATCCGAGTTCCGATCTTGCCGCCCCGTAGCGGTAGGGTTCGACAGCGGGTGGCGAGTCGAGAATCGGCTGAACGATGCGCCACGATTCGTCGACCATGTCACCCCTGGCGAAGAGGCGCTTGTCACCGACCAGCGCGTCGCCGAGCAGTCGGTGGTAGGGACTCGGTCCGAATTCGAGACCGTGGTGGTCGACGAGCAGTCGAATCGACTCACTGGTCAGGCTCTCCCCTGGGCGTTTGGCCTGCACATTCAGTTCGATTGTGTCGTTGGGTTTCATTTCGAAGCGCATGGTGTTGGGAGGAGGTTGATAGTTGCCTTCGGAGAACAGCGCCCGGGGGGGTGCTGCGAATTCGACCAAGGCTTCGGTGGTGGTTCGGTTCATCGCCTTGCCGGCGCTGATGGTGAACGGAACCCCCGCCCACCGCCAGCTGTCGATTTCACACCTCACCGAGATGAACGTCTCGGTATCGCTGTCGGGCTTGACGCCCGCTTCGCTCCGGTACCCCTCGTATTGACCGCGCCATGACTTGGCCGGATCCATGGATCGCATGGATCGGAGGACTTTGGCCACCTCATCGTTCAGTGCGTCGGCGTCGTTGAACACCGGCGGTTCCATCGCCAGGAGCGCCAGGATCTGTAGGAGGTGGTTCTGCACCACATCTCGAAGCGTCCCCACCTCGTCGTAGAACTTGCCTCGGCCCTCCAAACCGAAATCCTCGAACATGTTGATTGTGATTCGTCGGATGTGCTGTCGGTTCCAGAGCGGTTCGAGGATGCTGTTGGCGAAACGGAACACGAGGATGTTCAGGACCGGCTCCTTTCCCAGGAAGTGATCGATGCGGTAGATCCTCTCCTCTGGATAGTGGGCGAGCACGGCAGCATCGAGTTCTCTCGAACTGCTCAGATCCCGACCGAACGGTTTCTCGAGCACGACTCGGCCGCAGTTCAGTCCTGCTGCGGCCAGCCCGTCGACGACCGTGGAGAACAGGAACGGAGGGATGGCCAGGTAGGCGACCGGACAGACGCCGTCGCCGACCTTCTCGGCCACTCGGTGGTAGGTGTCGCTGTCCCGGTAGTCGCCGGATACGTAGTGGAAGCGTTTCGAGAAGCGTCCCCAGATCTCGTCGTCGATCTTCAAGCCACCTGTTTCGAGCGCTTCCCTGGCGTTGTGTCGAAGCTCATCGAGGGACCAATCCGATGACGCGACACCGATGACGGGCATGTCGAGCTCCCCGTCGGATTCGAGCATGTACAGGGCGCTGAACAGCTTCTTGCGGGCCAGGTCGCCGGTGATACCGAACAGGATCAACGCATCGGCGGTCGTGAGATCGGTCATTGCCACTCGATCAATCCTTCTTCTCATCATGGCCGCCGAACTGGCTCCGCATCGCCGAGAGGATCCGGTGCCCGAACTCAGCATTGTCCCGGCTGGCGAAACGGGTGAAGAGCGCATTTGCGATCGCCGGTACCGGCGTGCCGGTCTCGACCGCGGCGAGCACGGTCCAGCGACCCTCTCCGGAGTCTGATACGCGCCCGTGGAAGCCGTCGAGCGTCGGATCAGCGTGGAGGGCGGCGGCGGTGAGGTCGAGCAACCACGATCCGACCACGCTGCCCCGCCGCCACAGCTCGGCGATCGCAGGTATGTCAATGTTGTATTGAAACAGCCCAGGATCTGCGAGGGGCGCCGTTTCGGCGTCTCGGGGGCGGTCCCGACGCCCTGCATTCGCCCGCTCGAGTAGGGAGAAGCCCTCCGCGTACGCCTGCATCACCGCGTACTCGACACCGTTGTGGACCATCTTCACGAAGTGGCCTGCACCAACCGGTCCGCAGTGGAGGTAGCCGTATTCGGACTGGGTGGGGTTCCCCTCCCTGCCCGGGGTGCGTTCGGCAGCAGCGGTGCCCGGGGCGAGGGCACGGAAGATCGGATCGAGGCGGGCCACCGGTCCCGGGTTGCCCCCGATCATCAGGCAGTACCCCCGCTCGAGGCCGAACACCCCACCACTCGTGCCTACGTCGAGGTAGTCGATGCCCCGTCTGTCCAATCGCGTGGCCCGGGCGATGTCGTCGGGGTAGTGGGTGTTGCCGCCGTCGATGATGACGTCTCCGGATTGCAGATGATTCCCCATCCGCGTCACGACCTCTCCGGCGTGTGCGGCCGGAACCATCACCCAGACCGCTCGCGGTCCACTCAACTTGGAGGCCAGATCCTCTTCGCTGTCGGCTCCGGTGGCGACGCCTTCGTCGACCAGCTGACGGACCGTCGCGGGGTCAACATCGAAAACGACACACCGGTGGCCGGCGGCATCGAGGCGACGCACGATGTTGGCACCCATCCGCCCGAGTCCGATCATTCCGATTTGCATGGTTTCTCCTCAGCACTCTTCTTGATCGATCAGCGGGCAAAGACGTGGCGGTCGTCGGCGAAGGCCTTGAACTCCAGCGCATTGCCGGCGGGATCGGCCACGAAGCATGTGTGCTGTTCCCCGGCCAAGCCGGCAAACCGGGTTGTGGGTTCCATGAGCCACCGGATCCGATCGCCGTGGCCTTCTAGTCGTTGTACCAGGTCACGCCATGCCGGAGGGTTGAGCAGAACACCGGAGTGTTCGGCGGGGACCTCGTGCCCGTCGACCGAATTGGTGCTGGGCGCGGGCTGAAGCGCGACGAGGTGGGCCACGATCTGGTGCCCGTAGAGGTTGAAGTCGACCCAGGTGTCGCTCGAGCGTCCCTCGAGTGCGCCGAGGACCTCGGAGTAGAACCAGCGAGCCCTGGCCAGATCATCTACTGGAAACGCTCGGTGAAATCGTGGGCGAGAGACCGAGGGCGGTGACTGCCCGTCGGCCAGAGCGGTGAGGGTTGCACCGTCGAGTTGTGTGAGCGACTCGAGGGTCAGATCGGCGAAACCGAACCGGCCGCTGCCCGCCTCGGCCGCGTCGGGTACGGCTACCACCCGCATCCCGGCGGACTTGGCGCTGATCGAGCCGCTCAAGGAGTCCTCGATGACCAGACATGCCTGTGGTTCGATGCCGAGCAGTTCGGCCGTTCGTAGATACGGAAGCGGATGGGGCTTACCGAACTCGTCATCTTGCGCCGAATGCACGACCTCGAAGGCATCCTCGAGTCCGAGGGCGGCGAGCACGACATCGATGAGCACGCGGTCCGAGCTGGTGCACAACCCGAGACGAACCCCTCGGTCGGCCAGCAGGCTCAGAGCTTCGCGGACACCGTCCATAGGCGGTCGATCGGCGACCAGCTCCACCACTCGATCGATGATCCGTTGGGCGACGTCGTCGGGTTCGGGGCCGTCCCACGGGCGGGCATCGAACCAGAGTTGGGTGACCTCGCGAATTCGTTTGCCGCGCGTGGCGGCAAAATCTGTGTCGCTGAAACCGAGCCCGAGCGCATCACTTGCCTCGCGCTCGGCTTGACACCACAGCGACTCGGATTCGATGAGCACACCGTCCATGTCGAAGATCACGGCTGCTATCGGTGTGATCGCCATATCCTGTACAGGCTAGAGCACCGAGCGTTGAGTGAACCGGCCTGATCAAGACCTCACCAAGAATCCGGATCAGGCGGTCGTTCCAGACCCGCGAGTGTGGTGATCAGTCGAGCTGGATCGGCTCGTCGAGCGCCGGATCATCGCTTTCGAGATCTCCGGGTTCCTCATCGGCTCCCAACAGGCCCACTTCTCGCAACACTCGGTCCTGGATCTCCATCGTGAGGTCGGGATTCTCCTTCAGGAAGATCTTGACATTCTCCCGACCCTGACCGATCTGCTCACCTTCATAGGTGTACCAGGCACCCGACTTCTTGACGATGTTGCGGTCAACGGCGATGTCGAGCAAGGACCCCTCGCGGCTGATCCCTTCGCCGTAGGCGATGTCGAACTCCGCTTGACGAAACGGCGGCGCAACCTTGTTCTTGACCACCTTCACCCTGGTCCGGTTCCCCACCATCTCGGTTCCGTTCTTCAGCGTTTCGATTCGGCGGATGTCCAGGCGGACCGAACTGTAGAACTTGAGCGCTCGACCACCGGGGGTTGTCTCGGGAGATCCGAACATCACGCCGATCTTCTCGCGAAGCTGGTTGATGAAGATGCAGATCGTGTCGGTTTTGCTGAGGTTCCCGGTGATCTTGCGAAGTGCCTGGGACATCAGGCGGGCCTGGAGCCCGACGTGGGTGTCGCCCATCTCTCCTTCGATCTCGGCCCGGGGGGTGAGGGCGGCGACCGAATCGATCACGATCACATCGATCGAACCGGATCTGACCAGGATGTCGGCGATCTCGAGGGCTTGCTCACCGGTGTCGGGTTGTGAGATCAGCAGCTCGTCGACATCGACACCGATGGCGGCGGCATAAATCGGATCCATCGCATGTTCGGCATCGATGTAGGCGCAGGTACCGCCATTTCGCTGAGCTTCGGCCACCACGTGCATGGCGAGGGTGGACTTGCCCGATGACTCCGGACCGAAGATCTCGACGACCCGGCCCCGGGGAAGACCCCCGATTCCGAGAGCGAGATCGAGCGAGAGGGCACCGGTGGGGACCGATCCGATGGCGAGCGTGGCCTTTTCGCCCATGCGCATGACCGATCCGGCACCATGTGATTTCTCGATCTGCCCGAGTGCCATCTCGAGCGCTTTGGCCTTTTCGGCTTTCACCTTGGCCGCGTCTTTCTCGGCCCGGTCATCTGTTCTGGTTCTCGACATCTGTTCCTCTTCCCAGCGGTGGACCCGCAGTGTGTGGTGGTGGCCGACCCGTACGGCCGATGGTGATGGATATCTGCTGTGGCGCTGAACCTAATCAGCGGGTGTGACAACGCTGGCGCCAGAGCCGGTCCGACCGCCTTACATCAGTGTAATTCCGAACACCTGTTCGATGCAAGTCAACGGCCAAGTTGGTGCCGGGGCCACCACGACTCGCCGGGGTGGCATGGAATACTGTTGGCCGTGAGCCGTGGTCTCCGAGCGTTCTGTTGTGCCCTGATGGTGATCGTGAGTGCGTGTGGGAGTGACGAGGTGTCCGGTCCCACCGACGCCGAGCTGCTCGCCGCCATCGAAGAGAGGACGCTGACGCCCGCTGAGGTGGCATCCAAGCTCGAGACGGCGGATCTGCTCTGTTCGCTCGACAACGACGTGCTGCTCCGAATATGGCGACAGCTCGAACCCGACCAGATGGCATTCCAGGAGTTCGTGTTCACCCGCCGATGCCCCGAACGTGAGCCGGAGCTGAGTGCGGGCACGACGACGACCACCCGAGTCGTCAGCACCATGACCACGACAACCGGGCCGACCACGACCACGACGACCCGGCCCCGACGTCCGAGCACGTCCCGACCGCCGCTGCGCGCCACCACCTCGTCCGCTGGGTGAGCCGAAGCGACCCGCAGGCGAGCGGAGGCAATGTCAGCACCGTCACGCTGGACCGCCGGAGGCGGGCAGCACCCACCGCGCTCAGCTTTGTTCGAGCGTCAGCGAGGCCGAAGCGACCCGCAGGCGAGGGGAGGCAATGTCAGCACCGTCACGCTGGACCGCCGGAGGCGGGCAGCACCCACCGCGCTCAGCTTTGTTCGAGCGTCAGCGAGGCCGAAGCGACCCGCAGGCGAGCGGAGGCAATGTCAGCACCGTCACCCTGGACCGCCGGAGGCGGGCAGCACCGAAGCCTCACATCATTGTTCGAGCGTCAGCGAGCCGAACGACGCCAGGAGTGAGGACGATATCACAGCATCTTTCTGAGCAGATCGAGCACGGTGATCGTGCTGAACTGGCGGATGCGTTCCCGGTCGCCGGGTAGGCGGATCGTGGCGGTTCGGGTGTGACGTTCGTCCTCGTCGCCGAAGGCCACGGTCACCGCCATGCAGACCGTGCCGACGGGGCGGCCTTCGATTTCGTCGGGGCCGGCGACTCCGGTGGTTGCGACTCCGACGTCGGCATTCATGACCCGGCACACGCCGAGCGCCATGGCGGAGGCGGCTTCCTCGGAGACGACCGGACCCTGCGGAACACCGAGCAGCTGGGTCTTGACCGACGGGTGATAGGCGACGACGCCGCCCCGGTACACGGCGCTGACCCCCGGTACGGCGCAGATCCGGCCTGACAGGTAACCGCCCGTGAGGGACTCGGCAACGGCCAACGACAGGCCCCGTTCCTCGAGTGCCCGGACGACAACCGTTTCCATGTTGTCGTCGTCGTAGGCGAAGGTCCAGTGGCCGATGAGAGGCTCGAGACGGCGCTGTTCGGCATCGAGCATGGCGGTGACCGAGTCGAGGTCGGCTGCTTTCGCGGTGATGCGGACCTTGAGCCCTTCGACGCCGCTGGCGAGAAAGGCCAGAGTGGGGTTTCCGGCCGAGTCGAGCTCGTCGATTCTTTCGGCCAGTATCTCGGCCAGGCCCGACTCGCTTTGACCCCAGGTTCTGATGATCCGACTGGCGATCACCGATGCGTCACCGCTTCGGCGACGCAGATCGGGTAGCACAGTGCCGGTCACCATCTCCTTCATCTCGTACGGAACACCCGGTACGGCGTAGAGGACCCGTTCGGCACCGCCGATGGTGACCGGACAGATCAGTCCCGGTGCCGTGCCAGGTTGTTCGGCGATCACCGTGGCCCCCTCAGGGACCATCGCTTGGCGGAGGTTGTTGTCGGGCATCGTGCGGCCTCGACTCTCGAACATGGCGCAGATTCGGTCGGCGACGGTCGGGTCGAGCTGGAGTTCCGCCCCCATCAATTCGGCGATCACCTCTCGTGTGAGATCGTCCTGTGTGGGCCCCAAACCACCACAACAGATCACGGCGTCGCTGCGGCTGAGCGCTGCCTCGAGCACAGCGCGTATCCGCTCCGGGTTGTCACCGACCTTGGTCTGGAAGTGACTGTTGAGCCCGGCAGCGGCGAGTTCTGCACCTATCCATGAACTGTTGGTGTCCACGATCTGCCCGAGCAGTAACTCGGTTCCGATTGCGACGACTTCTACCTGCACCACGCACTCCAATCTTCGAGGTCTCGAACCCGCGGGCTTTGTGACCATCTCGGCTCAACCGACACCGAACGCCTCGACCGCCGGTCGGAGTACCTCTTGGACCAGGTCGGACCGCTCGTCGACGGCACTGATCAGGAGGAGCAACTCGACGTCTGCACCATCGTCGCGCAGATAGAGATCCGCCGCGATCCGACCGTTGTCGCCGCTGCGCACGAGCCAGGTTCCGGACCCGATCTGTTCTTCGCCGCCCGTGGCGAGTTGGATGCCCAGCTGGTCGGAGATGAAGCCCTCGATGGAAGTGGCGACGATGCCGGGACCGGCGAACTGGAGGAGTTCGGTGACATCGAGAAGGGATCTCTGGCGTGTGGAGTCGAGCAGACCGTTGAGGTTCTGGTTGGTCCAGTCTTCGGGCTGCACGGTGGCGATGGCGCCGGGGCCGAAGTCCGCCGTGGTCGGCACCATCGTCACCGGCTCGGTGCCACTGTCGAGGAAGGCCGCCATACCGTCGTCAGCGCAGTCGACGTCGAGCGGTGCCAGCGGATCAGCGAGAAATGCCCGAACGAGGGTCACACCGCATTCGCTGGGACTGGTGCCGTGGGATTCGCCGCTGAGGACCACGAATTGTGAGTTCGTGAGGGTCTCGGCGGTGAGGGCACCCCAGGCTGGCGGGGTGACCGGGTCGAATTCTCCGGCCATGACGAGCGTCGGGATGTCGCTTTCGACGGGCTGGTCGGAGACTGACCCCGCCTGCCCCGAGTCGACCACGGCGCAGAGGGCGAAGGGATCGCCGGAATCGAATGCGACGTCGTAGAGGCCGAAGGGGTCCTCCGGAGCGGAGTTCTCGACCTCGGCCGGGTCGGCAAAGCTGATCTCCTCATGACACTGGACGACCAGCTGCATGCCCGTGGTGAAGAACTGCTCGTTGGTCCGGTCGAGCGACAAGAAGGTGGAGAGGGCATCGGTCCCGCCCGCTTCGATGTCGGTGAGCAGTTCGGGCCAATCGGTGAATGCGAACGGCGAGTACAGACCGGTGGCGACGATGCGCACGATCGTGTCACCCTGGGCTTGCACGGTGTCGCTCTCGCCGGTGAGGAAGTTGATGACCTCCACCTGCCGAGGTGAGGTCTCGAGTTGCTGGGCCGCATCGATCAGACGTTGTTTGAGATCACCCTGCCGAGCGCAGGCGGGTTCGGCAGCGCACGCGGCCGAGACGGCCTCGAGGCTGGCGAGGAACGTGGCGGGGTTGTCGCGGGTGCTATCGACCTGGGGAGGGAACACGCTATCGAGTACCGATGCTCGTACCGTCTCGGGGAACTGTCGCATGATCTCGAGTCCCAGTTTCGTGCCATAGGAGATCCCGAGCAGGTTCCATTGCTCGTGGCCGAGAACCTGCCTGATCGCGTCCGCATCGCGTGCGCTGTTGACCGTGTTGTATTGGGTGAGGTCGATCCCCTCCTCGGTGAAACCCTCGGTGCATTCGCCCAGCCGCCGATTGAACTCGGTCTCGATCTCGTCGAGGTCGAGACCGGGGTCGTCCTCGGCCTCACGGTTCAACGCGGTGAGTTCGGGGCAGCTGAGTCGCGGCTGGGAGTAGCCGGTGCCGCGCTGGTCGAAGAAGATGAGATCGTGATCATCGAGTAGCGGATCCCAGAGATCGTCGAATTGGTAGACGAACGTGTCGAGCGCATGGCCGCCAGGCCCACCTTCGAGATACACGATCGGTTCACCGGCCGGAGGTGTGGTCCGTGCCGGGACGCGGGCGAACGTGAGCGTGATTTCGCCCTGCCCAGTGTCCCAGTTCTCGGGCACGGTGACCGTCGAGCAGCCGACCGTGACGTTGGGTGGACCCTCGAAAGGACAATCGATCGTTTCGTTTGGAAAGTCGTCGATCTCCCCCTCGATGCTGGTTTGCCCGCTGGTCTCGGTGGATGCTTCCGAAGTCGACGTGGTTGCCTGATCCGGTTCGTCACCGGTACATGCGATGGCCGTCAGGCTCACAGCCACTGAAACGATGACGAGTTTGCCGATCGTGCCAAACACCCGGTCCACGCTATGGGAGCGGATCGACGGGTAGCGCACCCGAGAGGTTCGTGTGTGGTGCCGCTGTGGCGGCAGTGATACAGGACCGACTCATCGCACGCCGCCCTGTCGGAGAGAGGCCCTGCCATCAACAAGATACTGGCCGCCGGTGTAGAGCGTGAACGCGACGGCGACCCAGAGGAGCACATCGGTGATCCATCCGGCGTTGTTCTCGATCGGTGGGCAGGTTGCACTGGCGATGGCCAGTCCCTGCACGAACGTCTTGTATTTGGCCGACGTGCGGGCGGGTATCGCCATGCTGGAACGGGCCCAGTACATCCGATAGGCGATCAGGCCGAACTCGCGCACCGCGATGATCACCATCGGTAGCCAGAACCATCTCCCGATCCCGACGAGTGCGAAGCCGGCGGCCAACACCACCATCTTGTCGGCCAGGGGGTCCCAGAACGCCCCGAACCTCGTCGGTTCGGCGTGGCGGGCCAGCTTGCCGTCGAACCAGTCGGTGAACCCGAGGAACCAGCCCATGGCGAAGCTGGGCCACCAGGGGTTCTGGTGCAGGATCATCGCGACGAACAGCGGTGTGAGTACCAGACGGAGCAGCGTCATCGAGTTCGCCGCCAACGCCCAACGCGATGTCCCCAGCCAACCGAGCGAACCGGCTGAGGTGGTACCGGCGGTCATATGGGCTCACCGACGAGGTCAGGGCCGGCCGCGCCCCGGATCCTCACCTTGTGGAACTGCCCGACGGCCAGCGCATCGGGGACCGAGATGACGCCATCGATCTCCGGGGCCTCCTTCACCGAACGGGCCTCCCCCGGTCCATCGACGAGAACCAGTTCGGTGGAACCGATCCTCGCATCCTGTCGCTCGGCGGTGATTCGATCCTGCAGTTCGGTCAGCTCGGCCAGGCGTTCGGCGACCAGGGCCTCGGGTACCTGACCATCGAGGTCGACCGCGTAGGTTCCTTCTTCGGCGGAGTAGGCGAAGAAACCACACCAATCGAGACCGGTGTCCTCGACGAACCGCAGCAGGAGGTCGTGGTCCGCTTCGGTCTCCCCCGGGTATCCGACGATGAAGTTGGACCGAAACGCGGCGTCGGGTTGGCGACGCCGGATCGACTCGATGCGCTGGCCGAAGACCGCCCCTCCCCCCCACCGGCGCATCCGGCGCAGCAGCGGTCGGCTCACGTGTTGGAGCGAAAGATCGAAGTAGGGCACCCCGGTGCGGCACATCGCATCGACGAGGGAATCGTTGAGATCGGACGGGTAGAGATAGAGCAGCCGAACCCAATCGACCTCGCTCGCCACCGCGTCGACGAGCTCGACGATCCGTCGTTCACCGACACCTTGATCGCGTCCGTAGGCCGCCAGATCCTGAGCCACCAGGACGATCTCGGAGGCTCTGGTGGCGCGGACTTCGTGGACGATGGCAGCGATCGACCGAGAACGCTGTTTGCCCCGGAAGCTTGGAATCGCACAGAAGCCGCAGTTGCGATCACATCCCTCGGCGATCTTCACATAGGCCCATGGAGCCGAGGACGGCGGCCTCGGCAGGTTGAGCAGATCGAATCCCGGGACCGCTTCCGACGCGTTGCGGGTCGCGCCGAGCGACACCGGGACGCCGAAGCCGCTGACCCGGGTCACCTCGGGAAGCGCTCGTGCCAGCTCGGGACCGTACCGCTGGGCCATACATCCGGTCACGACCACCTCCGCGTGCGAGGCCTTGGCATCGTTGAGTCGGAGGATCGTGTCCACCGACTCCCGGCGGGCGTCGTCGATGAATGCACACGTGTTGACCACGATGAGGTCGGCGGCGTGTGACGGCGCGGCGGCGAGCCCGTCGGCGAGCAGGGTCCCGACCAGCTTGTCGGAATCGACCTGGTTCTTGGGACAGCCCAAAGTCTCGATCCAGAACGTACGGGCCACACGCTAGAGGGTAGGCCCTGACGGCGGTTGGTGGTTGCGCAAACGTCTGGCTCGGGTCAGCGTCTGGGCCGCGAGTGCGGCGACGACGACCCCCACGACCGCAGCCCCGACCCACAGCCACGAGTTCGGGCCGCCCCCGGCCGGCAGAGCCGACCCGACCGCCGGAAGCGGAGCGGGGGCATCAGTGGCGTAGGTGAAGCTGTAGCTGCCCTCCACCGGATCGGTGTCGGCCGATGTCACACGGAATCGAACGATGTAGCGACCCTCGATACTCAACGGGGCAAACCGGGCGACGATCACCCGGCCGACCGGCTGAACAACGTCGGTGTCGATCCGGCCTTCGGGCCCATCCAGTGCTACCGACGCCTCGGTTACGGTCTCGTCGAAGACGA
>JAHEJO010000144.1 GCA_024638805.1 Acidimicrobiales bacterium
TGGCTGAGCCGACCCTGTCGATCTGTTGCTTCCGCCACGAGGCCCCGGTGGGATCCGATCCCGACGAGTTCAACCAGCGGCTGCTTCGGCGGCTGCTTCGGGAGACGGACTTCATGCCGAGCTCGACGATCGTGGGCGGACGCTACGCGCTCCGGCCGTGCTTCATCAACATCCGCACCACCGCTGCCCACGTCGACGCCTTCATGGATGCGGTCCTGCGCATCGGCACAGAGTTGACCTCCGAGATCGGGTCCTAACCCTCTTCGCCGGCGGTATCCGCCGGCCGGTGAATCACCGGGACTGGGCCAGGGACCTGTTCCCGTAGCCGTTCCAGACACCGCCCCGTCCTCGATCCATTCACGAGTTGCGTGTCGTCTCGACGGCCGGAACGAAGAAACCCATCCGACAGGGCCATCCGCTCCGAATACCCGGTGACCGTTCCAGAAAGGAAACGCATGCAGCGCAACGACGTGGTCGACGACTTCGAAGCCATCGATCAGCACGGCAACACGGTGACACTCACTGAGATGCTGAGCCATGGACCAGTGGTCTTGTTCTTCTATCCGAAGGCGATGACCGGCGGTTGCACCGCAGAGAGCTGCCACTTCCGCAACCTGCGGGCCGAGTTCGCCCGGTATGGCGCCCAGCCCGTCGGGATCAGCGCCGACTCGACCGCCCAACAAGCGGAGTTCGATGAAGCCAACTCGCTCGGATTCCCGTTGCTGTCCGATCCCGACCGCCGCGTCGCCGCGCAGTTCGGTGTGAAACGACCCGGACCGCTGTGGAACCGCCGCAAGACGTTCGTCATCGATCAGGACCGCCGCGTCGTCGAGGCGATCGGGTCGGAGATGAACATGGAGATCCACGCCGATCAGGCGCTCGAAGCACTCGCGCGAGAGTCGTCCTTCGCACAGGGCTGACGCCCGCCCAACGCTCGACGCCCCAGCCGGCGCCATCGGATTGCCACCCACCGATGCCCAGGCGTTCACCCCGGTGAATCGACCGATCGACCATCGAGGGCTTTGTGCTCTTCCGGAACGGCAACACCTCGAACGACATTGCTCGCAGGCCTACCAAGGAGACAGCCGTGAGTTGGGGTCCCTTCGATCTATCTGGCAAAGCCGCCATCGTCACCGGTGGTGCAATGGGAATCGGTTTCGGAATCGTCAAGCGATTCGTCGAAGCCGGTGCGCAGGTCGTCATCGGCGACTTGAACCCTGAGCTCGCGGCAGAGAAGGCTGCCGGTCTCGACGGGGCGGGCCGGGCCCAGGCGACCCGCGTCGACGTGACCGAAGCGGGTGCAGGAGATCACCTCGTAGAGCAGTGTGTAGCCGAGTTCGGGTCGGTAGACATCCTGGTGAACAATGCCGGGATCTATCCGTCCACACCATTGCTGGAGATGGACCGGGACCTCTGGCAACGCGTGATCGACATCAATCTCACGGGGCTGGCGTTTGTCTCGAAGGCAGTGGGCAAGCGGATGGCCGAACAGGGATCCGGAGGGAAGATCGTCAATATCGCCTCGATCGACGCTCTCCATCCGTCGCAGGTCGGTCTCGCCGCCTATGACTCATCCAAGGGCGGGGTGCTCATGTTCACACGCGCATTCGCGCTCGAGATGGCGCCACACCGTGTGAACGTCAACGCCATCGCTCCAGGGGGAATCAGCACCGAAGGCACCGCTGCCCCGCTGGAGGGCAGCGGCATGACCCAGGAGCAGATGGAGGCGATGATGGCCCAATTCATCGCCGGGATTCCCGCCGGTCGAATGGGAGAGCCGGATGACATCGCCAAGGTCGCAGTGTTCCTGGCCTCCGCCGCGTCCGACTATATGACAGGGGAACTGGTGGTGGTCGACGGCGGAGCGCTGATCGGCTGACGCCAGGCAGGGGCGCACTCTCGCCGGCGCGGCGTGGGCATCCAGTTCAGACTCTCGGCGGTCCCTGCAGGACGCGGGTGCGGAGTTCCTCGGTGTTCCACGGTTCGGAGAATCCCTCGTCGTACCGGTAGGGAGCGATCGGTTCGAGCCACCACGTCGCGCCGGAGTCCGCAAAGGATCCGACGATGTCTGCCGCCCTCGTCGGATCGTCACCCGGGGTCACGCCCGAGTACACCACATCAAAGGGACCGTCGGATTCCCGGTGCGCCAGGATGTAGTCGACGCAGGCTCGCAATGCCTCCGGCTCGCCCTCGCCCTCGGACAGCCGGAGCAACGGCATCACACCGTCCCAGCGAGCGGCTCTTCGCATCGGCCTGGTGTGCGGCCAGATGCCTCCGACCCAGATGGGGATACGTGGTTGCTGGACAGGAGTCGGGATGAACCTGGCACCCTCGATCGTGTAGTGCTCACCGCGATGGTCGACGCGTTCGCCCGTCCAGAGCTTGGTGATGACGTCGAGTGCCTCATCGAGCATCGCGCCTCGCTCTCGATGAACCGTGTTCTCGCCCATGTTGTCGAACTCCGGTGCGCCCTCGCCGCTTCCGACCCCGAACACGAAACGACCTCCGGACAGCCGGTCGACCGTCGTCGTTTCGCGTGCCAGTTTCTGCGGGCGCCTCCGCGGAACTGGAGTCACGGTTGTCCCGATTCTGATCGTGGTGGTCGCCTGCGCCACTGCGCCCAGCGCAACCCACGGGTCGACCATCGTGTTGTCGAATCCGCCGATGTGATCCCAGATGAAGAAGCCGTCCCAGCCACTCGCCTCAGCGTCGACCGCGAGGGACACCATGACGGCGGGGTCGCCCCACGAGCCGAAGTTGGGGAGATAGAGGCCCGTCTTCATCCCCCCACTCTATGACGCACGACGTTGCGGGAATCAGTCGGGGAATGGCCGCGAGTGATCGGCTCGGTCGGTGCTCCTACCGGTCCAATGCCCGACGCAAGAACGCCGCCATCTGACCACGAGTGACGTGGGCATCCGGACAGAAACGCGTGTTGTCGAGCGGGTCGCATCCCTTCGTGACTCCGGAAGCCGCCAGCGCTCCGATCTCTGACTCGAACACGGAGCCGGCCGCGTCCAAGAAGATCGACTCGGCCGGTGGAAGGTCGAGCGCGCGCACCAGGAACGCCGCCATCTCCCCACGGGTCACCGGATCATCGGGGCAGAATCTCGTCGGGTCGGCCGTGTCACAGCCCCTCGTGATCCCGGACGAGAAGAGCGCTGCGATGTCGGACTCGAAGCCCGACCCCGTTGCATCGGTGAACGGAGCCTCGCCTGCCGGGAGATCCAACGCCCGGACCAGGAAAGCGGCCATCTCGCCGCGGGTCACCGGATCGTCAGGGCAGAACTCGTCGTTCCAGGGGGCGTTGCACCCTCGCGTCACGTTCTCCCCGGCGAGCCACGCGACGTCGTCGGTGAAGACGTGGCTGTGGTCGACGTCCCAGAAACCAGATGACGGCAAAGGTTCCGGAGGAGGAGGCACCGCCCCGGCGTGAAGTTCACCGTCGGCCGGATACGCACCGCCGGTGAACTCGCTCAGGATGTTCCACGACATCCAGCCCAGCCCAAGATCGTCCATCGCCTCGATCTGTGCACGAACCTGACCTGCGGAATACCAGAAGTCCTGAATCCATGGCCGAAGCACCACCGTCGACCCGCCCATCCGGGCGAGGGCGTCCTGACTGGCGAACGTGACCACCTCCCGGGGATGGTCGTTGGGAACCGAAAACCCGTACCACCCGGTCGAGTAGTGGCTCGGGTAGATCATCGGTGATACCACGTCCACTGCCCCGATGATCGCCTCGAACTGTTGCCCGATCCCACCCTCGGTGGGCGTGTTGGTGATCCATCCGAAGATGTCGGCGGCCGTGGCACAACCCTGCGGTAGGAGACTCGATCTTGCTTCCGTGAGGAATACCGTGATCGTGGCCTGTCGTGAAGCTGCGTCCGCCGGACCGTCGAACCGGGAGTGGTCGGCCCCGCCATCGGGGAACCGGACGTAGTCGAATTGGATCTCATCGACACCGGCGGTGCATGCCTCCTGCGCCAATGCCATCGCGTACGCCCGTGGAGCCGGGTCAGTGGGGTCGAGGAAGACCTGCCCGCCTTTGTTGAGCGGTCCGCCGGTCCTCGTGTCGACGACCGCCCACGACGGACGCGCCCACCCGGCGATCGGGTCCTGGAACGAGACGATCCGGGTGATCACGTACAGCCCGGCGTCATGGGCCCGGGCAACCCGCTCCGCCAGATCGAACGAAGGGTTGGCCTGAGCGCCCATCGCTGCGACATCTTCGACATTCGACCAGTGATAGATCAGCCCGTTCTCGTTGCGGATGTCGATCACGAGCGCATTCACGGCCGAGGTCTCTGCCAAACGCAGCATCTCGGAGAACCCGTTTTCCGAGGCCGCCACCCAGCCGGCCACGTGGAGCGCACGCACGATGCGAGGGACCAGGCGGAACGTGAGCCCGGTCGTGCCATCCCATTCGACCTCGCGGGACCGGTAGGCCGGGCGCTCGATGGTCAGCGAACCGATCGGGAACGCTCCGAGGAGAAACCGACCGTCGGTGCCGGTCCGGGCCGTGATCTCGCCTCCCCGAACGACCGCCCCTTCCAGTGGGTTGCCATCGAGATCGAGAACTCTGCCCGTGAGCACCCTCTCGGCCAGGGCATCGGGCACATCGCCCAAGAGGCCGACGAACAGTGCGATGACGACGCTTCCGATGACCAGCAAACGGTGCACGAAGTCAGTATGGCGAGCCGGCGTGAAGTCGGGCACAGTTTGCTTCGACATGCTTCTGAACAGCCCACTGGCTGCGCTAGCGTCGCAGCGCAACCGAACGGGGGCCAATGAAAGAACCGAGCGAACTGCAACGGGACCTCGGCTTCTGGAGCGCTCTGACTATCGGTGCAGGGACGATGATCGGCGCCGGGATCTTCCTGCTCGCCGGACGGGCGATCGAGGCCGCCGGACCCGCCGCCCTGCTCTCGTACGCCTTCGCCGGCATCGTCTGCATTCTCACAGCCGCTGCGGCCGCCGAGCTGGCGACCGGGATGCCCACCTCGGGCGGCGACTACTACTTCGTATCCCGTTCCCTCGGCGCTGCGTTCGGAGCCATCTCGGGAGTCGGCATCTGGCTGTCGCTGACCGTGGCGATTGCGTTCTACCTGGTCGGCACCGGCGAGTTTCTCTCCCAGGTGAGTCCGCTGCCACAGGTCGCGGGTGCGCTCGGCGGGGCGGCACTGTTGATGGTGCTCAACGTGGTCGGCGCCAAGGTGTCCGGTTCCGCCCAGATCGTGATCGTCCTGGCGCTGATGGTGATCCTGGCCGTGTTCGTCGTCGGCGGGACACTCCAGGCCGAGACGGCAAACCTCACTCCCTTCTTCCCTGAGGGTGGCGGAGCGGTGCTTTCGACGACGGCGCTCGTGTTCGTGTCCTTCCTCGGTTTCGTGAAGATCGCTGCGGTTGCCGAAGAGATCAAAGAACCCGAGAAGAACCTGCCTCGCGCTCTGATCGGGTCCGTTGCCCTGGTCACCTTGCTGTACATCGCCATCGTCCTCGTGGTCGCCGGGGTCTTCACCCAGGAGACGATTCGCGAGGTGCCCGACCCGCTCACCCGGACCGCTCGTCTTGCCTTCGGAGGCGCCGGAGCAACTGGCATCATCATCGCAGGCCTGTTCGCAACGCTCTCGTCGGCGAATGCCTCGATCCTCGCCGCATCGAGGATCAACCTGGCCATGTCGAGAGATGGCCTGTTCCCCGAACGACTCGCCGAGATCAATCGGCGGTTCGTCACGCCGCTCCGGGCAACGGTGTTGACGTCGGTCATCGCTGCGGTGTTGATCGTGGCGCTGCCCAACATCGAGGAGCTCGCCAAGATCGCATCGTCGCTCCAGCTCTACTCGTACGCCGCAATCAACCTCGGCGCGGTTGCGCTCCGAGCCGCGGATCCGCCCTGGTACCGACCGAGCTTCCGGGTTCCCCTCTCGCCGATTCCGCAGGTGATCGGGGCGCTTGGGTGTCTGGCGATCATCGGCTTCTCCGGGGCGACTGCCCAGCTCGCCGTCGTCGGTCTGATCGCCGTGAGCCTCGGATGGTTCTGGGTGCGGCGCTCGGTCGTCGACTTCGAGTCGGCCGTTCCGCGCCTCCGGGTTCGATGGAACCAGCTCGGCCTGCGGTCGCTCTTCTCTCCTCCCACAGCCATCGAGATCGAAGCCGGAACCGTCCCGGTCGCCCCGATGGAACACATCCTCGGGACCACCGACCCGAGACGGGTAGGCGTCGCCCTCGCCAATCCGGCAACGGAGCGCTCCCTGCTGCTGCTGGGCAGGCTGCTCGCCGCCGGAGCGTCCGATCCCGGACAGGTGCTACCGATCCGTCTCGTTCCGGTCCCCCGACAGACGCCACTCAGCTCGGTGGACGAGGACGCCCCTGTCATGTTGCAGGCCAGGGCGTCGATCAGACGAGTGCTCGCCGACATGCCTCCAGCACCGTCGGAGGGCTCCCGCCCGATCCTCGAAGAGATCGCGAACGTGGTCGTCGAACCCACCCATGATGTCGCGGTCGGGCTCGTTGACGCAACGACGAGGCACGATGCAGATCTCCTGGTTCTGGGCTGGCACGGCGGGTTCTCGCTCGGCCGCATCGCCGACTCACCGGTCCGAAGGGTGGTTGCCGGGCTCCCGGCCGACTTCGCCGTGCTCCGCGACCGGGGCATGGAGCACATCGAGCGGATACTCGTGCCGTGGGGTGGCGGCCGTCACGCCCGGCTCGGATTGGAGGCGGCTCTTCGTATCGCCGCCGCCACCGGTGCCCGGGTCGACGTGCTGCGAGCCGTGAAGGACGACGTCGACGCCGACCGGGAGCGGACCTCCGTGTTGGGTGAGATCGAGCCGCTCACCAATCAGGTCGATGTCGAGGTCGACGTGCTCGTTCGCCCCTCCGAGGACGTCGTTGTGACGCTGGTCGAGGTCGCAGAAGACGGGAAGCACGATCTGTTGATCATCGGGGCGTCGGGCGAGTCGGGCCTGCGTACGGTCCTGTTCGGGACGATCCCCGACATCGTCGCCGATCGGGCACCCTGTTCGGTGCTGCTGGTCCGCCGCTATATCCCCGAGCACTGGGCGTACAAGACGTCGGAGCGTTTCAAACGCCTTCGCGAGCGGGCCGGCATGACGTCATCGGCCGAGTAGGTGCGACGGTCGACGACCGGCCACGTCAACGCGTTTCTGTCATAGCTGCCCGATAGGTTTGCGGCATGGTCGAGATGGGGATGCCGCAGCCGGTTGCTTTCGATGATCCGGGGTTCGATCGGTTCCTCGACGAACTCACGGTGTATCTGAACGAGCATCCACCCGAGCCGGTTGGGCCGGTCGAGGAGGACCTGTCGTATCT
>JAHEJO010000023.1 GCA_024638805.1 Acidimicrobiales bacterium
ACGCACCATCCGGTGGCCCCATCGGCCCGGCCGAGGGCGATGATGTGTTCGATACCGTCGGCGATGGTGGCGCCGGGTCCGCCGTAGTCCGGCGGCACCCACAGACGGAACAGCCCGGCGTCGATGAGGGCCGTGACGAGGTCGAGGTGGAGGTGGCCGAGGCGCTCGGATTCGGCGGCGGACCGTGCCGCAATCGATGCCGCCGTGGCGAGGTCGGTCATGTGGAGCAATGGTAGAGCAGCGCCGGTCTCTGGCTGTGGTCGGCCGATCGCCGGGAACGGATGGGTCAGGCAGGCTGGACCACACGCGAGTCGCCGGTCGGCAGTCGTTCCACGATGAGGCCCGCAGGCAGCGCGTCCCGAACGGCGTCGACGTGGGTGATCACACCGACCGTGACCCCGTCGGCGCCGAGTTGGGACAGCACATCGATCGTCAGATCGATGACGTTGTCGTCGAGAGAGCCGAAACCCTCGTCGATGAAGACCGAATTGATGCTGGTCGCACCCCGATTGCTGAGCACGTCACTGAGGCCGAGCGCCAAGGACAGCGAGGTGTAGAAGGTTTCGCCGCCCGACAGCGAGGTGACGGCCCGCTCTTCGCCCGTGTGGGCGTCGCTGACCGTGAGGTCGAGTCCCCATTCGCCCCGGCCGTCGAGGGCTTCGGTGGCGAGGATCAGCTGATACCGACCGCCGCTGAGCGACTCCAACCTCAGGTTGGCCTGATGGACGACATGGTGCAGGTAACCCCTGAGGACGAACCCCTCCAACCCGATCCTGGAGGCGCCGCGAGCGTTGCACAGGCTGGCGATCTGTTCGTGCCGGTCGGCCTCTGCCTCCAGCCGACGGAGGTCGCTGAGCCGCAGGGTCAGGCTGTCCACCATGTCCCGGGCTCTGGTGACCGAGCTCTGGACCATGAGCCGCTTTTCGGTCGCGACCCGGGCGGTCGCCGCTTTGACGTCGGCGTCACGCGCCAGTGAGTCCAGATCCGGTGCCACGTCAGGTATGCGCAGCTCGGCGAGTTGGCGCAGGCCGGCCTCGCACTCCAGGGTCTGGGTCACGAACGCCTCGTGAAGGTCACGAAAACGGGTGGCATCCTCTTCGGTCAGCTCGGCTTCCAGCGCCTCGGCCAGAGTCGGGAACTGAGCTGTCCGCAACGCACCCTCGAGATCGGCCTCGCTGCGCTGTACATCGGCATCGATCCTGGCCTGTTCGCTCGCCGCCCTCTCGAGGCTCGAGAGCGTCCGAGTTGCCTGTTCCAGTTCGGCGAGGGCGCCCACCGGATCTCTTGGGCCGAGAACGGCGAGTTTCTCGCTCATCGCCTCGATTTGTTCGGCTCGGACGATTCTGGCCGCTTCGGCCGTGACGATCTCGGCATCGATCCCGGCGAGGTGTGTCGCCAGTTCGGCCAGTCCGCGCTCGGTCTCAGCCAGTGCAGCCTCGTGAGCTGATCGTTGTTCGGCCAGTTCCTCCAGCCGATCCAGTTCGGCCCGCCGCCCGGCCAGCCGGGCCCGCAACTCGATGGACTCGGTCTCGCCGTACTGGGCCAGTGAGGCGATCGCGGCGGATCGGACCGCCAGCTGAGCGTCGCGTTCTCCTACCACCCGCAGCCGCTGGGTCGCCCGGTCCTGGCGGGTCAGGGTGACCTGTTCCAACCGTTCGCCGAGGATCCCAACTCTCTGTTGAGCCAGGTCGGACGCCTCCCAGGCCTGCGCGGCTTCAAGTAACGATTCGGCCGCCTGTTCAGTGGTCACCAGTTCGTCGTTGGGCGGGAGCAGCTCCAGAGTCCGGCGAAGCGCTGCGACCGTCGTCAGCGCATCGTCCCGGCGCGCCGTGGCCGCCTGGAGGGCATCCTCATCGATCTCGGCGGCGCTGGGGTCGAAGGTGGCTGGAGCCGGATGTTCGCAGCTGCCGCACACCGCACACGGTTGACCGTCGAGGAGTTGGCCTGCGAGACGGGGGGCGACGCCCAGCGCATAGGTTCGGGTGGCCTCGTGAAACGCCGTGCTCGTGCCGTCGAGCGTCCGTTCCGCCGACGCCAGTTCGTGAGCGAGATCCTCGGCCGTCTTCAGCTCCTCGAGGCGGTGACGGCACCGATCGAGGGCTGCGGCGCGTACACCCACCTGTTCAGCCAGCGGCTGGGTGCGTGCGATCTCGGCGTTGACGAGTTGCTGTTCATCGCCTAGCGCGGTCAGCTCGTCGTCGAGCGTTCTCAGTTGATCGGAGAGGGCACCGATCTGATCGGCCGCTTCGTCACGAACGTCGGCGTGGCGGACGATTTCGGCGATCAGTTCGAGCCCCGACCGTAGGCCGGCGAGTTCGGTGGCCGCGGTGGCGGAGCCCTCGGCTTGGCGCCGAGCGTGGTCGAGTTGCTGGGTCAGCTCGTCGCGGTGCAAGAGCGTGTGGTCACGGTGTGACCTTCGATCGGCCAGATCCCCGTCGACGGTGGCGATCTCCTTCTCGAGTGCGGTGCGTTCGGCGGCGAGTTCGGCCAGGTCACCCATACGTTGAATCTGCCGTTCGAGCTGAGTTCGCTGGACATCCAGAGATTCTGCTGGGTCAAAGATCAATCCAGCGGCGGAATGTGACTCGACGACCTCGCGTCGGGTGGCGTCGACGGCTTCGTCAGCGCTGCCCCGCCGGTCGAGATCACCGTCGAGGCGACGCTGGGCGTGGATAACCGGTCCGGCCCGCTCGGCGCGTTCGGCTCGAGCGGCACCGGCTTCGACCGCGGGGCGGCGATCGTCCAGATGGCGCCGCAACCGCTGGAGGTCCTGGAGCTGCGCCATCTGCCCGACCTGTTCCTGGGCCAGGACCGCTGCGTTCGATGCGGTCCGTGCGGCCTCGGTGGCGGTGTCCTCGGCGTGCACCAGGATCGGGAGCAGGCGTACGTCGACCTCCTGGGCGACGGTCCGCAGCCGCTGCAGAGGATCATCGGCTGCATCGTGGCCCGTGTGGGCGAGGCTGACGACTTCTTCGGGCGCCTCCCGCACCACCAGCTCAGCCAGCTCGGCGGCCAGGAGATCAGCTTCAGTGCCATGGTCGTCGCTGAGGAGTGCCGCATCGTGCACCTCGGCTCGAGCGGCGGCTGCCCGTTCGAGGAGTTTCTTGACCGCGTCGTCGATGGCCGTCGTGGCGAACAGGGTGCGAAACAGATTCTTGCGTTCCTTGGAGTTGGCGTGGAGCAATCGCCGGAACTCACCCTGGGGGAGCAGCCCCACCCGCTCGAACTGGTCCTTGGCCAACCCGACCAGTTCTCGGCATTGTTGGTCGACCTCGGTCTTGGAGGTCGACAGCGGTTCCCAGTCACCCCCCTTCCATCGGTAGAGGGCAGCTTTGGCCCGCTCGGTCGTGAGGCCTCGGCCTCGCGCCTTGGCCCGCTGGTAGTCCGGTGATCGCACCACCCGCCAGCGGTCGTTGGAGGCGACGAACACGAGTTCGACCGATGTGGGATCACCGGGGCCTGCGTGGTCGGAGCGGATCGACGACGCTTGCCGTGCGCCGGGGACGTCGCCGTAGAGGGCGTAGGTCAATGCATCGAAGATCGTGGTCTTGCCGGCGCCGGTCTCGCCGCTCACGCTGAACAGGCCCTTGCCGGTCAGTGCAACGAAGTCCACGTCCTGGGATGTTGCATAGGGGCCGAATCCGCTGATCCGGAGGTGCTCGAACTCCATCAGGCCGCCTCGCCCGGCTGGGCAGGTTCTGGCTTTGCGGTGAGATCGGAGCGGGCATCCTCGACCGATCCCACGTCTGCCCCGGTGGCGATGAGCGCGTCGATGATCATGTCGAAGTGGTCTCGGCGCGCCGCCTCGCCCGTGGCCACCTCGAGGAAGCTCTTCACCTCGTGAGCCAGGGAATACCGGGCCGGGTCCGAAGTGCCGGAACGAGGTGCCGTCGCCGCCAGGTTGACCAGAGACAGCTCGATGATGTGGGGGAAGATCGGATCCAGACGTCGTTTGGCGTCTCGCACAGGCGTGGGGTCGGTCAGCTCGACACGGATCAGGTGGTCGCCGTCTCGATCGTAGTTGACGAGGTTGGCGAACTCGTCACGGATCGTGCGGACGCCCTTGCCCACGGGAACATCGATCAACTCGATCTCACACTCGCCCGCAGCATCCATGGAGACGAGGACGACCGACTTCTGCTGGGTCTCGCTGAACGAATAGGGCAGTGGTGAACCCGAGTAGCGGATCGTCTCGCAGGAGCGGACGGTCTGGGGCTTGTGAAGATGCCCGAGGGCGGTGTAGCTGAACGGTGCAAAGCATTCGGCACCGATGTGGTCGGATCCCCCGACGGCGGCGACCAGAAGCTTTTCCGAATCGCTGCCCTTTCCGCCGGCGATGAAGCCATGAGCGATCGCCAGCGATCTCATACCTGACGGGATGGCCCCGGCAGCTGCCCGAGCACACGCCGCCACGACGGTGTTGTGGGTGAACGGGCCGTCATCGGGATCGAGCACGTTGAATCCGGGCGGGATCATCCTCGGATCGAGGAACGGGATCGCCGCGATCGCCAGAGGACCGTCGGCGAAATCCCGGATGACGATGTCGCCGCCGCTCGGATAGCCGCCCCGCAGCACGAGACCGCTGTTCTCGGTGAACGCCGAGTACACCGCCACCCGCTCGGGGGCATCGTGATTACCGGCGATCGCAGCGATCTCGATCCCCGCCGCGTTGAGCGCACCGACCGTGCGGTCGAAGGCCCGGATCGCCTCGGCCGGAGGACTGGAACGGTCGTAGATGTCGCCGGCCACGACGACCAGATCGACCGAGCGGTCGATGGCGGTGCCGACCAACCAGTCAAGCAACGCCTCCTGGTCCGGGAGCAGGCCATAGGTCCCGAACGACCGGCCGAGATGCCAGTCCGATGTGTGAAGGATGCGCATACGACCAGCATGACGAGAGGGTGTGACACAGTCGGGGATGGTCGGCCGGCCACGGCGCCGGGCCCTGTGCCAGATGAACCGAGTTGTGGGGCGAGCTCGCCTCAGGTGCCCGACACGTAGTCGATCACGTCGGAGGCCGAGTAGAACGCCGTACCGGTCGAAACCCGGCTCATGAGCTCCCGGACACCGGCGAAGTCGGAACCGGCGGTGACGATCGGGGGTTCCTCAGCGCCCGCAGCGACCCTGTATTGGGGAAGTCCGGCGGTGGCCAGCAAGCCGTTGCAAAGGCACGCCCGTCCTTCGATGTTCTCGGCCCGGCCGCCTTTGACCAGGCTGTACGCCTTGAGCGGCTCGGCCGGGCAGCGGTACCCGATGAGCCTGTTGTCGGTCATGTAGGGCACGCGCAGCGCCCCAAGATCACACACCCGCCGCCGGTTCAGAAAGACGTCCTCCTCGGAGATCGTTCCCTGGACCTGCACGATGCGGAACGGGAACCCGGTTGGTGAGGCCCGCCAGTCGGAGCGGACCTCGACAGTCCCGTCGGCCACCTGGGCCACGATCTTGGCCTTCAGGTCGGGGGTGAGGCCCGACTCCTCGCAGAAGGCAAAGGCCGTCCCCATCTGGATGCCGGCAGCGCCGCGCTTCCTTGCGTCCTCGAGTCCCGCGGGGGTCCCGAATGACCCGGCCAGCCAGAAAGGCAGGCCGATCTCGGCCATCCGCATGAGGTCGACCTCATCGCGTGCGTCGTACACCGGCTGACCCAGCTGATCGGTGACTCGGGGGCCGCGGGGCGGAGCGTTGTGGCCACCTGCGCTGGGAGCTTCGACGACGAAGCCGTCGGGTGGTTCCGGCAGGGCGGCGAGACCCTCGGCCAGGTCGACCGAGGCGACGATCGCCAGGAAGTCCGGGCGGCCGAGGCTCGGGGGAGAACCTCCGTTGAGATCGGCGGGGCGGAACCGCACCTCGACAGCCTCGTCGTTGGCGGTGAGCCCCTGAACCCGGAGAGGAAGCGTGACGGGCTCGTGGCGCGACAGGCGGGTGATCATGCCGGGCACGTCTTTTGGGTTACCCGCCCCGACGATTATGTAGTCGACCCCGGCCAGCATGGCACCGTAGGCCGAGAACGGGATCGGGAGCTCGATCTTCCTGAGGTAGTTGATGCCGACCGGTCCTGCGTGTCCCTCCTTGGCGAGAAACACCTCAGCGAAATTGGCGGCGACGGTCAATTCCTGGAGGGCGAGGTCGGGCTCGACGGTGAAGGTGCGGACATTCTTGAAGGGCTTGTCGCGGTCCTTGCCACCCGGCACGAAATAGGCGTCGAGAATCCGCTCGGCCACGGCCGGGAGCGGGAAGTGGTCGAGCGCCCGCCTCATGTGCCCGCCGGGATCCCCGAGCTGGAGCCTGCGGGCCATGACCACCTCCAGGATGGTGCCGGACACCACGCCGAGCTCACCTCTTCGGGCGACCGCGTTTGCCAGCGGCCAGCCCGAGATGGCGACGCCCATCCCGCCCTGGATGATGCTGGGGCGGTCGATGCGACTTGTCATGATGGATCGTCGCCCCGGGAGCCACAGCGGATCGAGGCGACGGTTCCTCTCTGTTATGTGTGTGACCAAGCGAGTGCTGGGAAGGTTACCGGCCGACTCGGTGACGATGGTCACGCCCCACGCCCCCACTGCCTCGGCTCTCCGCTTGCTGTCACAGGCCTCCCGACGCCCGCTCAGCGACCGTTGTGGCTGAAGTGCTGGTAGTCCTTGAGCGAGGTCCAGCCGCCACCCCAACGCCACCCCACCTCGGCAAATGCGCGGACGGCGATGCCGCCTGGCTCGATCATGCCCGGGCGGATCCAGGTCCTGTCGGCGAAGGATCCGGCCAGCGACGGAATCACGTTCGTTCCCCGTACATAGGGATTCTGGAAAGGGTTGAGGTCGATCGCCAGCCCGTAGGCGTGTTCGGAGAAGCCCGATCCTCCGGTGACCGGGCGGCACACGAACGAAGCGGTGTTGTTGGTGTCGCCATCCGAAGGCGGAAGGAGGTCGGAGGGTTCGACGATGCGCATCTCCTCTATCGGGAACCCGGTGTCGAACAGCATCTCGAAAACCCCGACGATCTCGATGGCCCGGTCGGACGCGACGATCAGCTCACCGGTGTGGGGTCGGGCGTCGAACCCGTGGAACGACACGGTTGCGTAGGCGAGGTCGGCGGGGTCCACCGGGCAGCCCTCCTGCCAAGTGGAACGGCCCAGGGGCTCGCCGGCGAGCGGGCCCACGGAGGAGCGGAACACGCCGTCGTCGGGCGGCGGGTCCAGACGGTCGGTGGTCGGCAGTGAGCGTTCCCGCAGGACGAACGGGGTGGGTTGCACGACGACCGAACCCGACCTGTCGGTGGCCAGCACCCGCCGCTCGACGCCACCGGCGATCGTGACCGGCGGAGCGATCGTCGTCGGCTGATCCCGGTCGGCCGTGAACGCCATCGCTCGTTGTTGGATACCTGCCACATCGATCTGATCGGCCACCGGTGTCTCCGCATGGCTGCGGACTCCGGCGCCCGACGTGCACGCAACGACGACGGGGACGAGAAGCAGACCCAGCCATTGCGTTCTCACGATCACATTCTGTCGCACCACGACCCTCGCCAGCAGCCGGTCCGGTCGACTCCAGGGTCAGGTCGGTGCCGACCGCCTCGACGGGTGAGTTCCGGCCGGGCGACCAACCCGCTCCCGGAACCAGCTTTTCTCGGCTGCTGCTGCGAGACTGCGAGATTGAACGGTTCGTGAAAGGCTTTCCTATGGCAGAAAACGCCAACTTCGAGTTTCAAGATATCGGCGTGGTCTCGCTGGCTCGGGTCGAGGCGCCCGAGGTCGTCACCTCGGCTCACATCGACCTTCTGCTGGAACCTTTCTTCTCCCGGGGCGGCGCCCGCCCGGGTCTACTCGAGCACATGGCCGGTGTCTACGAGCGCCGGCAGTGGCCGGAGGGCTTCACGTTCGCGCAGGCGTCGGCCGCGGCAGGGGCACTGGCTCTCGCAAGAGCCGGCGTCGATCCCAGCCACATCGGCCTTCTCATCGACTCATCGGTGTGCCGGGCACGGCTCGAGCCGTCGACCGCCGTCACCGTGCACCACATGCTGGGTCTCTCCCCGTCGTGCATGAACTACGACATCTCCAACGCCTGTCTCGGATTCCTCAACGGCATGCACCTCGCCGGCCTGATGATCGAATCCGGTCAGATCGATTATGCGCTGGTGGTCGATGGCGAAGGCACGCGCGAGATCCAGGGCAACACGATCGAGCGCCTCAACGAACACGGCCAGGGCAGCGAAGACTTCTCGGAGAACTTCGCCTCGTTGACGCTCGGTTCGGGGGCGGCGGCCATGGTCCTCGGTCGACAGACCGACAACCCGGGTAGCCATTCCGTGGTCGGTGGTTTCTTCCGGGCCGAAAGCAGGCATCACGAGCTGTGCGTCGGTTCTCTGGAGCACATGAGCACCGATGCACGAGCGCTACTCGATGCCGGCACCGATCTGGCCAAACTGGCATGGGATCACGCCGAGAAGAGCCGTTGGATGGACATGGACCGCTACATCCTCCACCAGGTCTCGACGGTGCACACCGCGGCGATGATCGACGTTCTCGGCATCGACGCCGAGAAGGCACCCCTGACGTTCCCGTATTACGGCAACATCGGACCGGCTGCCATCCCATTCACGCTCGCTCACACCGCCGACTCGTTGAACGAGGGCGATCGCGTGTTGTGCCTGGGCATCGGTTCGGGCCTCAACGCCGGTGTGCTCGAACTGGTCTGGTGAGCCGGCCGCCGTCACACGAACAAGCGACCCGGCCTCCGGCACTGCCCGGCATCGAACCAGCGTGGTCTCGGCTGGTCGACATCGTCGATACCCGTGGAACCGATCGCACGTTCCACGTGCTCGACACCCAGGTGCCGGATCCGCTGCTGACGGTCCTGTGTGTGCACGGAAACCCCTCGTGGTCGTACCTGTGGCGCGATGTGATCGCCCAGGCACCCCCGACGGTTCGGGTCGTCGCCCCTGACCATCTCAGCATGGGGTTCTCCGACCGGACCGGCGCGGATCGCGACCTCGCCGACCGCATCGATGATCTGGACCGGTTGAGCACCGCGATCGGTATCGACGGGCCCGTCGTCACCCTGGCCCACGATTGGGGGGGTCCGATCTCACTGGGCTGGGCTCGGCGACACCTCGCTGCACTACAGGGGGTGATCCTGACCAATACCGCCGTCGGCCGAGGCGATGCCCCTGCGCCCCGTCTGATCTCCGCAGCCCGGCTGCCGGCCGTGCTCGGGGCGGTTACCCAACGCACCCCACTCTTCATCCGTGCCGCTCTCAGGATGTCCTCGCCCCAGCCCGACGCTGACGTACGCGATGGCTTCCTTGCTCCCTACCGGACCCGTGATCGCCGGGCCGGGATCAGGGCGTTCGTGGCAGACATCCCGCTGGACCCGACCCACGCCTCCGCATCCACCCTCGAACGGATCGAGCGGGACCTGACACTGTTCACCGACGTGCCGGCGCTGCTGATGTGGGGCACCCGGGACCTGGTCTTCGGTGAGCGCTACCTGCACGATCTCGAGGACCGCCTGCCCCACGCCGACGTGCACCGGTTTGTCGATGCCGCCCATTTCGTCACCGAAGACGCACCTGTCGCCGCCGCGGTGTGGGACTGGATCGACGAGAGGTTGTCGAGGAACGGGGTGACCGGGTCGGGCTTGGGGGTGGACGAGCCTCAACCGGTGGCATCGCTGCTGACCGTGCCCGAAGGAGCCGATGGTCCGCTGGTGACCGAGTGGCGAGAGCACGGGTGGCGTTCGGTTGAGGCGCCGACGTTCGTCGCGCGGGTTCGGTGCCTCGCGGCCGGGTTTCGCACAACCGGAATCGCCAGCGGTGACCGAGTCGCCGTCATGATCCCTCCCGGGATCGACCTGACGGCGGTCGTGTACGCCTGCTGGGAGGCGGGTCTCATCGTCGTGCTGGTCGACGGAGGGCTGGGCGTCCGCAACATGCACCGGGCGGTGCGGGCCGCCGATCCGGACTGGCTCGTGGGGATCCCGTCGGCCATGGTGGCCGCCCGGGCATTCGGATGGCCGGGCCGCAAGATCGTGGTCGGCGAAATGGACCCGCGTCTGCGTCGCAGCCTGCGGGTGCAACGGTCGCTGAGGGAGACCGAGTTCGCCGGCGAAGGATCACACGAACACCACGACCCCGGCGATGATCCACCAGCCGTTGTCGGTTTCACCTCGGGGTCGACCGGACCTTCCAAGGGTGTGCGGTACCGGCGGTCCCAGCTAGGCGCCCAGCGGGACGCAATCGCCGCCCTGTACGAAATCGGACCGACAGATCGTTTGGTGGCGGCGTTCGCTCCCTTCGCCCTCTACGGCCCCGCCCTCGGGATCGCGTCGGTCGTCCCTGACCTCGACATCACCCGGCCTGGCACGCTGACCGGCCGAGCGCTCAGCGCGGCGGTGGAACAGATCGATGCCACGCTCGTGTTCCTCTCGCCCGCCGCCATGGCCAACGTCGTCGCCACCGCCGGAGAGCTCACCTCCGAGGAACGGGCGCCCCTCGGCCGGGTGCGACTGGTCCTGTGTGCCGGCGCGCCGGTCCGGCTCGGCCTCCTGCAGGCGATGGCCGATCTGACCCCCTCTGCTGCACTGCACACCCCCTACGGCATGACCGAGGTTCTCCCGGTCGCCGACATCTCACTCACGCAGCGCATGGCGGTCGGGGAGGCTCACGGCGCCTGTGTCGGAAGGCCGGTCGAGGGTGTGGGCGTGAGGATCCACCCGCTCGACCATGACGGCCGACCCGGGTCGCAGCCGACGAACGAACCGGACGTGCTCGGCGAGGTCGTGGTCCGGGCCCGGCACGGCAAGGATTCCTACGATCGGCTCTGGTGGACCGAACATCGGTCTCGGACCGCCGACGGGTGGCATCGCACCGGCGATGTCGGTCATCTCGACGGCGACGGTTTCCTCTGGATCGGTGGACGGGTCCAGCATCTGATGCTGACCGCCGACGGACCGCTCGCCCCCGTCGTCTACGAACACGCCGCCGAACGCGTGCCCGGGGTGATCAGAGCTGCGGCCGTGGGTGTGGGTCCGGTCGGAACGCAGGTTCCGGTCGTCGTGCTGGAGATGCACCAACGGAGCCGCCGTCCGCTGCCCGGTCCCGAAGTGACCGATGCCGTGCGTCATGAAATGGCCGAGGCGGGATGCCTCAGCCCGGCCGCCGTGCTCGCCATGACGTCGATCCCGGTGGACAAACGACACAACTCCAAGGTCGATCGCACGCGGGTGGCGGTGTGGGCCGAGAAGGTCCTTGCCGGCAAACGGCCGGTCCGGTGGTGAGCTGAGCGTGCGAGTGCTGGTCACCGGGTCGAGCAGCCTTCTCGGGCGCATGCTCGTCGCCCGGCTGCTGGAGCGAGGGGACACGGTCTCGGTGCTCCAGCGTCAGCCCGCCCATCTCGCCGGCGTCGAGGAGGTTCTCGGGTCGGTTGCCGATCCGACGGCGGTCCGTCGGGCGATCGCCGGCTGCGATGCCGTGGTGCACGTGGCTGCCAAGGTCGGGATCGTCGGCACGTGGGCCGAGTTCGCCGAAACCAACATCGTCGGCACCAGGGTTGTGGTGCACGCTGCGCAAGAGGCCGGTGTCAACCGGTTTGTTCACGTCTCTTCCCCGTCGGTCGCCCACAGCGGGTCCGCCCTCATCGGGGCCGAGGCCGGCCCGGCGAGTCCGAAGTCGGCGAGGGGTCATTACGCCAAGAGCAAGGCAGAAGCCGAACTGATCGCCCTCGGCGCAAACTCGTCGGCGATGTGCGTCGTCGCCTTGCGCCCACACCTGATCTGGGGTCCCGGTGACATCCAGCTCGTCGGAAGAATCGTCGAACGCGCACGACAGGGCAGACTCGCGTACGTCGGGAGCGGCGCAGCGCTGATCGACTCCACCTTCATCGACAACGCCGCCGGCGCTCTGATCGCAGCGATCGGTCGGGCCGGTTCCGCCGCCGGTGAGGCGCTGATCGTGTCCAACGGTGAACCCCGACCGATCGGCGAGTTGGTCGACAGCATCGTCATCGCTCACGGGCTGACGCCACCTCGACTGCGGGTTCCCCGGCCCTTCGCCTTCGCCGGTGGATGGATCGCGGAGCGATTATGGCGAGCGTTGCGGCTGGACGGCGAGCCGCCGATGACCACTTTTCTCGCCGAACAGCTCGGGACCGCTCACTGGTTCGACCAGCGCCGCACCCGTGAGCTGCTCCGATGGACGCCGCACGTGTCGATCGATCGGGGCATCGTCAGGCTCGCCGCCGCCCATGCGGCGGGCCCGATCAGCTCCGCAGCCGGGTGATCGGGCCCTCGACCGCGTGCTGAGACCTCACCGCCCGTGCGGCGCTCGCCGAGGAATCACCGCCCCGCCCGGGCCTGATGGAGCCGGTGGACCAGAATGGCTTCGGCGCGGACGTCGAGTTCGCCGGGCCGGTGATGGAGCGCTGCCAGCCGGGCCAGAGTGCCGTGCACCTGATCGAATGTGCTGCGCTGTCGTCGGCTCAGACGTCGTCGTGTCCTGAGCATCGTTCGCCAGTTGCCGAAGACGGCCAGTTCGGATGGGGTGAGACCGTACCGATCGGCGAGCATCGGAACGATGTGGATGAAGTGTCTCCGCTCGCGGCGACGAATCGTCGTCACCGTGAGCCCGGCCGCGGCGAACAACAAGACGAAACCGGGAACGGCGACGAGCAGGATGACCTCGTTGTCCTCGGCGATCGCCAGCGAGCCGTTCCACGCCGCATGGGTGACGACCGCCAGCGGGAGCCCCCAGACGAGCTGGAGAGAAACCGCGATCCGGCGCGAGACCGCCCAGCCGATCGCCAGGCCCGACCAGGCGGTGAACAACGGATGGGCGAACGGGGTGAGGAATCCACGGGCGACGACCGTCCCGAGCAGCGCCTCCGATTCGCTTGCGTCGGAGAAGAAGAGGAGATTCTCGACGACGGCGAATCCGAGTGCGACCCAGCCGGCGTACACCACACCGTCCATGACACCGTCGATCTCCTTCCGGCGGAGGGCCCAGATGATGCCGAGCGTCTTCATCGCCTCCTCGGTGATCGGTGCCGACACCACCGCGGCCCACGTCTCGCTCGAGACGACGAACACGACGGTGTTGATCGAACCGGCCACCACCCCCGAGATCGTCGCCCCCCACAGGAACGCGTGGACCCGGGCCTCGAGCGGCTCGGGTTCGACCCGATCGAGCCACCACAGAACCGGTGCGACGATGCAGACGGGAATGAAGGCCAGAACCACGCTGAGCGGCGAGTCGATTGCGAGCAGTGCCGTCAACGGGACGGCGACGACCGCCCCGACGATCACCGGCCACGACAGCCAACCCTTGAGCCGTGGTTTGTTCGCCCGATTCGCCGAGACGTGCCCTGTCCAGGCCCAACCGTCCCACCACCGCCATGGGCTCGACCCCCACGGGTCGGCGTACCAGCCGGCGGGGCTGTGCGTCGTCTGGGGTGGGCGGGGGAGATCCCGTACCGGCGGGGGACCGCCCGGTTCCTTCCCCGGCGGTGGCGGTTGCACACCATAACGATAGGCGGGATAGGTTTTCGAGATGGCCGCCGTCAAGATCTACCACAACCGCCATTGAAACTCCTCGGTCAATGCCGTGCGCATTGCTGACGAACTCGGCGTTGACTTCGACGAGGTCAACTACATTGCCGATCCGCCCGATGCGGCAACGCTGCGTGCCATCATCGCCAAACTCGACGACGAGCCGACCGCACTCGTGCGGCGGGACTCCAAGTTCAAGAAACTCGAACTCACCGACCACGATGTAGCAACCGAGGACCAGATCGTCGACATCCTGGTCAAACACAAACAGCTCCTCCAACGACCGGTGATCGTGACGCCGGACAGGGCGATCATCGGCCGCCCCAAGGAACGGGTGCGGGCCCTGCTCTCCTGATCTTGTTCTGATCGTTCGACCACGGCGATCGTTCGGTCGCAAACCGGCATCGACTGTCACACCTCCTCGCTACGGTGTGGATCGATGGCTGAGCGGTGCGGGGTCCGATGCCCCTGAATATCTTTGTGGCCGACGGTCTCGTGCCCCTCGCCGACAGACTCGCCGAGCGTCTCGACGATCCGCTCGACGACCCCTTGCAGCCCGAACTCGTGGCGGTCCCCTCGGTCGGTCTCCAGCGTTGGCTCCGCCTGCAGCTGGCGTCCACGTTGGGT
This sequence comes from Acidimicrobiales bacterium, assembly GCA_024638805.1. GTDB lineage: Bacteria > Actinomycetota > Acidimicrobiia > Acidimicrobiales > SZUA-35 > JABDIY01. The sequence continues at coordinate 14,157 of JAHEJO010000023.1, forward strand.
GCCGAACCCGGGGCTGGCGACGGGATCGCCGCCAACATCGACATGCCGTTTCCGGGTGTGCTCCGGAGCCGCTTGTTCGCGGCCGACCTGGGCGGTGCACGCGACCCGTGGCAACTCCGGAATCTGGTGTGGGCGGTGTACCAGACCCTTGTCGCCAACCACGACGACCAGGGTCTCGAGTCGATTGTGGGCCTCCCGGCCGGCGCCACCCTCTACGGGCGGGCCCGTCGCATCGCCGATCTGTTCGATCGGTATGGCAACAGGCGGGCCGATCTTCTCCGGCGCTGGGCAAGGGGTGAAGATGTGGACCCCACCGGCGAGATCCTCGCCAAGCCGAATCTCTGGCAGCCCCAGCTGTTCCGCCTGCTACGCGCCCACCTGGGCGTTGCGAGCCCTGCCGAACGACTCCCCGGTCTCCTGGCCGATGTTCGGGCCGACACGATCGAGCTGGATCTACCGGACAGATTCTCGATCTTCGGGGTCTCGTCGCTGCCCGGCGGCCCCGACTTCGCCGACCTGCTCCGCGCCCTCGGCGAATATCGATGCGTGGATCTGTACATGCTCGATCCCGCGCCCGCAACCACCACACGCCTGATCGAGGAGTTCGGCCACATCGGTGAGCTGAAACGCTCGGAGGACCACTCCGGCGCGGCCGTCCGTCAGCCGCTGCTCCGAAGCTGGGGCCGTCCGTCGCGCGAAGCACGGTTGCTGCTGCGACGCCTGGGACTGCCTGATCCGAGGTCGCTGCCGGCGGTGCCGGCGCCGGTCGACGGCACGCTCCTCGCGTCCCTGCAGCGTCATCTCGGCGCCGATGCACCCCCGACGCCGAACCACACCCTGAGCGGCGACGACCGGTCGATCGAGGTGCACGCCTGCCCCGGTCCCATGCGCCAGATCGAAGTGCTGCGGGATGTCATCCTCGGGGCACTAGCCGACGACCCGTCACTGGAGGAGTCGGACGTCCTCGTCGTCTGTCCGGATCTGGCGACCTTCGCCCCGTTGATACCCGCCGCGTTGGGCCCCTCCACCGACTCCGGTACGGCCGGTCGCCGCGGCCCACCCCGGGTGCGCTACACGATCACGGACCGTGAGGTGCGCATCGACGATGCGCTCCCCACCGCGCTGATGTCACTCGTGCGACTGGTGGGCGGTCGTTACACGGCCAGCGAGGTGCTCGACTTCTGCGGTCGCCAGCCGGTTGCCGACGCGTTCATGTTCGACACCGACGCGCTCCATCAGATCGAGCGCTGGCTCGGTGCAACCGAGATCAGGTGGGGATTGAACGAGACGAATCGGACCAGGAACGGTCTGCCGAACCTGCCGACCAACACCTGGTGTCACGGCCTCGACCAGCTGCTGGTCGGCATGGCTGTCCACGACGATCAGCCGGTGCTCGGTCCCGGCAGGGTGCCCGCCTTGGGGGTCGAAGGTGGAGGGGTCGATGTTCTCGACAAACTGATGGCGCTGATCCACCGTCTCGTGAAGATCGAAGAGGAGTGGAACCAGCCCGCACCGCTGCACGAGTGGAACGCCCGCCTCTCCAATGCGGTGACCGATTTCTTCCAGCTGCCGTTCAGCGAACAATGGCAGATCGAACGAGTCCGGGCCGCCATCGCCGATGTCGTCGCCGACGCCGAACTCGCCCACGCTGGGTCGGTCGAACTGTCGGTGCGTGAGGTGGCCCAGTTGCTCGACGAATCGCTCAGTGCACGTCCGGCCCGTCCCCGCTTCTTCGACGGCGCGATCACGTTCACCTCACTTCGGCCTCTTCGATGGGTTCCCCACCGGATGATCTGCATACTCGGACTCGACGAGGACGCCATGGAGCGTCGTTCGGTGAACGGCGATGATCTGCTGGGGAACAAACCGGACCTGGGCGACCCGGACCGCCGTGCCGACCAGCGCCAGTCGCTGCTCGAGGTGGTCCTCTCGGCGGGCGACAAGCTGGTCATCACTCGTACGGGACGAGACATCAGGTCCAACTCCGATGTTCCCCACAGCATCGCCGTCGCAGAACTTCTCACCGAGATCGCATCGATCGTCGACCCGGGGAGCAGCGCAGGCCTCCGACGCCAGATCGAACGATTTCACCCGCGGCACAGCTTTGCGCTCGAGAACTTCGACTCGGCGAAGCCGTTCAGCTTCGACCCCTGCGCACTCGATGCGGCCCGAGCCAAGGCGAGGCGGGTCGATGATGTCGATGCCGCCACCATTCTCGACCCGCCCCACGGTGACGTGATCGAGCTCGCCGACCTGGGCCGGGTCGTCGTCAACGCTCCCAAGTTCTTGATTCAGGATCGGCTGCAGGCCTCCTTTCCTGGCGTCACCGACGTTGTCTCCGACAACCTGCCGGTCGCCAGGGACGCGCTACTCAACTGGCAGACACTCACCGAGTGCATCGATCGGACTCGCGAGTACTCAAACGTCGCGTCGTTCGTCAACGTCATTCGTGCCCGGGGCTCGTTTCCAGCGGGGCCGGCTGGCGACGACGAAGTGATCAGACTGACCGAACTGGCCGAGGCGATGGTCGACACGCTCGACCGGCTCGGGGTCCGGGACCGAGGCAAGGCGGTGTCCGTCGACCTTGCCGTCGACGGGCATCGTTTCGCTGGTCGCCTTGAAGGGGTCCACGAACCACAGGCCATCGGGCCGATCCGGATCACGGCGTCCGCGGAGGATGATCGCCAGCTCCTGCCTTTGTGGCTCGACCTCTGCGCGCTCACCCTCCTCGCACAGGAGACGCCCTGGCGGGCGATCCTCGTGTCCCGTAAGGGCGCCGCCAACTCCAAGGTCAGCGAACTCAGCATGCGAGGCGAGTCCTCTGCCGAGCGGGCCGCCCGCGCATCACATGTGCTGATCAAACTCGTCGACCTCCACCGGCGCGCCCTTCGGGAACCACTGCCGATCTTGGCCAAGGTCGGGGTCGCTGGCACCACAGAAACTCCCTACCTCAAGGGGTGGGACGATCGGTTCGGCATGCAGCGCGACGCGTACGTGTTGGCCGCGTACGGCAAGCTGAGCGGCGCTGAACTCCTGGACGTCAGGGCTGACCCGGCCGATCCCGGAGATCCACTGAACCCGTCGCGGTTTCTTCGCTTCAGAGGCTTTCTCGAAGAACTCCGAGAGAACAGCGTCACCACCAGGGAGCTGAGGTGACGTCGTCCCCGATCCCGTACGCCGACTTCGATCTCGGTGCCGACGTGCCCCGCGGTCGGACCGCGCTCGAGGCCAGCGCCGGCACCGGCAAGACCTTCAGTATCGCCGGACTGGTCGTACGCTACGTCGCCGAGGGCGCAGAGATCGGGCAGATCCTGGTCGTCACCTTCACCAGAACCGCTGCGGCCGAACTCCGGGATCGGATCCGCACCCAACTGGTGCGGGCCTACGATGCGGCTGCATCACGAGCGCGAGGCTCACTCGACTCCCTCGACGACCCGGTGCTGCATTGCGTTCTCGATTGCGATGATGCGGAGCTCGGTCGTCGTGTGTCCCGGCTCGAACTCGCACTCGCCGACTTCGATACCGCCTCGATCGGCACGATTCACTCCTTCGCCCAGAACCTCCTGGCCGAGCAGGGTCTCTCGGCCACCAGCAACCCCGATGCAACCCTGACCGAGGACACCAAAGTGGTTCTGGAACAGGGCCTGGCCGACGTGCTCGCGAATCGGGGCGCCGCCGGTGGCACACCGGTGAGCGCCGGGTCGGTGCGAGATGGAGCGGCGATGGCGTTGCAGCGAAGCCACGCTCAGCTGCGTCCCACCGCCGCAGAGGTAGAACACGAAGCCGCCGACCGCCGTTCCCGGAAAAGCTTCCGGGACAACGAAGAAGCGACGAGAATCCTGGCCGAGGTCGTCGGCGATGTCGTTGCACGGGTCCGAACGATCCAACGAGAACAGGCCGTGCTCGGCTTCGACGACCTGCTCAGTGCCGCTCGCGACCTGGTCGTCGATCCGGTTGTCGGTCGGCACCTCGTGGACGCGATCAGGTCGAGAGTCGCCGTCGCTCTGATCGACGAGTTCCAGGACACCGATGGTGTGCAATGGCAGCTTCTCGAGACGCTGTTCGGCAACGCGACGCTGATCACCGTCGGTGATCCGAAGCAGTCGATCTATCGCTTCCGAGGCGCCGACGTCAACAGCTACCTCGCCGCCGTGAGGACGAGCGGTGAGCGCTACACATTGGCGACGAACTGGAGGTCGGATCGCCGACTGCTGTCGGGCGCTCGAGCTCTCTTCGATGGAGCGACGTTCGGAAACGACGAGATCGCGTTCGTCGACGTGAAATGCGCTGACGACGGCGGTGCCACGCTGATGGTCGGGGACCGGTGTCGCTCGGGCGTCGAGGTGAGGTTCGTGCCCGACCTCGAGGCCCCCGCCGAGGTCGGTCGAGTCCAGATCGCCGCCGATCTGACCCGCGCGGTTGTCGAGTTACTCGACGACGGTACGATCCCCGACCTCGGAACGGATGAGATCCGGCGGGTCGTTCCCCGCGACATCGCCATCCTCGTCAAAGGCCATGCTGAGGCCCCGCCCATCCAACGCCAGCTCACCCGGGCCAAGGTGCCATCGGTGGTCGGCAAGGTCGGGTCCGTCCTGGGTACCGAAGCTGCCAGTCAGCTGCTCACCGTGCTGCGCGCTGTTGCGTCTCCGGCCAGCCAGCGACGAGTCCGAGCGGCGGCGCTCGGTTGGTTCTTCGGTCAGCCGTGGGATCGGATCGCAGACGGCGACCATCATCTCGATCGGGCTGCCTCAGTGGTTGCCGATCTGCAGACGACCCTCAGCGCGTGGGCCGACACCCTCGAACGCGAAGGGCTGAACCGTTTCTTCGACGAGCTGTGGCAGGCGAACCGAGTTGCCGAGCGGTTGCTCGCCGGGAGCAACGGAGAAAGGAACCTGACCGATCTGAACCACATCCGCGAACTTCTCCAACAGGACGGGTCGGCCGATCACATCCATCGGTTGGTGGCGCGGTTCGAGGTCATGATGTCCGAGGTCGATGACGACGAGGAAGTCGAGTCTTTTGCCCGTCGCACCGAGTCCGATGACAACGCGGTCCAGATCATGACCGTGCACGCGTCCAAAGGCCTCGAGTTCCCGGTCGTGATCGCGGTGGGTCTTCACACCAGGCCCACGGATCGGCGACCGTCGGCGCTCGACGATCCCGAGGAAGGCCGCACGATCATGGTTCCATCCAAGGATGTGTGGCCCGATGCTCAATTCGACGACCGGGTTCGCTGCGAGGTCGACGGCGAAATGCGTCGTCTCATCTACGTGGCCGTCACCCGCGCCGCTCACAGGGCGATCCTGTTCTACGGTTCGGCGCGCAAGAAGAGCAAGGAACCGTCGGCGTTGGACACCCTCCTGTTCGGTGGTCCTGCACCTCCAAATGCGAACCGCGCAGTGGACGAGCTGATCCAACGGATCGAGAGCTCCGATGGGGCGTTCTCGGCTTCGGTCATCGACATCGGAACCAGAGCCGTGGTGCGGACGCCCGGCGAAGTCGCCGCACCAGCCGAACTTGCGGTGGCCACGATCGACCGGTCGTTCGACCGGGCCGCCCGTCGCTGGTCGTTCACTCGGATCAGCAGCTCGCGGGCCCAGCCCGACGGCTCGGCCGCGGTCGGCGATCCGGGCTCGATAGGGGGGTCCGGGCCCGAGCAGGGGGCGAGCGACGAGGCAACGCCGGACGGGCTCACCGTCGACGATTCCGACGAGGCCGGCTCGGTCCTGCCGCTCGGCAACATCGCCGGTGGGGCCGCCTTCGGAACCCTCGTCCACCGCGTCCTCGAACTGGTCGATTTCGCCGCCGCCGACATCGTCGCAGACCTCGACGAACAGGTCGGGACCGCGGCAGCATGGTCAGCGTGGAACGTCGAGCGCCCCGGGCTCACCGAAGGTTTGGCGGCGGCGATCAACACGCCTCTCGGACCTCTGTTCGACCACCGGCCCTTGCGGGATTTCACGCGCCGGGACCGCCTCGACGAGATGACCTTCGAGCTGAAGCTGGCCCCCGATGGCGATCCCGCCACGCGAGCGCGACCCGCCGATGTCGGGACCCTGATCCGTCGCCATCTGGGCGCTGGTGACCCGTTGACGGGTTGGGCCGAGGAACTGGCAGCTGGAGCTATCGACATCGACCTCGCCGGTCATCTGACCGGGGCCATCGACGGGATCTTCCGGGTCCGATCGGCTGACCGTCCCGACCGGTATGTGATCGTCGACTACAAGACCAACCGGCTCGGCACCTACCGAACGCCGCTCCAACTCCAGGACTACTCGGTCGACGGGATGGCCGTTGCGATGGCCCACCACGACTATCCGCTTCAAGCCCTGCTGTACTCGGTGGCACTCCACCGCTATCTGCGGTGGCGGTTGAAAGGCGCCTACCAGCCGGTCGAGAACCTCGGCGGTGCCGCCTATCTCTTCGTCAGGGGGATGATCGGGCCCGAGACCCCTCTCACGGGCCCGGCGCCCCACGGCGTCTTCTCGTGGCCGATACCACCTCAACTGGTGGTCGAGCTCAGCGACCTTCTCCACCGCGGAGCGCACCGGTGAGCCGGGCCCATCTCGCGCCACCGGCTCCGGCCGAGCTCGAGTGGATTCAGCCTTTCGTGGACGCGAGCGTGCTGTCGGCTGTTGATGTCGGGTTCGGGGCTCTCGTCGATCGGATGCTGGTGCCGCGAGCTCAGAACCCCGCAGATCGCCAGAGTGTGGTCTTGGCTGCAGCGCTGTGCTCACGGGCGCCCCGACTCGGGCATGTGGCGCTCGACGTCACAACCGTGGCGAGCACCGCCGCGGTCGACGTCCCGGCCCGGGTCCACGACACGGCTGGGACTGAACCGCTCGAGTGGCCCGACCCGGAGATGTGGCTGGCCACCCTCCAGCGATTCTTCAGGAATGGCTGGCTCGATCCGGTGGTGCGCGGTGGTCAGAATCGCCTCGACACCGGTGAACCGGCGGCTCTGATGGTGTTTGCCAACGGTCTGCTCTACCTCGAGCGGTACTTCGCCTACGAAGAGCGGGTGGCGGCCAGCCTGCGAGGTCTGGCCAACGCGCCGACCGTTGGTTCGGACGCCGCGCTCGAGGCGATAGCGGCGATGTTGCCCGGCGACGGACCACAGCGCCGGGCCGCTGAACACGCCTTGTCGAATCGTCTCACGGTGATCGCCGGGGGACCGGGGACGGGCAAGACCTATACGATCACCCGGGTTCTTGCCGCGCTCATCGCTGACGCGACTCGACCGGTGCGGATCGGTCTCGCAGCACCGACCGGCAAGGCGGCCAGCCGGATGAAGGAGGCGCTCTACGCGGCGGCGACCGATCTTGCCGAAGGGCCGGGTCTGGCCGATCTCAATACGTCCACGGTCCACCGGCTTTTGGGATATCGCGATGGGATTCGCTTTCGCCACGACCGGAACAACCCGCTCCCGTTCGACGTGGTGGTCGTCGACGAGGCGTCGATGGTGTCCCTGCCCCTGATGGGCCGATTGGTCGATGCGATCGGATCCGATACCCGGCTCGTCCTCGTCGGTGATCCGTACCAGCTGGCCAGCGTGGAAGCCGGAGCCGTCCTCGGTGACATCACCAGAACCGACGGGGTTGTGGGCGAGTCGATCGTGGCGCTCAGCGAGGCTCGCCGGTTTGCAGAATCCTCGGGTGTGGCGAAACTGTCCGAGGCGATCCGGCTCGGAAACGCCGACCGCGCGCTGGACATCCTCGGCGACCCGACGTTCAGCGATGTGGCGCTGACGGACCTGGCCGACTCGGCGCCGATCCTCCAACGAGCTGTGGTCAATGGCTGTGCCGCCCTCGAGCTGGCGGCCGGCGGCGACGGTCCGGGCGCGCTCGATCGCATCGGTCACACCAAGCTGTTGTGCGGTACTCGCAAGGGTGACAACGGACGGGATGCGTGGCAGGCGCGCATCGAGACCGGGGTCCTGTCGGCGATCTCCGGCCGCGCCCACCGGGGACGGTGGTATGTCGGCAAACCCGTGATCGCGACCGCCAACGACTACCTGCTCGGCCTGTTCAACGGCGACACCGGCATCGTCGTCCAGCACGATGGTCGCCGTCGGGTCGTGTTTCCCGACTCCGGCAACCCCGAACCTCTCGATCCGGCCCAGGTCGGTCAGCTCGACACCTGGTGGACGATGACCATCCACAAGAGCCAGGGATCGGAGTTCAACCACGCCGTCATCGCATTGCCCGACACCGGATCCCCGATCCTGACCCGAGAGTTGCTCTACACCGGTGTGACACGCGCCAAGGAGCAGGTCACCGTGGTCGCGACCGCAGAAGCCGTGCGGGCTGCGATCGGCAACCCGATTCGCCGGGCGTCGGGGCTGGCGGCCCTGCTGAGCTGAGCGAGAGTGCCCGACGGCACATCGGTCGACGGGTTCGCTTCGGCAGTCCGCCGTTCGGCCGAGGCTAGGGTTGGCTCGTGGGCGAACTTCCCGAGGGGTACCCGTCGCAATGGGAGACCGATGCGCTTCTCAAAGACGGTTCGACCGTCCGCATCCGTCCCATCCGACCCGATGATGCCGAACGGCTCGGCCGCTTCCACAACCGCCAGTCCGAAGAAAGCATCTACTTCCGCTATTTTCGGTACCGGTCCGAATTGAGCCAGTCGGAGCTCACCTACTTCACGACCATCGACTACGAAAAGCGTATGGCGTTCGTCGCCATCCTGGGCGACGAGCTGGTAGGTGTCGCCCGGTACGAGGGCGAAAGTGGGACCTCTGCAGAGGTGGCGTTCTTCGTCGACGATCAACACCATGGTCGGGGGGTCGCCACGCTCATGCTCGAATACCTGGCCCAGCGGGCCCGGGAACGCGGCATCACCACGTTCACAGCGACGGTACTGCCACAGAACTACCGCATGTTGGGGGTCTTCAAGAACGCAGGGTTCGACGTGTCGACTCGATTCGACGACGGCGTCATCGCCGTCGTCCTCGGGATATCGGATACCCGTGTCGCCCAGCCCGCCATCGATGCGAGGGAACAGCGAGCTCGCAGCCAGGCGGTCGGGAGATTCTTCCATCCTTCGTCCGTCGCCGTCGTCGGCGCCGGCCGCAAGCCCAGGTCGATCGGTCACGAATTGTTGCGTGCCATCGTCGACGGCGGTTTCAGCGGCGACGTCATCGCAGTGAACCACAACGCCACCGACAAGATCCTGGATGTGGTCACCGTGAAGGCGATCGGCGACCATGACGGCGTCGTCGACCTGGCGATCATCGCGATCCCGGCCCAAGCGGTATTCGAGGCCGTGGAGCAGTGCATCGACGCAGGTGTCAAGGCCGTCCTGGTGGTGTCGTCCGGCTTCAACGACTTGGGTCCGTACGGTCAGGAGCGATTGCGGTCACTGGTCGATCTGGTCCGCAAGAACGGTGTACGGATGGTCGGTCCGATGAGCTACGGGGTCGTCAACACCGACCCGCAGACCTCGCTCAACGCCCACTTCCTTCCCGTAGAGGTACCGGCTGGTTCGATCGGGCTGCTGTCACAGTCGGGTCCGCTCGGCGCCGCGCTGCTCAACAAGTTCGCCATCGAGGAGCTCGGCGTGAGCACGTTCCTGTCTGCCGGAATGAGAGCGGACGTGTCGGTGTATGACGTCCTCCAGTATTGGTTGCGCGATTCCACAACCACCACGGTCGCCCTCTACCTGGAGAACTTCGGCAATCCGCGCAATTTCGTGAAGGTGGCACGGCACATCAGTGCGATCAAACCGGTGGTCGCGGTCGGGCCGGGCGATCCAGACCTCACCGCGGTCGCCAAGGCCGGGGGAGTGGTGGTCGTCGACCACGTGTCCGAACTGGTCGACCAGGTCAACCTGTTCAGCCGCCAACCCCTGCCCAACGGACACCGCGTGGTGATCGTGTCCAATGCCGGGTCGGTTGCGTCTTTGGCGAGGGCTGCATGTCGCAAGGCGGGTCTGGAGGTGGTGGCGCCGCCGGGGATCGTCGGCAGGAACGATTCGGCGGAGACGTCAGGATCAGTTCTCATCGACGACACCGACACCGTGGCGTTTACCCCATCGACCGATGCGGCGTTGTTCGAGGCGACGGTGGTGGCCGCCGCGGTCTCCGAGTCGGTCGACTCGGTGTTCCTGGCTCTGGTGCCGACCCTGAGTCTGCCTCTCGACGAATTGCGCCGCATCGTCCACGACGTCGACCGGGCCGTCGACAAGCCCGTCGTGGCGGTGAACCTCGTCGGCGCTCTGAGCCACGGCAACGGGCCGCCCACGTTCGCGTTTCCCGAACAAGCCGCCAACGCGCTCGGTCGCATGGCGTCCTATTCGCGGTGGCGGCAGACCCATGCCGAGCCGCCGGTGGCCGGTGATGCAGAGGAATGCGAGTCGATCCGTGCGACGGTGGACGAGCTCCTCGCCCACGCCGCTGAACGCACCCTGCTCGGATCGGATGCCGAGTCGGCGGGGCTGTTCAAACTCCTCGGTTTGTCGATCGCACCATCGGTCGAGGTGCGATCCACCGGCGGTGCTGTGGCCGCCGCCGATGATCTCGGGTTCCCGGTGGCGCTCAAAGCGGCGTGGAAGGACAACCGTGTGGCGGGTGAGGCGGGTGGGACCGTTCTCGACATCCGCCACAAGCAGCATCTCCGCCGCACGTTCAGCCGGATGGGCGGCGGAGATGACCGCCCCATGATCGTGCAGTCGATGCAGCCGCCCGGCGCTCACGCTCGGGTGACGTTGACCCAGAGCCCCTCGATCGGTTCACACCTCTACCTGGGTGTCGGCGGCCTGAGCCGTTCGTTACTACCGCCGATCGGCCAGATCGTCCTCCCGGCCGATCGAACCGACGTGGACATGCTGCTGTCGGCCCCCGGCGTACGGGAACTGCTCGGCGACGCCGATCCGGCATTGCTTCGACCGCTGTGCGAACGACTGTCGACGATCGCAGAGTTCGTGCCGGACATCGCAGCCATCGAGCTGAACCCTCTCCTGGTCTCCACCGACGGAATCGTGGCGGTCGACGCCTCGGTCACCCTGCGACGCTGGCCGGCCAATCCCTTGGCCAACGTCAGAACGATCTGATCTGGGGCGTCAGCGACTCGCTGGGAACACCATCATCGCTGGTCCACCGGGACGTACTGGCGTTCGTCCGGCCCGATGTACAACTGCCGGGGGCGGCTGATCCGCTGGTCCTGTTCGAGCATCTCCTGCCAGTGGCTCAGCCAACCCGGCATCCGCCCGATCGTGAACAGAACGGTGAACATGTCGAGCGGGAAGCCCATGGCCTGGTAGATCAGCCCGGTGTAGAAGTCGACGTTGGGATACAGGTTGCGGCTCTTGAAGTAGTCATCGTTGAGGGCGATCTCCTCGAGCTTCATGGCGATGTCGAGCAGGGGACTTTTGCCGGTCACGTCGAACACCGCATCGGCCTGGCCCTTGACGATCAGAGCCCTCGGATCGTACGCCTTGTAGACCCGGTGCCCGAAGCCCATGAGGCGTCCCTCGCCGTTCTTGACGCCCTCGATGAACGGA
>JAHEJO010000024.1 GCA_024638805.1 Acidimicrobiales bacterium
GTACTTCGGATGGGGATCGACAGGAATCCCTCGACCATCGTCGACGACTTCGACACCACCATCATCCATGATCCGAACGGAGATGAGATCGCAATAGCCGGCCATCGCCTCGTCGACCGCGTTGTCAACAACCTCCCAAACCAGATGGTGTAGACCCAGCGGACCGGTTGAACCGATGTACATGCCGGGCCGTTTCCGAACAGCCTCGAGGCCCTCGAGGACCTGAATGTCCTTGGCCCCGTAGCTGGACGTGCCCGCCGAGACGCCGACTCCTCCACCACCGGAATCAGCCGCTGACATGCCGGGGTTTCCGGCTGCTGTCTCAGGATTCGTCAAGACACCGATTCTACCAGTCGCAGGTCCTTTACTGGTGCCGTTGGCGGACCTGTATCCCCGTCACGTGGACCCCGGGAAAGCGTGCTTCGACCTCCTCACAGATCGTTCGTTCCATCCACTTCAACTGCGCCGCCCAGGTTGGGTCGTCACACGTGATCAAGAGGATGCCATCGGTGAGTGCGACCGGCCGCGAGACACCGACCAGCGTTGGACCGACCACCTCGGGCCAGACCCGCCGCAGGCCGGTGAGGGTGTCGGCGGGGACCGACGAGAGATGGCGCAGGAACCGATCCATCGCCTGACCGAGCGTGATGCCAACAGGATCGTCGTACGGGTCCCGATTCAACTCAGAACCTCGTCACCGGCCGGATGGTCGGTTGAATCGGGGACCCGTTCATCGGGGGGCACGAGTCGCACGACAGCATCCGGACCGACGATGTCGGGCAACTCGGTGGCACTCGTGATCAGGGTCTGCCCGGGCGGCAGGTTGGCCAGCAACGCTGAGGCCCTGTCGGTATCGAGTTCGGACAGCACATCGTCGAGCAACAGAAGCGGTGGTTCGCCGACGCGGTCGGTCACGAGCTCATGACCGGCGAGCCTCAGCGCCAATGCCAAGGTACGTTGCTCTCCCTGGCTCGCTTCGGTCCGCGAATCGAAACCGTTGATACGGAAACCGATCTCGTCACGGTGTGGGCCGACCGACGTGATCGCACGCACCAGATCGCCACCGCGACCCGATGCGACCGCGTCGGCAATCGACTCGGTGTGCCAGGAACGACGGTAGTTGGCGATGATCTCGCCCGACCGCCCGGCGAGCAGGGCGTACGCCTCCGCCACGCGAGGCATCAACACTTCGAGAACGTGCTCCCGGAGGTACGTGATCCGTTCACCAAGCGTGCTCAGCTGCCCGTCGTAGACGTCGAGGGTCATCTCGACGTCGCCATCCAGGGAACCCTTGGCTTGCTTCAACAGCATGTTGCGCTGGCGAACCACACGGGCGTAGTCAGCCAACACCACATCGTTTCGGATATCGAGCGCAACCATCAATTCGTCGATCAGCTCACGCCGAGCCGACGGTCCTTCTTTGACGATCGCAAGGTCTTCGGGGGCGAACACCGTGACCCGCAACGCTCCGAGGAGGTCGCGGTTGCGCTGCAGACGCTGCTTGTTGACGTACACGGTCGAACGCGAGGGTGACAGCTCAAGCTCGATCAGAACAGGACGTCCGTCCCGCTCGCCGGTCGCTCGCACGACCGCTCTGTCCGCATGGCGCCTGATCATGCGGTCGGTCGGTACACCTCGGAACGAACGGAGAAGCGAAAGAACACCGATCGCCTCGAGCAGGTTGGTCTTTCCGGCCCCGTTCGGGCCGATCACCGCGGTCAGACCCTCGGCCAGTTCCAATGACAGCTCGGCGTGTGACCGAAAGTCAACCAACCAGATCTGGTGGAGCTTCACCGGGTCGAAGGTCCGATCGGATCGACTACGAGACCCTGACAGGCATGAGCAGGTACAGGAAGTCGGGTGCAACCGACGAACGCAACAGCGCCGGCTTCAGCTCGTCGATCGTGTTGAGCGCCACCTCTTCACCGGGTGCCACCTCGAGACCCTCCCGTAGGAACTGGGGGTTGAAGGCGATGGTGAGCGGGGTCCCGCTGTAGTTCGCCTCGACGACGTCCTGGGCCGAACCGACATCCTGGGCAATCGCCGCGAGCTTCAGACCCTCGGCCGACATCTCGAGCCGAACAGGCGTGTTGTCCCTGGCCAGAAGGCTGACACGCTTGAGGGCTTCGAGGAGGGTCGAACGATCGACGGTCAATACATTCGGATGATGTTCGGGAATCAGACCCCGATAGTTCGGGAAGGTTCCTTCGAGTAGGCGGGTCGAAAGGCGGGCGCCGGGGACCTCGAAGCGAGCTTCCTGTTCACCGAGGTGCATACGCACGCTGTCACCGCGTGACAGGAGCCGGCCCAGCTCACTCAAGGCTCGACCCGGGATCAGCACCGAGGCGCCCTCGTGTAGAACTTCGGCAGCGCCGGCGATATCACGCATCGCCAGCCGATAGGAATCGGTGGCAACGAGGCGGAGCCCATCGGCCTCGGCCGAGGCGTATACCCCGGTCAACACAGGGCGTGAGTCATCTGTGCTCGCTGCGGTCACTACCTGCTTGAACGCTTCGACAAGTGCGTCCGCAGGCAACTCGATGAATTGCTCGTCAGCCTCGGCGACGGTTGGGAACTCATTGGCCGAGATCAGTCGGATGCTGAATTCGCTGCGACCCGCAGCGATGAGCAGCTCTTCGTCTTCTGCCGAACAGTTGACGGCGCCGGGTGGCAAGGACTTGACAATGCTCTCGGCCAACTTGGCCGGGATCACGACGCGCCCATCGCTCTGGCCGCTCACCTGGATCTGCGCCGAAATTGTCAGATCCAGATCCGAGCCGGTCAGCTCGAGTCGGTCACCGTTGAGGGTTGCCTGGATACCCGACAGGCCGACGCTTCCGCTCGATGAACCGACCGCTCGCCCCGCAATGCCAATCGCTTCTGTAAGAGCGTCTCGTTCACACCGAAACTTCATTGTCTCCCTTTTCGTTGTCGTGACTGTCTAACCGGCTCATCGGGCCATGTGCAACGCAGTCAAGGGCGCTCACTACTGAACCCGTTCTCTTCTTCTTTGAAACCCAGTGGTAGTAGTAGGGACTGTGGATTGTGGATAAGCACGATTTGTCCAGCTCGCAGCACTGTACGTTTCCCCACGAGACATGTGGGTTCCCCATGTTGTCGACCGATGGTGGCGATACGTAATGAGGTATCCCCACACTATCCACTCGCCGTCGGTGAGTCGGGGTCTTGCTTTCCACGGCTTGTTCACACCGGTCACTCACCACGACGGACCCGTTCCTGAATCGCCCGTTGGATCTTCATGTACCGTTCGTAGAATTCGGCTTTCTCGGCCAGGAGTCGCTCACTGCTCGTCACCGCATGGAGCACGGTCGTGTGATCTCGATCGAACAGAGTCCCGAGCTCGGCCAGTGAATGGTTGGTCATCTCGCGGGCGAGATGCATGGCGATCTTCCGGTATTGAACGAGCGCCCGTTTGCGGGAGGCACTGACGAGCTGTTCTTTGGTGTAGCCGGACACCGCAGCGGTTTCCTCGAGGATCAGATCGACCGAGATCTGGACCTCCGAGGCAGGCACGAGCTCTTTGAGCACCGACTCGGTCAGTTCCCGTGTGATCGCATCGTTGAACAGGTTCGAGCGGGCGTACACCTGGCGCAGCGCGCCTTCGAGACTCCGCACGTTGTCGGAGATGCGGTTGGCGATCAAATCGGCCACATCGCTCGGCAACCAGAAGCCGATGCGTTCGGCGAGTGCCTGCAAGATGGCCATTCGGGTCTCGATGTCCGGTGGTTGCACATCGACGACAAGACCTTGACTGAAACGAGTCCGGAGTCGCTCCTCGAGATCACGGATCCCGTCCGGTTTGGAATCACAGCTGATGACAACCTGTGAACCGAGGTCGTACAGCGTGTTCAGCGTGTGGAACAGTTCCTCTTGCAGTCCGCTCTTCCCGGCGATGAATTGGATGTCATCGATCAGCAGCACGTCCAACCGGCGCATTTTTGTAGCGAATGCCGGCACCGAGTTCGATCCGATGGCGGCGACGAACTGGGTGAGATATTCCTCGGTCGTGATGAAGAGGGCGGTCTTGTGCGGGAAGAGCTCGTTGACGTGGTGTCCAAAAGCCTTCAAGAGGTGCGTCTTTCCGAGCCCGGAGCCGCCGTAGATGAACAGCGGCGTGTACTTCTCCCCCGGCGCCTCTGATGCGGCGACCGAGGCGGCATGGGCAAACCGGTTCGAGTTCCCGATGACGAAGTTCTCGAATGTGTATTCGCCGGCGTTGGCCGAGCGCGCCGATCCGGATCGAGGGGCGGTTCCGGAATCGGGTTCGTTCGCCCGGAGATCGATGGTTGACGTGCCGGCTCGTTGGTCGTTTAGAGCACCGACGGTTCCTCCGCCGAGGTGTTCGGTTTCGAGCCTCATCTGTGAGACCGTCACCCGGACCTGCACCCGACGACCCAGATACTCGGTGGCGATCTGCTGCATTCGCTCGACGAGGTAGGTGTCGATTCGGTTGCGGTGCAGCTCGCTGGGGACGGCAAGGTCGAGAACCAGTTCGTCGAGGTGGAGCGGCTGGATGGACTGGACCGTCGAGCGGTAGATCCCGCCCGACACGAATTCCTTGAGCCCGTCTTTCACATGCTGGACGACGGCGACGAGGGTCTCCTCATCGGAGTTGGGTGCGAGCGTCATGCGTTCCTCGAGAGTGGCGGTGATGAGAGGGTTGCGGTGGTGCCGACCAGGTCCGGTGACACCTTCGAGATTTGGCTGGGAACGTCGAAAACGAACGCGTCTGCGGTGTCCCTCGGATGCTCCGCACGAGTGTCCCCCGGAGGTAGAGAACCTACTCCGCCGCGTTATCCACCGCCACAGAAATCCTCAAAACGGCGTGTGAACTGCCCTTTGACGAAAGTGCATACGCGGCGGAGGCGGCCATGGAAGGTGCGTGGAGTCATTTGTCGTGCGGACCACTAGCCTTGGGGACGTGCGCACCGCCGCCGGCGGTTGGTGCTGAGTGTGATGACGTGGCCACCGTGTCCGTTTCGCCGGCAACCAGGTTTGCTCCGGACTCCTTGAGTCCTCCCTCACAACCCAACGACGAGGTGTCCCCGTGAAGAGGACGTTCCAGCCCAACAATCGCAAACGAACCACCAAGCATGGGTTCCGCCATCGTGCGTCGACTCGGGGCGGCCGAGCCATCCTACGATCGCGTCGGCAAAAGGGTCGTCTCCGCTTGAGCGCGTGATCGAACGTCTTTCCCATCGCAACGACTTTCGGTTAGTGGAGTCCTCGGGGCAATTGCGGCGATCAGGCCCACTGCGGGCTCGTGTACTGCTGAGCCGTGACGGTTCGACATCGCTTTGTCTGGGCTTCACGATCGGAAGACGTTTCGGCAACGCCGTCGAGCGCAACAGGATGCGTCGGCGCCTGCGGCACTGCGTCGGTGAAGCGATGACCCTGGGCCCGGTCGGCACGTCACATGTCATCCTGGGCGCGGCCCGCCCCGCCTTGACCGTGTCGCATCCGGAGTTGGTCCGCCATTGCCGCGCCATCATCGAACCGGAGCCGAAGCGATGATGACACGGGTGCTTCTGCGGCTGATCAGCCTGTACCGGGCCACCGCTCCGGCCAGAACGCCGCGCTGTCGATACATCCCGACCTGCTCGGCATACGCAACCGAGTCGATCGAACGATTCGGAGCCGCACGTGGATCCTGGCTGGCGCTGCGCCGGATCGCACGCTGTCATCCGTTCGGTTCCCATGGTTATGACCCCGTTCCGGAGGCACCCGCACCGTGATCGACAACCTGATCCAGTTCATCGCCCGCCTGCTTTCGGGGATCTACGGTCTCCCCGTTGTCGGCGGCAGTTATGGCTTCGCCATCATTCTCCTGACGATCTTCATCATGATCATGGTGATGCCTCTGACGCTCAAAGCGACCAAGAGCACCATTCGAATGTCGATGGTCGCACCTGAACTCAAACGTATTCAGAAAGAGTTCAAAGACGACAAAGAGCAGATGAATACAGAAATGATGGAGTTGTACCGCGAGCACGGCATCAACCCCGTCGGTGGCTGTCTGCCAGTACTGGCCCAGGCGCCCGTTTTCCTGGTCCTGTTCCAGGTGATACGGGGGTTGACTCGCAGGATCCAGGATGCCCCGTTCAGCGACGTCGTCTACAAGGTGTACGACGTGCAGGATCGAGCGGCTGACGCACCCGACCCGAATTCGTTCTATCCCCGCTACCTCGACCCGACCTCGGAGATGTTCAGAGATCTGATCGGCGAGAAGGAGATGACATTCCTTCGAGTCTTCGATTTGGGCGCTCAGCCCAACGAGATCTTGTCCGACAGCATTCTGAAATCGATTCCGTACCTGATCGTCATCGGGTTCCTGGTGGCAACATCGTGGTACCAGCAGAAGCAGATCACGGCTCGGCGCTCACCCAGCGAGGACGGTGACGAATCGCCCGTTTTGGCCCAGCAACAGGCGATTCTGAAGTATCTGCCGTTCCTGACCGGTATCTGGTCGTTCTTCTTCCCCTTCGGCCTCAGCGTGTATTGGGCGACATCGAACTCGTTCCGCATCGGCCAGCAGGCCTACATCACGCGGGCGATCTATTCGAAGAAGGACGAGATGGAGGCCACGTTCCAGGCCGAACTGCACGAGCGAAAGAAGGCCAAACCTGCCGAGCCGGCAAAGCCGCAGACAACGGACAAGGCGACGAAGAGACCCAAGGAGACCAACGGAGACGGCACCTCAGCAGATCCTGAGGTCCCGGTGAACAGGGTTGACCAGCGCCGCCAGCGCGAACTCGAACGCAAGAAGGCTATTCAGGCCAAGGCGAGAGCGAAGAAGAAGCAGACCGAGGGTGGGAGCAGTTCGCGGACCACGCCCAAGGGCACGAAACCGTCGCAGCCGCGAAGGAAGAAGAGGTAACGATGGAGTGGATTACGGTGACCGCCCCCACGGTGAATGAGGCCAAGGAACACCTGCTCGACAAACTCGGGGTCCCGGATGGCGAAGCGGAATTCGTCGTCGAAGAGGAGGGCGAGTCGAAGTTTTTCGGTCTCCGCAAGAGTGACGCACGGGTCCGGGCTCGGGTCGTGCCGCGACGCACCGAATCACCAAGAGACCGCAAACGTGGCCGGAACGATCGGAACCGCAGCCGTAGCAGCAGCGGTGAGAGGGCTGAGCGGGCACCAAAGAACGCCAAGCAGGCCGCGGGGTCGAGTGCCAAACCCACACCCGAGCCGGCCTCCAAAGAGCGCACCGCTTCGTCGCCTGCGAGGCGTGGGTCGAGCGCCAGCCAATCTCGCAAGGAAGCGGCCGGCGGGGGGCAAACATCGAACAAACCCAAGGACCGACCGAAGGTCCAGAAACAGGAGATACCGATGGACGAGGTCACCACGAACGTACGGAGATTCCTGGACGGGCTCATCGAAGCCTTCGGGGTGGAAGGATCGACCGAACTGTCCGTCGAGGAGGAGGTTGTGAGCGCCAATATCACCGGTCAGCACGGCGTCCTCGTCGGCCCGAAGGGTCGAACGCTCGATGCGGTCCAGGAGCTCACCAAGATCGCGGCATTCAAGGGCGGTTCGTCCCCGGCCCGGATCCGGGTGGATGTGGGCAACTACCGTGCCAAGCGGGCTGACGCGCTGGCGAGGTTCGCCGACAAGGCGGCGCAGAAGGCTCGCACCGAGAACACCGAGGTGACCCTCGAGCCGATGTCGCCGGCGGATCGAAAGGTCGTACACGATGCCCTGTCGGGCATCGAGGGAATCGAAACCCGTTCGGTGGGGACCGATCCCCGTCGGCGGGTGGTGATCTCTCCCTTGGTCGAGTAGGCGGCGTGCAGGCGAGGGCAGCGTCGCCTGGGCTGCGAGCGGTCCTCGAGCGAGCAGCGGAGCTCGGGTTTCTCGGCCCGGTTCCCGTCACCGACCACCTCACACATGCCGAGGGGTTTGCCCATGCCCTGCCTATGCCTTGCCGTATGCATCCATTGACGCTGTTGGATCTTGGGAGTGGCGGAGGTGTGCCCGGCTTGCCGTTGTTCGTGTGGCGGCCGGATATCGGAGGTGTGCTCCTCGACGCACGTACCAAACGAACCCGCCTTCTTCGCGAGGCGGTGGCTCAGCTGGATCTTTCGGATCGGGTGGCGGTTGTGACCGGTCGGGCCGAGGAGCTCGTGGTTGAGCGTCCCACCGAATTCTCGCAATGCTTCGACGTCGTGGTGGCGAGGAGTTTCGGTCCGCCTTCGGCGACGGTCGAAGTCGCTTCCCACTTCCTGCGGAGGGGAGGGATGCTCTTGGTGAGTGAACCGCCGACCGGGCGCCGATGGGCTGCCGATGGGCTGCATAGGGCAGGTTTTGAGCTGGTGGATCGGTCCGATGCGCCGATCGTCCGGTTCGATCGAACTGGAGAGGTCCCTCCACTTCGGCGCTGGAAGCACATGGTGACGCGCCCGCTCATCGAGGTCTCGGTCGTGGCGCCTTGACGAGCGTGCCGCCACGTCCGGGCGGGGGCCGGCCTGTCCCCCACTTGCCCGTGGGTATCCCCTAGGCTCGCGGTCGCATGGCCCGGATATCAGTCGATCAGATCGGTCTACGTGAGGCAGCCGACATGTTTGGTGTCTCGGTCGACACGTTGCGTCGTCGGATTCGGGACAACCAACTCGACGAGGCCCAGCTCGTGCAGGGACCGTTCGGAGCGACATGGGTCCTACCCCGTGAGTCGCTGGCGGTCATCGCCGCCCGGGAGAACTGGGAGGTGAGCGAGGAGCGGTCCAGCCCTCGGTTCGAGCTACCGCCACCCCCAGCGGAGGACGAACCGGGTGAGCTGAGAGCATCGATGATCGATCTCACGGGCGTGACGGAAGCCACCACGCTGCCCGCAGCCGCACCGGCCGCTGATTCCTCTGCACCGGTCGCTGGACCGCCGACGTCATGGCTGCGAACCGGTGAGGCCCGACTTCGGGAACCGACGCCGGACCAGGACGGGATGGGTTCACAAGATGTGGTCGCCCGGGTCTCGGCAATCGTGTCGGAGGATGTGGCGCGGTTGCTGGCCGAAAATGTCGAGTCCGAACTCAAGGCGGTCCGGGAGGCGATTACCGCCGCGGAGGTGCGGGCGGTCGCGGCGGAGGCCAGAAGCGAGGCATTGCGCGGTGAGCAGGGCAGTATGCAAGCCCAGCTCAAACGGGCCGAAGCCGATGCGGAGTACTGGCGCAGTCAGCATGATCGTCTCGACAAGGAACTGGACCGCGAGCGGGCCGGGCGGGCCGAGGCGGACAGGGCTCGGGCGGTAGCCGACACCGAGACCCGGGAGGCCCGACAGCGCGTGGCCGAGTTGATGGTCGAGGTTGCCGACGCGGCGGATCGTGAGCGTACGTTGGTCGCCTCGGATGCGGCCGCAAGCGCCGATTTGGAGCTCGCGCTGGCATCGATGGGTTGGTGGGCGCAGCGAAAGCTGGCCCGACTCCAGGCCAGATCACCGCTGAGAGCGCAGCGATACCGACCGGGCGAGTAGGCTGACGTCAAATGGTCGCACGAAACGTGAAACACCCTAATGGAGAATGATCTCTACATGGACATCCCTCCTGCGACGACGGCGACCGGCCGTCGAAAACCTCGAGTGATCGCAGTGGCGAACCAGAAGGGTGGCGTGGGCAAGACGACGACGACGGTGAGCTTGGGTGCTGCTGCGGCGGAGTTGGGTCACCGAGTGCTGATCGTCGATCTGGATCCGCAGGGGAATGCGTCGACGGGACTCGGCATCAACCCCCGCAATCTGACATCGACCATGTACGACGTGATCATCAGCCAGATTCCGCTCGACGATGCGATCGAGGCGTCGATTGTGAAGAACCTGTTCATCGCCCCGTCCAATCTCGATCTGGCCGGCGCTGAAATCGAACTGGTTCCCGCCATGTCGCGGGAATCGCGTCTCAAGTCGGCCATCTCTGGAGTCGCCGACGACTTCGACATGGTGCTGATCGATTGTCCGCCGTCGCTGGGGCTGTTGACGATCAACGCGTTCGCGGCGGCGTCGGAAGTGCTGGTGCCGATCCAGTGCGAGTACTACGCCCTCGAGGGGCTTGGGCAGTTGTTACGCAACGTGACGCTCGTGCAACGGAACCTGAACCCGACGCTGGCGGTGTCCACGATCGTTCTGGTCATGTTCGACGCCCGTACCAAACTCGCAGCTCAGGTGGCCAAAGAGGTGCGCGCCCACTTCGACGAAAAGGTGTGCAGAACGGTCATACCGCGTACGGTGCGATTGTCCGAAGCGCCGAGCTTCGGTCAACCGATCACCGTGTACGCGCCCAGCTCCCGTGGGGCCATCGCCTATCGGGACCTTGCCCTCGAAGTCGCCGGTTCCCGCAAGCCGGTCTGAACATGGCGACCGGCATCCATTCGCTGATCCCGGGATCCGAGGACGGGCCACCGAACACCACGGCTCCGTCATCGGCGACGGTCGACACCGGCGAACACCCGCGGCGGATCCCGGTGGGTGCCATCCGAGCCAATGCACACCAACCGCGGACCGTCTTCGACGACGAGTCGCTGCAGGGTTTGGCCGCATCGATCGCATCCGTCGGGGTGCTCCAGCCGATTCTTGTTCGACGCGCCGGGGGCCACTACGAGCTGATCGCCGGCGAGCGTCGTTGGCGAGCGTCTCAAATGGCAGGGCTCGTCGACATCCCCGCCATCGTCAGGGACGTCGACGACGAGAGGTCGCTCCAGGAAGCGCTGGTGGAGAACGTCCAGCGCCAGGACCTAACCGCCATCGAGGAAGCCTTCGCCTTTCAGGAACTGATGGAGGACTTCCAGCTGTCGCAGACCGATATCGCCCGTCGGGTCGGCAAGAGCAGGGCGAGTATCGCCAACACGATCCGGTTACTCCAGCTGCCGGGCGCCCTGCGCCAGCTCATCGCAGGAGGGGAACTGAGCGCCGGCCACGGTCGTGCCCTGCTGATGCTCGACGATGCCGCCGAACAGGTTCGCATCGCAGGGGAGTGCATCAAGTCGGACTGGTCGGTCCGCCAACTCGAAGCGGTGGTGCGCGACCACGACAAGAGCACGGTCAAACGCAACGGCCCGAAACCGAGGTCAGGCCCGCGCACCAAGAGCCGTGCGATGCCCGATCCGCTGTCGTCGACCGCTGCTCTGGAGGTGGAAACCCAGCTCAGCGAAGTTCTCAACACCTCGGTGGTAGTAGTGGAAAAGGGTGGTCGCCGTCAGTTGGTCATCGATTTCGCCGACGCCGCCGACCTCTCCAGGATCATGTCGATCGTCATGTCGGATCGCTCCTGATCTCGACGCAGGTCGACCGAGTGGAATACCGCCTCGGCGAGGGAGGTTCTAGAGTGCGGTCAGCGAAGGCACACAAAGGAACGTTCATGTCTGACAACACACTCGAACTCACCAGCGACAACTTCGACTCGGTCCTGGCTGAATCCGACACCCCGGTCGTCGTAGATTTCTGGGCCGAGTGGTGCGGACCGTGCAAGATGGTCGCTCCGATCCTGGACGAGATCGCAACCGAACAGGCCGGTCGCGTGCGCATCGCCAAACTGAACGTCGATGAGCACTCGGAGATCGCGATGCGGTACGGCGTCATGAGCATCCCGACGATGATCAAGTTCACCAACGGCGAAGTGGACAAGCGGGTCATGGGTGCCAAGGCGAAGATGCAACTCATGGAGGAACTCGACCTCTGACCGTGCCGATCGGTTTGAGGACCGGTCTCTAGTGCTGTGATTCGAGCCAGCGCTCGGCGTCCATCGCAGCGGCACAGCCCGAACCCGCAGCGGTGATCGCCTGCCGGTACGTTTCGTCCTGCACGTCGCCGCAGGCGAAAACACCCTCGACGTTGGTCTGGGTACCCGGTGAGCGCGTGATCAGGTAGCCGTTGTCCTTCATCTCCAACTGTCCCTTGAACAGGTCGGTGTTCGGACGATGCCCAATGGCGACGAACAAACCCGACACGTCTAGCGTGCTCTTGTCACCGGTGTGGACGTTTTCGACCACCAAACCCGTCATCGACGAGTCACCGAGGACGTCGGTGACCACCGTGTTCCACAGGAACTTGATCTTGGGGTTCGCCCGAGCCCGGTCCTGCATGATCTGGCTGGCCCTGAGTTCTTCCCGTCGATGGACGATCGTGACGGACCGGGCGAACTTGGTCAGGAAGATGGCTTCCTCCATGGCCGAGTCGCCCCCACCGACCACCGCGATGTCGACATCGCGAAAGAAGAAACCGTCGCAGGTTGCGCACGTCGAGACACCCCTGCCGATGAGGCGTTGTTCGTTCTCGAGGTCGAGCATCAATGCCTTGGCCCCCGTGGAGATGATGATCGACTTGGCGAGATACGTGGGTTGGTCCGCATCCGGATTCTGCACCCATATGCCGAACGGACGAGCCGAGAGATCCACGCGACTGACCTTCTCGGTCCGTAGGACGGCACCAAAGCGTTCCGCCTGCGCACGACAGTTCATCATCAACTCTGGTCCCATGATCCCATCGGGGAACCCCGGAAAGTTCTCGACCTCGGTGGTCAACATCAACTGGCCGCCGGGCTGGTCGCCCGTCGACGAGGGTTCCCCTTCGATCACGAGTGGCTCGAGTGAAGCTCGAGCCGTGTAGATCGCAGCGGTCAGTCCCGCCGGACCGCTGCCGATGATCGCGACCTCACGGATGTCGCCTGGGTTCGCGTTCATTTGGTTTCGCTTTCTCAGGAGTTCGGAGGAAAGATGCTACTTCGGAAATCTCAGCCGACCGCTTCCTTCTTGCGCCACGCCACGACACCTCCGAGGAGAAAGATCGTCCCGAGGAGGAGGTAGGTCAGCCATATCTCGCCGTCGTTGACGAACGGAAGGAGCGCGGCGGTGACAGAACCGACTAGCCGTACCAGCAGGATCAGAAACAGCACGACCACGACAAAGGCGATGAGCAACATCGCAGTTGCGTAGACGGCATAGCGCGACGCCACCAGCGCTTTGCCGGTGGTGGCCGAGCGGACCTGGTCGACGTAGCCGACGACGGTTGCGGTGGCTCGGCCAGCCCAGTCGTTCTGGTCTTCCGGGCTCGTGCTCTCGGGAGTCATCGGATCCACAGGCACGGATGCTATCGACAACTGGGTTAGGAGTCGACTTGGCGGCAGTCGAGAGCGTTCAGCACGACGCTGGAGCCGTCCCTGAAGAGGTAGACCTCGAACAGGTCCTCCGCCCGTTGGGCGATCCCGAACGAGTCGATCGGCCCGATCGAGCGGGCGTCGGTCAGGCATTGCAGCGGCAGCGAGAAGCGGTCGCTCTCGGGCATCGCAGCGCTGTCACGGGCGGCGTCGGCTTCGTCGATCGGCGTGAGTTGGATCCGAGTGGAGAGGTCTCCCGGCGCCACCTCGGTGCCGACGGCTTCTACCGGCAGCAATGGTGTCGATTCCCCACCGCTGGCGGCGTCGGCAGCCATCGTGGCGCCACCCTGTGCAGCTGGATCTTCCTCCATCTCGAGCGATGCAACGCTCTCGGAGGCGTCGACCGCGGTCCGTTCCGATGCGATCGTGTCGCCGCTGACCGCGCTGTCCTCGTCGGCACCGCGGGTGGCATTTGCTCCGATGAACCCGATCCCGGCAACGATGAGGAGGCCTGCCGCAATCGAACCTGCCCACTGGAGTCGCCCGGCGGTCAACCAGGGCGAGCTGAACCGGTGGCGCTTCGCCGCTCGGGCCGCCGACAGCTGCTCGATCGGGATGCTGACATCGTCGAGTGCCACCGACAACTGTGTGGCACGCAGACCCTCGGGCACCGGCGTGTCGATGGCCGACCCGGCGATCGATTCCCGGAGGGCATGGAGATCGGCGGTCATCACGTCCAGAGTTGTGCCGGTGGCGATGGCCAGCTCTTCCAGCTCGGTCAGCTCGTCGGTCGTGACTTCGCCATCGACGAGCCCGGAGAGCAGAAGCTCGTGACGGTCGGTCGCTGGCGGTTCCATTCGAGGGCGGGGGGCATCGTCGGTCATGAGCGTGGTGGTGTGTCGTGCCTGCGGTCACCAACACGTGGCGCCGGAGGTGTCGGTTGTATGACGCCCGGAGCGGTCATCGGGTTCCCGATCATCGAAGAAAGCTGCTTGCGCCCTCGCGCGATCCTGCTGCGAACGGTCCCGGGTGGGATGTCGAGGATCTGGGCGATCTCGGCGTAGTCGTATCCGATGATGTCGCGCATGACGACGGGAAGCCGAAACTCGTCGCTCAGCGCGTCGAGGGCTGCGCTGATCGCCAGTCGATCGACCACCTGGGCATCGAGGGTCTGGCCGCCCGTGGGGAGGTCGTCGATCTCCTCAGCGGGGCTGGGACGGCGTTTGCGCCTGCGCAGTTCGTCGAGGCAGGCGTTGGTTGCCACCCGGTATGCCCATGTCGAAAATTTGGAGCGAGCGTCGAACCGTGGCAGTCCTCTCACGATGGCCAGCAGAGCCTCCTGGCAGCCGTCAGCAGCATCGCTGTCATTGCCCATGATTCTTCGGCACACGGCGTACACGCGGTCGTACTCGGACTCGAGGAGACGGTTCATCGCCGTGCGATCCCCGGCCTGGGCGGCGGTGATCAGCCGGCGTTGACGGTCGTGTTCCACCCTCACTCGATCGTGATCTCGGCTAGCTCGAACCGGTTCTGCGGCTCGCCTCCCTCGACGTCCTCGTTGGGTGAGGTTCCCTCGAATGTGAGCCAGAGGAGGACACGCGTCCCGGTGATTGATTCCAGCTCGACCGATCCATCACCTGACATCGCCTCCATATCGTACGGTCCGGCATCCCACGCACCGTCGATCGGGTCCGGGACGGTGTCGCCGACGAACACGCGTGCCGACCAGCCTTCGGTCGGTGAGGTGATTCTCACCGCCGTGACCACCGACGGTTCCTCGAGCGTCACCAGGAACCCGACGCCGGACTTGACGCCGGAGAAGCCCGGATTGCGGTAGGTCTCGGTCTTCCATGCGGTGGCGGGGTCGCCGTCGATCGCCAGGTTCGCGATCTCGTCGTTCTCGGTCTCGTCGCCCAGCGGATCGACGGCCTGGACCGAAGCAATCGAGGGTGGACCGTACTGCTGGAGCGGCGTGAGTGAGACCGAGTCGCCGTCGGTCAGTTCGATCGGTTCGCTTGGCGACGCCGTGTCCGGGTCGCTTCGGAGTCGTGCCAGCAGGGCGGCGGCGATGCCGACCGACGCCACGACGAGGACGATGATGATGATGGGTCCTATCGAGAACCGTCGACGGGCCGGTGGTCCGGCGTCGGGCGGGTCCGCCAACGGATCATCCTCCGGCGGGGCCGAGATGGGAGATGGTCGTGCAAGGTCGGTCCGGGTGCGGGTTTCGGCGGTGTCATCGTCGTCGTTGGGTCGCAGATCGATGGTCGTGCGCTCGAGCAGGTTCGGCGCCGGAGCGAGCTCCTCGGAATCGATACGGATCGCTGTCAGCATCACAGCAAGTTCTTCGGCCGAGCCTGGGCGACGGGTCGGATCCTGTTCGAGAAGGCTTCCCACCAGCCGGTCCAGGGAGTCGGGGAGATCGGGTCGGTATTGGCACAGCGCCGGTGCTCGTGACACCAGCCGGGCCTGTGCCGTGGCGTAGTCGTTGCCTTCGTCGAAAGGTGGCTGACCGGCAAGGGACTCGAAGAGCACGACGCCCAGGCCGTAGAGGTCGGATCGAGCATCGACCTGGTCGCCCACAACCTGTTCGGGGGAGAGGTATTTCGCGGTTCCCAGCAGGGTTCCGGTGCGGGTCAGGTCGGTGTCCTCGCCAGCCTTGGCGATGCCGAAGTCGGTGATTCGTACCCGACGGTCCTCGCACAGCATGATGTTGGACGGTTTGATGTCGCGATGGATGACACCGGCGGCGTGGGCGACGGCCAATGCCTGGGCGATTTGGCGGCCCATGTCGACGACGTCACGGGCGGGGAGTCTGCCGTGTTCGTCGAGCACCGATCGCAGCGTGCGTCCTTCGATTCGCTCCATCACGATCGCCTCGAGCCCATCGGAGCTGACAGCGTCATAGATTGCGACGATCGCCGGATGCTGGAGGCCGGCGGCATTGATCGCCTCCCGTCGGAAGCGACTCAGGAAGCCTGCGTCCCGGGCGAGGTGTGCGTGGAGGATCTTGACCGCTACGAGTCGCCCGAGCGTGTGGTCAGTCGCCTCCCACACTTCGGCCATTCCACCCGAGTCGATGTGTCGGCCGAGCTCGTAACGGTCCGCGAGCCTCTCACCGGTCACCGGCGTTCGGTACGGAGCGGTCATGGTGTCCTCCGGCCGAGGTGAGCGTCGGCTGCGATTCCTCCGCCCGTTTCGGTGGGGGCAGGACGATCGGGGTTCTTGGGCCGGCCGGTTGCGCCGACGAGGTGTGGAGATCGGGGCGTGGAGGTCCGGTTGGTCCGGAACCACCACAGCAACAGGAACAACAGCGCTGAGCCCGAGATCGCCCAGCCGAGACCGGGAATCGCGGTCGAACGGATTTGATACCGGGTGCTCGACAGCACCATGGCACGGTCGGGTGTCAACGCGGTGACTTCGAGGGTCGACACGCCGAGCGCCCTCGCTTCGGCATCGAGCTCCAGGGTTGTTTCGCCGGGAGGGATGGTGATGATGTCGCCGTCCTGGGCGACCGCGACCCGGTCACCACGAAACTCGAGCCGCACCGATCTCGGACCGTTCGATCCGTTGCGGATCGTCAGCGGCAATGGACCCTCCGTGGCGGTGAGCGTCAGGGACTGCGATTCCGGGAGTGAGATCGATCCTAGATCGAGGAGCAGCTCGGCTTTGGCACGCTCGATCGCTCTCGTGCGGTCCTCGGGGTTGCGGGTGCGGCTGAGCGAGTCGATCAGCAGCTGTTCGAGGCCCGGGTTCTGAACCCCACGGAAGGAGCGACTCGTATCGGCCAGACGCTGCAACTGGGCGATCGCCTCACCGCTCGGCACAAGGTTCTGCTCGGGCCGTTCGGCCGCGAGCAGGGGATTGGTCGGCTGGGTCGAGAGTGTGTCGGACAGCGACACCACGCGCACAGGACCGTCCTCGACAAGAGCGAGCAAGAGGGTTTCGAGCGACAATGACTCGAGTGGGGGCGCGCCCTCACCACCTACGATGATCGAAGTGCGGTCGTAGGCCGCCCGCAGCGACAGGCGTGCATACAGTTCGTAGATCGTGCTGGCGGCGAAGTTGCCCCGGCCGGCCCGGTCCGCCAGTTCGGCGGTGATCAGATGGTCCGGTTGGAGGATCTGAACCCTGCCATCGGATCTTGTGATCGTGCCGACGTCGATCTCACGCGTCCGTGTACTCATCACCGCTGAGACGCCGTTGCGCACCAGCAGACCGGCACCGGCACCGGTTACGTTGGGAGCGAGCATCACGATGCCGTCGAGCGGCTCGAGCCCGAGTCTCGCCAAACGCTGTCGGGTCGTCTCCAGCGCTTGGATGTAGAACTCTCCCTGCCCGATCTCCTCCAGTGCTGAGGGGTCGAGATCGGTTCCGCTGGTGGTCATCACCGCTCGTGTCCCTGCCGCCGAGGCGAACTGGGCTACCAGCGGAGGGTCGTTCTCGAGTTGGGTGAGCACACCTTCGTCGAGTTGGATCGTGAATGGCACGGTGGGGTACGTGGTGAGCAGGAGCAGTGCATCGGACAGGTCGAGCCCGTCTGCGGGTGACACGGCGAGAACGACCGACACGTCCAGCGTCGCCAACTCCTGCCGATCCTGTGGCAAGCGAACGACCGCCGACGTGAACGATGCCAAGGGCCCATCCGCGGTGCGGACCTCCACGGACAGCGGGTAGACGCCAGGCCCTGGCAGGTAGACCCGGTCATCGTCTGCTGGCGACACACTCCGTATCGGGATCGCCGTCACGAGGTTGCCATCGCCGTCGGTCGAGATCGAATCGAGCGGAAGCGGACCCCTGCGATTCAGAACGCCGGTGGGCGGAGAACCGACATCGTTGTCGTCGTCGATTCGTTGGTAGAACACGACGCTCAAGAAGACATTTTCGGATCTGGGTCCGGTCCAATCCACCACGAGCTCGAGCACACCGTCGGATTCGACCGAGGCGCTCTGGCGGACCAGCCGGAGTGTGGCATCCTCAGCGGTGTCCGCCGCGTCCGAGCCGTCCTGAGCGTGGGCCGGAAGAGCAGAGAAGACGATCGCGAGCACTCCGGCGACGACAGCGGCGACCAGGCCCGGTCGGCCGGTGTTCATCGGGTCCACTCGAGAACGACGAGTCCGCTCGGTTCAGGTTCGAATCCAACGCCCTCGTACAACGCCAGCGCCCTGCGATTTCGTTCCTGGGTGTTGACGAGGATCCGAGTGGCGCTGCGGCGCCGGAGCCATCGGAGGGCGTCATCGATAAGCGTGCGGCCCAGCCCCTGGCCTTCGGCATCGGGGCTCACCGCCAGACGCTGGAGATATCCGCGTCGGCCCGCCAGCCCGGTCACTGCATAGGCCTGCACACCCTCGGCATCGACGATGACGCGGTACCAGTGTCGCGGGGTTGCCCGCCGAGCCTCGCGGAGGGCGGTTTGGTCGAATCGCCAGAACGGCTCGAAAGCTCTGAAGTCCACGTCGATGACCGACCGCTCGTGCCAGCGACGCCCGTGGCGCATCGTGAAGCGATCGGGCAAAGGCGCAGCAAACGGCTCGGCATTCTGTCTACTTGGCCGCAGGTCGAAGCCGAGCAGGTGGAGATGCTCGTGAACCGTGAAACCGGCGGTGAGGAAGGGTTGGGCATCCCGATGCGACAGTGCCGGCGTCACCGCTCGGGGGAACCCCCGGTTGGCCAGACCGGTGAGAACCCCACCGAGCTCGTCGGCCGAGGGCAACATGGAGGCTCGCCCGGGCCCGACGAGGGCTACTCCTTCGATGCCCTGCCAACTGCTCACCCGGACCTGAGACGTGCTCAAACCGGCGACCGAAAAGCGGCCGCCGGGAACCGACGCCGAAGAAGGGAACGCAGCCGAACTCACTGGGGTCAAGGGTAGGCGCCGCATCGTCCTGTCTGCGCGCACACGACCGTTGGCTACATTTGGGAACGTGACCCTGCTCCTAGCCACCAATGATCTGTGCTGGCTGCACGATCCCGGTCCCCATCACCCGGAGCGACCGGCCCGTCTCGACGCGTTTCGCGCCGGGATCGTCCAAGCCGACCTGGCCGAGGCGGTCCGCTGGGTCGACGCGCCTACGGCAGATCGCAGAGCGGTCGAGCGAATCCATGCGGCGCAGGTCCTCGACCGCCTGCAGATGCTCTGCCTCGAGGGGGGCGGCGCCATCGATCCCGACACTCACGTCAGCCCAGCATCCTCCGATGCGGCCTGGGTGGCGGCCGGCGCAGGTCTTGAACTCATCCGTCGGCTCGATGCCGGCGAGGGTGATGCGGGCTGGTCGGTGGTTCGTCCCCCGGGTCATCATGCGCTTCCGTCAAAACAAATGGGGTTCTGCCTCATAAACAACGTGGCCGTCGCCGCCCGCTTCCTCGCCGACCGGGGTGATCGTGTGGCGATCGTCGACATCGACGCCCATCATGGCAACGGAACTCAGGACATCTTCTACGACGACCCCTCCGTCTTGTTCGTGAGCCTGCATCAGTACCCGTGGTATCCCTTCACCGGAGCCTTGGACCAGACCGGATCGGGTGAGGGCGCAGGCGCCACGGTGAACATCCCGCTATCGGCAGGAACCGGTGGGTCCGTCTACCGCATGGCGATCGAAGAGATCGTCGTGCCGATCATCGAAGCCCACCGACCGGACTGGATTCTCATCTCCGCCGGATTCGACGGCCACCGCTTCGATCCGATCACCGATCTCGGGCTCAGTTCGGCTGACTATGCGGATGTCACCCGAATCCTCATGAACCTGGTCCCGACCGGTCGGCGTCTCCTCTTCCTCGAAGGTGGATATGACACCGATGCGCTCGCCGCCTGTGCCGGGTCGGTCGCCTCGGTGATCGTCGACCATCACTTTCGACCCGAGGAGGCCACGAGTGGTCAGCGGGGAGAGGCGGAGGTCGCTGCCGCCAAACGTAAGCATCTGGCCGCTCCGTAATCGGCTCCGCAGTGCAGCAGAACCGACTCCCCGGTGTACCCGCCCCTGCCCCGGAGGTGGGGAAACGGTTTGCCGCAGCCGGGTTCGAGTTGTTCCTGGTCGGGGGAGCTGTCCGGGACCAGATCCTGGGGTCAAGCTCGGACTCCGAAGACATCGACCTGGCCACGGACGCGCGGCCGGCCGATATTCTCCGTTTGATCGAGCCGATCGCCACGGCCACCTGGCGACAGGGTGAGCGCTTCGGGACGATCGGCGCCACCGTCCATGGTCGAGAGTTGGAGATCACGACCTACCGCAGCGAGAGCTACGAGCCGGACAGCCGAAAGCCGGTCGTGGGATTCGGCGATGATCTTCGGACCGATCTCAGTCGTCGCGACTTCACGATCAACGCGATGGCCCGTGACGTGGTCAGTGGAGCACTCGTCGACCCCTTCGGTGGCGTCGAGGATCTGGTCGAGAAACGGTTGCGAACTCCTCTCGCACCGGAGATCTCCCTCGACGACGATCCGCTCCGGATGCTTCGCGCGGCGCGATTCGCCGCTCGCCTGTCGCTCCAGTTCGACCGCGATCTCCTCGAATCTGCTCGCCGGTTGGCCCGTCGGCTGCTCATCGTCTCCGGTGAACGGATCTTCGCCGAACTCGAACGGCTCCTGCTGTTGCCCGATCCCGAGATAGGGCTCAGATTCATCTGGGACGCCGGCGTGCTGTCCGTTGCCCTGGGCGATGTACCGCTCCCGGAGTACAGCAGCGTCGCTTCGAGCGTCGTGGCGATGAGGGCTGAACCGCCGGTCGACTCCGCCGTGCGGTGGGCCGCGCTCTGTCGGCTGACGGGCGTCGACGAGGTCCGGTTGGCCGCCTCACTACGCATGTCGACGGTCCGCAGGGTCGAACTTCATCGCCTGCTCACCACCGTACTTCCCGATGCGGATGACACACCAGGACTGAGGCGGCTTCTGCTCGATCGTGGGGCCGGGCTGCCGTTGCGGGTCGTTGCCGTCCATCGACTGGTCGGCGCCGAGCCGGATGATGCGTCTGCGGCCTTCGAGGATGCGTATCGTCGGCTGCTGAGTGAGGTCACGGCGGATCGGTTGCGTTCCCCGCTCGGTGGAGGAGAGGTCATGGAGTTGCTCGGGGTGGCTCAGGGGCCCATCGTCGGGCGAGCGCTGGCCCACCTGGAGGATCTTGCGGTTCGGCACGGCCCGCTCAGCGAGGATCAGGCGCGTGCCGCGCTGGACCGGTGGAACGATTCTTCGTCCGGCTCCCGACCTGGTGAAAACACCTAGGGCCCGAGGTTGAACAGTCATGTTCAGGGCGCGGTAGTCTGCCGACATGTCCGGTCGCCTTCGACCAGCTGCACCCGGGGTGGTGAGCTACCGACTTGCCCGCAAGCGGGTAGTCGATGCCGTCCGGCGCGGTCACCGCGATCCTTTGGAGGTGTGTGACGCCCAACCCGAGCTTCAAAGGGTGGCCGATCACCATGCCTTTGCGATGGGCGAGCCGTGTCCCATCTGCGACGGCGATCAGCTCGTACTGGTGACCTTTGCGTTCGGCGCCGGTTTGCCCCGCGGAGGGCGATGTGTGACCGACGTGCGGGAAATGCACCGGCTCAAGCGCCGGGGCCAGCCGACCAGGGGTTTTCGAGTCGAAGTGTGCCGAGCGTGCGGGTGGAACCACTTGCGTGAATCGTTTCCGATCACCGACGGGACCGGCCGCAGACTACTCGGGTAGAGTGTTCGCCCCGCCGGGCCGGGGCGACATCGTCCCCGGATACCGAGCGGCTACAAATAGTCACCGTTGTGTTAGATCTCCTGCTCCGACCTCGCCCGCCACGCAACCGGGGACGCAATCCGCTCTGGCGACTACGTCGAGCTCTCCTCCTCGTCGTGCTTGCCGTCGTCGGCGCACTCGCGTCGGCGGTCATGGTTCTCTCGACACAGATCCGGCTGCCCGAGTTGACGGCACCGGATCTGAACGAGACCACGTTCATCTGTACGTCCGAGGTGACGGGTCCGTGCACTCGAGATGTTGCTACTGCGACGTTGTCTTCCGTGGAGGACCGGGAGCTCGTCACCTACGATCAGATCCCACCCGTCCTGATTCAGGCGGTCATCGCCACCGAAGACAAAGACTTCTTCGAACACGAGGGCGTCGATCCCTACGGCATCGCCCGAGCCCTCTATCAGGACATCCGCTACGGCGGGACACTTCAAGGTGGATCCACGATCACCCAGCAGTACGTGAAGAACAGCTTCCTGACTCCCGAACGGACCATTACCCGCAAGGTGCGTGAGGCCACGCTGTCGATCAAGCTCGAGCGTGAGGTCGACAAGCAGCAGATCCTGCTCGACTACATGAACCTCATCTACTTCGGTCGTGGAGCCTACGGAATCGGCGCCGCATCTCAAGCGTATTTCGGGAAGAACACAGAAGAGCTGAGTCTTGCCGACTCGGCTTACCTCGCCGGCCTGATTCGCGCTCCGGAGACCGCCGATGCCCGCGATAATCCCGAGGAGGCCAAACGACGCCGTTCCGCCGTACTGCGCAGGATGCTCGAAGACGGCTACATCACCGAACTCGAAGCCGATCGTGCTGACAAACGCACGCTGGACACGATCATCCCGGCGGTCAGCCGGGTCGGACTGGGCCAGGTGAAAGGGTCGGAATACGGTTCGGAGTACTTCGTCGAAGCCGTCCGACAGCAGCTCGCCCAGATCTATCCCGATGGTGGCCTGTACACCGACGGTCTGCGGGTGTACACGACGCTGGACCAGGAACTTCAGCGCAAGGCCTATCAGACCGTCATCAACGAATTGCCACCTGGTGATCCCGACAATCCGACGGCGTCGATCGTGGCCATCGATGAGGCCGGGAGGGTCGTGGTGATGATGGCGGGGACCGATTTCGAAGCGAGCGAGGTCAACCTCGCCCTCGGTCGCCAAGGAGGCGGATCCGGTCGCCAGCCCGGCTCGGCGTTCAAGCCCTTCGTGCTGGCCGAGTCCCTGGAACAGGGGTTCTCGGCCCGTTCGCTTTACCGCGCCCCGTCGGCCATCGAGATCGAGGGGGCCAACAACGGCGGTGTCTGGCGGGTCCGCGGTGGCGGGTCCAGCAACGGGTACCGCGATCTCATCGACGGTCTGCGGGTCTCGTCGAATGTGGTGTACGCCCAGCTGATGATCGACACCCGCCCCGATCAGGTGGTCCAAATGGCACACAAGCTCGGCATCACCGCCGATCTGCCGGCCGTCAACTCCCTGGTTCTGGGGGCCGGCGAGGTGTCCGTGATGGACATGGCTTCTGCCTACAGCACGTTCGAACGGGAGGGGGTTGCGCTTGCGCCGGTCCTGATCGAGCGGGTCGAAGACGCCTCCGGGAATGTCCTGTGCTGGTATCCGGTCGGTGCGACCTGTCAGGACAGTCCGACCCGAGAGGGCACGCAGGTCCTCGACCCCCAGATCGCCCGCGAGGTGAACTACGGGCTCACACAGGTGATCGAGTCCGGAACCGGCCGGAACGCCGCGTTCGGAGCTCCGGCGGCGGGAAAGACCGGCACGACCCAGGATGCGCGGGACGCGTGGTTCGTCGGCTTCACGTGTGACCTCACGGCGGCGGTGTGGATGGGGTACCCGGGAGCACCCGGCGAAGAGCTGCGAACGATGAGCGACTTCCGCGGTATCGAGGTGCACGGAGGCGATTACCCGGCCGAGATGTGGGCGGAATTCATGAGTAGGGCGACCGAGCGCAGGTCGAGCGAGGACGGGGGGGACCCGGGTTGCTCGGAGCTGCCAACCGATGATGAGTTTGCCGGCCAGGTCCGCAATCCCGACCTCGCCACAACCACGACGTTGCCGGCCTGCCCCTCCGGCGGGGAAGAGGTCCAGGAAGGCGCGCCGGCGATCGACTGCATTCCTGCACCGACCGACACTCAACCTCCGCTCGCAGAGGAGACGACCGCCACGACGGTGGGCGAGTGAGTCGCATCGCCGGTCGAGCGATCGTCGCGATGGCGCAGCCGCCTGCCGCTGAGGAAATGGCGCAGCCCCGACGCTAGGATCGCCTGGTCACATTGACCCTGCCCCGCGATGGGGCCCCGGGTAACCACCGGGTCCGGAGGGAGGTTGCTCGACCATGCGAGCCTACGAACTGATGATCATCTTTTCGGCCGATTTGGACGAGTCGTCGGTGCAGACCTCGATCAACCAGGTCGCCGCTCAGGCTGAAGAGGCGAACGCCTCGGTGGCCAAGGTGGACAAGTGGGGCGTTCGCCGATTCGCCTACGAGATCAAGCACGGATGGGAAGGTTTCTATGTCGTGCTCGAACTGATTTCACCCAACGCCCTCGACGAGGTCGATCGGACGTTGCGCCTCGCGGACGACGTGATCCGCCACAAGTTCATTCGACTGCCACTCGCCGAGGCTCATCGCCGCGGTCTCGCCGCAGTCACTGCCTGAGGGGAGAATTCTCATGGCCATAGACAATTCGGTGACGATCACCGGAAACGCAACCCGGGAGCCGGAGGTCCGGTTCACCCAGGGGGGTTCCCAGGTCGCCGGCTTCGGCGTCGCCGTCAACCGACGCTGGCAGAATCGTCAGTCGGGCGAATGGGAGGAAGCGGTGTCATTCTTCGACGTCAGCTGCTGGAATCAGCTGGCAGCCAACGTCGCTGAAACCGTGGGTCGCGGCACCCGGGTCACGGTGACCGGTCGCCTCGATCAGCGTTCGTGGGAAACGCCCCAGGGCGACAAACGCTCCAAGATCGAGATCGTTGCGGACGATGTTGCGGTGAGCCTTCGGTGGGCGACCGCTCAGGTGATCCGCAACGAGCGTTCCGACGGACAAGGCAGCGGCTCGGGTCCAAGCGCCAGGAGTGCCGGTAACTACAGCAGTCAATCGGGGGGCCGGGATTTCGGGGGCGGAAGCCAGGACAGTCCCCCCAGCTACAACCCTGACGAGGAGCCGTTCTAGTGGCACGCGCATCGTCCCGCAAGCGGGGCAACCCAAAGGACAACAAACGCCGCGGAAAGAAGAAGGTCAGCCTTCTTTCCAGCGAGAAGATCGACTATGTCGACTACAAAGACGTTGATCTGTTGAAGCGCTTTCTATCCGATCGGGCCAAGATCCGTGGTCGTCGGGTGAACGGCAATGATGTGCAGCAGCAGCGTGTTGTGTCGAAGGCGATCAAGAATGCGCGTGAAATGGGTTTGCTTCCCTACACGAGCCGTGTGACGAC
Source organism: Acidimicrobiales bacterium (assembly GCA_024638805.1). Lineage (GTDB taxonomy): Bacteria > Actinomycetota > Acidimicrobiia > Acidimicrobiales > SZUA-35 > JABDIY01. The sequence continues at coordinate 25,255 of JAHEJO010000024.1, forward strand.
TCAGCGTCGTGGCCGGAGCG
>JAHEJO010000025.1 GCA_024638805.1 Acidimicrobiales bacterium
GCGAGACGTGCCGTCGACCCCGGGGAGATTGCGGGCGGAGTCGAAGTCGTCAAGACCGCGTGCCCGGAAGCGTTCGAATCGATCCCATGCGGCATGCTCACCGGCCGGCGGCAGCGAGCCCGCGGTCGGATCGGGGCCATCGGCGATGGGATCGGATCGCAGTCGCGGCCCCCAGCCGATGTCGATATGCGCCGGAGCCGGGGCCGGGAGCTCGTTCAGCCACTGCCGGAAGAACGGCGTGAAGACCTTGTACGGCGTACCGCTCTTGGTGACCAGCGACCCCGGAGCGATGGCGTAGTTCGACGAACGGTAGTGCGTGGCGATACCACGAGTGGCGAGGTACTCACCGACTTCGGTGTCTCTGCCACGACCGTATGGCCCGAAGTCATCGGTTGCGAACACCTGCGTCGCTCCCGCCTCATCGGCGACGTCACGAAGCACATCGGCCGGTCTGCCCTTCCGAACGACCAGCCTGTCTCCGGTCGAGTCGTTCAGGCTCCGCAGCGTGCTGTGCAGAAACGCCAGCCGGTTCGCCCCCGACGGCAACACCAGCTCTTCGTCGAGCACGAACACCGGAATGACCGGCCCCACCCTGGCGGCCTTGGCCAGGGCCTCGTTGGATTGGAGGCGCAGATCGCGGCGGAACCAGAACAGAACGGGCGACGGCATCAGCCCACTATTGCAGCCCGGTCCTCACCGATGCCGACCGAAGACCACGTCGAGCGAGCGCCGTGGCAGCCCGGATCAGGTTCAGGCTTCGGCGGACCTGCGCACCCGTGCCACCAGCCGCGACTTGCGCCGGGCGGCGGTGTTCCGGTGGAGGACGCCCTTTTGAGCCGCCATGTCGATTCGTTTGATCGCTATCCGCAACGTGTCGTCTTCACGGTCGGTACCGGCGGCAGCCTGCGCAGCTTTCTCTCGGGTCTTGAGCTCAGCTCGAACGGCGCGATTGCGGAGACGACGCTTCTCGTTCTGCCGGTTGCGCTTGATCTGAGACTGGATGTTGGCCACTGAGTTGTACCTTGCTCGGCTTCGATTCCTTTGCGGACCGCCCGAGGATAGCGGCCTCAGAGGCCCTCACCACAGGTACCGTTCAACGCTCTATTCCTATGGATCAGTCCCGCATCCGCAATCTGTCGATCATCGCTCACATCGATCACGGCAAGTCGACCCTGGCCGACCGTCTTCTCGAGTTGTGCGGGGCGGTCGAAGCCCGCGACATGCGGGACCAGTACCTCGACTCGATGGACATCGAACGCGAGCGGGGTATCACCATCAAACTGCAGAGCGTTCGCCTGAACTGGAACGACTACGTCGTCAACCTGATCGACACCCCCGGGCATGTCGATTTCGGCTACGAGGTGAGCCGCTCGCTGGCGGCCTGTGAAGGGGTGGTGCTCGTCGTCGACGCCGCCCAGGGAATCGAAGCCCAGACCCTGGCCAACACCTACCTGGCGATGGAAAGCGATCTGGAGATCGTCGCCGTCTTGAACAAGATCGACCTGCCGGCGGCCGATCCCGACCGATATGCGATGGAAATCGAGAACATCCTGGGGATCCGCGCCGAGGACGTTCTCCGCATCTCGGCCAAGACCGGTGCTGGCGTGGAAGGACTGCTCACCGCCATCGTCGAAAAGATCCCACCACCCTCGGGCGACCCCGATGCCCGTCTGCAGTCCCTGATCTTCGACAGTCACTTCGACGCTTACCGGGGGGTCGTCTCCAGTGTCCGAGTGGTGAACGGGACGCTACGCACCCGGGACAAACTCCTGTTCATGCAGGCCGGGGCCACCCACGACGCCGACGAGATCGGCATCAGGACACCCACCAGCCGGCCGGTCAAGGAACTGGCGGCCGGAGAGGTCGGGTACCTGATCGCCGGCATCAAGGATGTCCGCGAGGCCCGATCCGGCGAGACCGTCACCGATGCAGCGCAACCCGCCGCCGCCCCCCTGGCCGGATACCGGGAGCCCCAGGCGATGGTCTTCTGCGGTCTGTATCCGGTCGACGGGCACGACTACGAGACGTTCAGGGATGCCCTCGACAAGCTGCGGCTGGACGATGGCAGCTTCACGTTCGAACCCGAAACGTCCACCGCATTGGGTTTCGGCTTCCGCTGCGGATTCCTGGGGCTTCTGCACATGGAGATCATTCGCGAGCGGTTGGAACGTGAATTCGATCTCAATCTGATCGCCACGATCCCCAGTGTCGAATATCGCATCGAGATGACCAATGGCGAGGACCGATTGGTCGACAACCCCTCCGCACTGCCGGACCAGAGCGAGTGGAACAGCATCCACGAGCCGTATCTCAAGGCATCGATGATCGCCCCCAGCGAGTACACCGGGACGTTGATGGAGCTGTGCCAGAGCCGCCGGGGCCAGATGGACGCGATGAACTATCTCTCACCGGAACGGGTGGAACTGGTCTATCGAATGCCGCTGGCGGAGGTGGTGGTTGACTTCTTCGACCAGCTCAAGAGCAGAACGGCCGGTTATGCAAGCCTGGACTACGAGCCGATCGGCTACGAAAAGGGCGACCTGGTAAGGGTCGACATCCTTTTCAACGGCGAGCGGGTCGATGCGTTCAGCACGATCGTGCACCGCAAGAACGCATACGACTACGGCCGGCGTACCGCCGAGAAGCTCAAGGAGATCATTCCGCGACAGCAGTTCGAAGTCCCGATCCAGGCTGCTATCGGCGGCAAGATCATCGCCCGCGAGACCGTTCGAGCCTTCCGCAAGGACGTGACCGCCAAGCTCTACGGCGGCGACGTCACCCGTAAGAACAAGCTGCTGAAGAAGCAGAAAGAGGGCAAGAAGAAGATGAAGAACATCGGTACGGTCCAGATTCCGCCCGACACATTCATCCGGGCCCTCAAACTCGACGACTGACCACGCGGCCGGGCTCAGCGCCGTCGGGCGATTGCGGCGAGACGGGCGACCAGCACTTCCATCAGGGTTGTCGAGTCGATGCCGGCACGCCCGCGCACGCCGAGATCGGCCTCGCTCAAAAGAGCGAACACCTCCCGCAACCGCTGCGACCCGAGCGAGCCGCTCAACGCCAGGGCCTTCTTGGCCGGATAAGTGCTGCCCTTCATGCCCAGGAGCGCGGCGGCTTCCTTCTCGTTGTGGATACCGGCACCGTCGAGGGCGAGGGCGCGCTGATAGTGGCCGTGGAGCGCTGCGAGGATCTGCAGGGCATGGCGCTCTCCCCCGCCCATCATCCGGTGCAGCTTCTCCAGCGCGGTGCGGATATCGCCGGCATCGATGGCATCGGTCAGCTCCCACGGTGCGACGTCCGATGCTTGTCCGAGAAACGGCTCCACGTCGTCAGCGGAGAGGCCGGCTCCTTCCCCAAACGTGGACGCAAGGGCGTCGAGGAGAGAATCGGCCTGACCGACATCTTCACCGAGCCGGTCGGCGATCAGCGCCTTGGCACCACCGTCGAGTAGCACGGCCGCCTCGGCCAGTCGCCGCTCGAGGAGAACTTTTCGTCCCCGACCCCTCGGGGCGGCGTCGATCTCGTCGGCGCTGGCGTTGTGCAGCGCCTCCTTGAGCGACTTGGGCATGGCACCCAAACGAGCCGACGAGCTGCCCTTCTCCCACACCAGGACGAGATCGGTGGTGGGTGTGGGGTTCTCGATGTAGGCGACGAGTGAGGCCACGTCATCGGCCTTGTTGAACAGACCGAGGTGGCGCCCCACCACGACACGCCGGTCGGTGAGAAAGGGTGGGGTCTGCGCCGAAGTGACAAGAACCGCCAACGACGACGACTCGCCCGAGTCGCTTCCGTAGTCGAGCTCGGTCAGCTCGTCCACCATGAGCGCCCTGTCACCGTCGCCGACCAGGTCGCCGACGACCTTGCGGAGGGCCTGGGAAACGAGGGTGGCATCGTCACCTTTGAGCACCTGGATCATCGAATCAAGGTCCCGGTGTCGAGTTCTGCGCGTCGCCGCAGAATCTCAGCCATGGTGTCCGCCACCCGGCGCGATGCCTTCACATCATGGGCCCGCAGGATCCGGCACCCTCTGAGTATGCCGAGCGCGTGCGCTGCCATCGTCCCCGCCGCGATGTCGTGGCGATCGGTATCGAGCATCTCGAACAGGAAGCGCTTGTTCGACGCCGACAACAGCAGCGGGAAACCCAATTCTGCCAGCTCATCGGACCGGTTCAGGAGTTCCCAGCTCATCGATCCTGTCTTGCCCAGGTCCAGCCCGGCGTCGATGATGATGCGCTGCCGAGGAATGCCGGCGTCGATGGCCATTTGTGCACGATCGGTCAGAAACACGCCGACGTCGGCAACCACGTCGTCGTAGATCGGCTCGGGATCGGGAATGCGGGGACCGATCCGGATGTGGGTGGCGACCACCGCCGCCCTGTGGTGGGCCGCCACCGCGAGATATCGAGGATCGGCGAACCCGCTTATGTCGTTGCCGACCACGGCACCTCGGCGACAACACGAGTCGAACACGGCGGGATTCCAGGTGTCGACACTGATCGGAACATCGAAGCGATCGACCAGCGCCTCGACAGCGGGTACAACCCGCTCGAGTTCTTCGTCCAGGGACACGGGTTCACCGGGACCGGCCTTCACGCCACCGACGTCGAGCAAGTCAGCCCCTTCGGCCACGAGCGCGCCGGCTCTGCGGAGGAAGTCGTCGAAGTCCCAATAGTCACCAGCGTCATAGAACGAGTCCGGCGTCCGGTTGAGAATCCCCATAATGAGCGCTCGATGGGAGATGTCGAACGAGGTGGCGCCCAGTTCCACAGTCGTCGCCAGGGTGCTACCTGTCGTCACTCGGTCAACCTAGCGGTGTCGGCATACTGGCACGATGCCCTCCCGCCGGCCGCACTGCCGCCGCCGACTTCCCGACCGCCGCCTTCTGACCCGGCCGGCCCGATCCGAGACCGAAGTGTGATCGAGGAAAGCGTCGCCATGGCTCTCGAGGTTGGGGTGCGACGGGCCATACCCCTGTCCGGGGGTGACGTCGCCGAGGCCTACCGAATCGAGCTCAGCGACGGCCGCGTGGTATTCGCCAAGACAAAGACCGGGGCCCGGCCGGGCTTCTTCGAAACCGAAGCGGCAGGCCTGGAGTGGTTGCATGCGGCGCACTCCGTCCCGATTCCTACCGCCCTGGCCGTCGAGCCGGGGCTCCTGGTTCTCGAGTGGATCGACGAAGGCCGACCGACGGCGACGACCGAAGCCGACCTGGGCCGTGCACTGGCCCTCCTCCACCGTTCCGGCGCTGCATCTTTCGGCCGGTCGGACGAACGACCGACCGGGAGTCTCGGCCTCCCGAACCCACCGACGATGACGTGGGTGGAGTTCTACGCCGAATCGCGCTTGTTGCCCCTCGCTCGGGCAGTGGCACAACAGCGTGCTCTGGACGCCGATTCGGTGGCTCGAATCGAGTTGATCGCCGGCCGGCTGGCGGACTACGGCCCGCCCGACGAACCGCCGTCCCGTCTCCACGGGGACCTGTGGGCGGGCAACCGCCTGGTCGACGTCGACGGGACCAGCTGGCTCATCGACCCAGCCGCCCACGGCGGCCACCGCGAGTTCGATCTCGCGATGATGCGGCTCTTCGGCGGCTATGGACAGGATGTCTTCGAGGCATACCAGGACACCTTTCCATTGGCCGACGGCTGGCAACAGCGGATACCGCTCCACCAGCTGGCACCCCTGATCGTGCACGCCATCAAGTTCGGCGGTGGGTACGTCGCTGCGACCCGAGAGGCGTTGGCTCGTATCCTCTCGTCCGGGTGATCGCTGCGAACCTCGACCCGCCCGATGGAGAAGCCGAGCGTGTCGGGCCCTAGCCTGAAGTGATGGCCGTCTTGCAGACATTGCCGATCGGGCCCCAATGGCCGACACTCGACCCGTTCCTGTTCACCGCCCACCACCACGACGGCTACCCGGCCGGGAACGAACAGCTGGGCCCGGACCCGGCGTTGCTCGCCGGTCGCAGTCTGGGTAGTGACTTCTCCGGCCGTGACGGATGGAGCATGTACCACGGACGGGTGGTGCCCGGTTTCCCCCAGCATCCGCATCGAGGTTTCGAAACGATCACCTATGTGCGCACCGGGTTCTGCGATCACACTGACTCGATGGGGGCCGCCGCCCGTTTCGGTGAGGGTGACACGCAGTGGCTCACAGCCGGCGGCGGCATCCAGCACGCCGAGATGTTCCCCATGGTGCACCCGGACCGGCCGAATCCGCTCGAAATGTTCCAGATCTGGTTGAACCTGCCCGCCGAGGACAAGATGGTGCCCGCTTACTTCACGATGCTGTGGGGTGAGCAGACGCCGCGGCTTCATCACCTCGACTCCGAGGGGCGACCCGCCGACCTGACCGTGGTCGCCGGTTCCTACCCCGGCGTCGGCGCTCAGGAGTCCCCGCCGAACTCGTGGGCTTCCCGTCCCGAGTCGGCGATCGGCATCTGGCATCTGTCCATGGCCCCCGATGCCCACTTCGAGCTGCCGGGCGCGGCAGACGACGGCATCAATCGAGTCCTCTATGCCTTCGAAGGATCCTGGATCGACATCGACGGCACGCCGGTGAAATCGGGCAACGGAGCAGTCCTGAAAGCATCGGCGAACCTCAGCCTCCAGGCCGGTGCCGAGGGCATTGAGGTCATGGTCCTACAGGGGCGTCCTATCGGTGAGCCGGTGGTGCAGTACGGGCCTTTCGTGATGAACACCGAGCAGGAGATCCAGGAGACCTTTCGGGACTACCAGGCCACCCAGTTCGGGGGCTGGCCATGGCCGAAGTCGGATCCTGATCATGGCGGCGCCGGCCAGGGCCGTTTCGCCCGCCACGCCGATGGCCGCATCGTCGAGCCCAGGTCCGACTAGGAACCGGCTGCTCGCTCGATCCGATCGAGATCCGGATCCGATCCGGCCGGTGCTGGATGCAGACCCGATCAGGGAGACTTCGGGACGGTGACGGAGAGTCGATCGTCGGACTCCACCTCGACGGTGACCGGCCCCACCGATGTGTCGAGGACCACGTCGTCGAGGACGCGTACACCGCCGACAACAGTGTGGTGCGGGGGCGCAAGAACCACGCCGATGTCCACCAGAGAACGGATCTCCCGTACGATCGTCGACACGCCTCGATGGCCGATGGTGACGACGACCACGTCGATGGCTGCGGGCTTGTTCTCGAGGATCGCACCGACCACCCTCTGATCGGTGCCGGCATCGAGCACGAGCACGGCACCGGGATCGCCGATCCCTATCAGCGTACCGCCGCCCTCCAGCGCCAGAACTTCCACCGCTCCGGGATGCGGCCACGCGACGATGATGGTGACTACGATCAGCACCGCGAGAGGTCCCAGCCGGACTCCCAGGAGAGCAGCGATCATCGAGGCGGCCAACAGCAACGTTGCCGAGACCGGCTCCAGCGGTGGAACACCGAGGGCCGCCATCGACGCTGCGGTGGTGTCGATCCACCACAGGAGCGCACCGACCGGGAGCTGCAGGATCTCACCGAGGGAGCCGCCGATCAGGCCGGCCAGGAGACCGCCGCTCATACCCCACATCATCACCAGGCCCGCCGCCCATCCGGCCAACAGGTTCGCCGGTAGAGCGACGAGAGAAACCTCCCCGAAGGACCGCAGCAACAGTGGCGTCACCGCCAGCTGTGCCGACACGGTGACCGCACACGGCACGGCAAACCACGCAGGCCCAGGCAGCCGATGCGACAGCGAAGGACCCAGCAACAGAATCCCGGCCGCTGCCCCCACCGACAGTTGGAAACCGACCGACCGACCCAGGAAGGGATCGACCACGAGCAGGGCGGCAACGGCCAGGGACAGGAGCCGGATCCCGGAGCCGGCGCGACCGGAGACCACGGCCCAGTAGCCGATCCCGGCTGTCGCCGTCGCTCGAAGAACGGACGGTTCGAGCTGGGTCACCAGCGCGAAGATGCACAGGACCGCGCCGACGACCGGTGGCCGAGCCCGGCGGGGCACGAAACCGAGCAACATGTGGGTGAGAACCAGCACAAACGCGACGTTTTGCCCCGAAACGGCCAGGATGTGACTGAGGCCGACCTTTCGAAAGATCGCTCGCTGGGCGGGGCCCTGATCCCGATCGTCCCCGGTCACAAGCCCTCGGTACAGCGCGGCCCGACGCTCGCCCAGCGGCGCCGAGGCATTCTCGACGAGCTCCTGAATGGCTGCGGCCATCCGCCAGGGCCACGACCCGGAGCCGATCCGATCACACCTACGAGCCGTCAACCGCCCGACGAGATGTCGGCTGCGATGCCAGGGGGTGTCGTCGATGGGTCGCAATGATCCCTCGACCCGCAGCCGATCCCCTGCCCTCACCGAGCGGAGAGAGCCTGCCGCAGGCGAGACCGACAGCTCCACCCGCTGGCCAGAAGGGAGTTTCACGTCCACGCGTTCGCCGAACATCGTCGGATCGGGAAGACCGACCGCGGTGGCGAGCCCATCGAAGTCCCCCGAGGCGACCATCCGGTAGTCGCCCTGGGCCCGGGCACCGGCGGAAAGACCGAGGAGAAGACCGGCGATGAGGAGCACAGATGGCGAGCGCATCACCAGCGCACCACCGGCCAGGACCACCGCCACGACGATCGGCACCGGTTCTCCCACGAGCGTGCCGATCCACACGAGGCACGCGAGGAGCACCGCCTGGATGTCGCTCACTGCACGACCACGAAATCCTCGAGGACGGCCAGCTTGGCTTCGCCGATCCCCGGTACGTCGAGGAGGTCTTCCACCTGGCCGAACCGACCGTGCTCGGAACGGTGGGACAAGATGGCCGCAGCTGTTGCCGGACCCACACCGGGAAGACCTTCGAGCTGGTCGGCCGACGCGGTGTTGACATTGACCGGCCCGGTCTCTGATTCTGTCATCCCCGACACCACGACCGGTTCGCCCTCCACCGGAACGCGGATCTGCATACCGTCGGTCACTCGAGCAGCGAGGTTCAAGCGGTCGGGTTGGCCTTCGCTGCTAGCCCCGCCGGCCGCTTCGATCGCATCCAGAACACGCGAGCCGGCAGCGAGTTCATACACCCCCGGGGTCCGGACCGCGCCGGCCACATGGACCAGAGGTCGAGCTGAGGGCAGCCTGGGCACGGTTGTGGGAACCAGCGACACCTGTGGGATTCGTTCATCGACCCCGGCCCGCATGTCAGGTCCGCGTGCGAACCACCACGCTCCAGCGAAGACGATCCCCGCCGCGACGAGCATGCCGAGCACGACCACCGGACGCCGGCGCGTCTCATCCCACCGGTAGAGCCATTCGTCGATCTGCTCACCGAGATTCCGGGGACCGTCGGTCCTCGATTCCATGTGCCCTCACAACGTGCGGGAGGCTCAGGCGTACCCGCCTGAGATCGAGGGCCGATCAGCCGAGCGGGACAGCCGCGGTGAGCTGCTCGTCCCGATACATCGGAGACTACCGGTGCGCTCGGGGTCCGCCACCGCCGGCGCCGGTCGCGTGTCAGAAGAGCTGTGTCGAAAGCTTCTTGCGCCAGAGCCCGGTGTTGGGATGGTTGGCGCCGAGCACCTCGAGCAGGTCCACGAACTCCTGTCTGGCCTCTTCGTCGGCTTTGACCTTGGGCAGCAGAGCCGTCAACCGTGTTTCGATCTCGGAGCTGTCGCCGATCGACGCGGCCGATCGTGCCCGAGCCGCCACCGGGCGGGTGAGATCTGTCTCGGGCACCCGGCTCAGCAGCGTCAGCGCCTCGTCGGTCTCGCGCCGATCGATCAGGATTGTGGCCAAAGCCGCGATGACCGCCTCATTGTCCGGCTCCAGCTCGAGCGCCATGCGAAGGGACGCCTCGTCGCCTGCCTCGAGCAGACCTTCGACCGGGCTCGCCTCGGGCAGGAGCTTCTTGACGAATTCGCGGACCACATGCTCGGGTTGGGCTCCCATGAAGTGCTCGGCGACCTTCTGGTCGACGATGCCGAAGACCGACGGGATCGATTGCACCTGGAAGGCTTGTGACACCTGGGGATTGGCGTCCACGTCGACCTTGGCCAGGATGACCTGACCGTTCTGCTCGCCAACCACTTTTTCCAGCATCGGCGTGAGGGTCTTGCACGGCCCGCACCAGGAAGCCCACAAATCGACCACGACGGGGGTGTCGACGGAACGGGCGAGTACTTCGGTTTGGAATGTCTGATCGGTGACGTCGATGATCACGGGTCTAAACGTAACCGGTTGGCGGCGTGAACTACACCAACTCGAGCGTCTGTCCGAGGAATTGCTCCTTGCACAGAGCTCGCTGCAGTTTGCCCGACGACGTCTTGGGCAGCGTTCCAGGCTTGACCAGAACGACCTCCTTCGCCGGCACGCCCACGGCGTGGTACACCGCATCGTGGACGGCGTGTGACAGCACGCTCTGATCCTCGAAGCGGGTTTCGGCCACCACTGCAACCGATTCCTTGCCGGCACGACCCTCGACGCTGAAGGCGATCACATTCCCAGCGCGGATGCCGTCGAGTTGGCCGACGGCCCGCTCGATGTCCTGGGGGTAGACGTTACGCCCTCCGACGATGATCAGGTCCTTGATTCGGCCGCACATCACCATCTGCCCCTCGGCCATGTAGGCCAGGTCACCGGTCCTCAGCCACTCACCGTCGAACAGTTCATCGTTTACCTCCGGGCGATGGTAGTAGCCGGTCGTCACCGACGTCCCTCGGATCTCGAGCTCACCGACCTCTCGTTCACCCAGGACCGCGCCCGTGTCGTGATCGCAGATCCGCATCTCGAGTCCGGGTACGGCACGCCCGAGCCTGACGATCTCTCGAGCGTTCTTGTGGTCCGCGGGCACATTGACGGCCCGGTGCTCAAGTTCCAACAACTCGGCGTCGACGATGTCGGTTTCCATTCCGGTCATCGGTTTGGGGAACGAACCGGCGATGGCGACCTCGGCCATGCCGAACGCCGGGAAGACCGCGCCCGGCCGCATCCCATGGCGCTCCCCCGCCCTCACGAATTCTCGAACGCTGGCCGGGTCGACCGGTTCGGCGCCGTTGAGTGCAACGCGCAATGTGGAGAGATCGAGCGTCTCTTCGCTGCGGTTGAGCGCCCTCGTGGCGAGGACGTAGGAGAAGTTGGGCCCCGCTGTGGCGGTGCCTCCGTAGCGAGAGATCCATTCCATCCAGCGGCCAGGGGATCCGAGGAAATCCTGCGGTGCACCCAGGACCAGGTCGATGCCCGCACTCATCGGGAGGATGCAGAATCCAACCAGGCCCATGTCGTGGTACAGGGGCAGCCACGACACCAACACCTCGCTGTCCACCTCGACCTCGGCGGCTTCGAGGATGGCATCGAGGTTGGCGGCGACGAGATGATTCGGCAGCTGAACACCCTTTGGTTCGCTGGTCGAGCCGCTGGTGAACTGGAGGATGAAGAGATCGTCGCGGTGGTAATCGGGACGAACGAAATCGTCGGTGCTCTCGCGGCTGTTGACCAGATCGTCAAGCAGGAAGAACGGCGGATCTCCCTCCTCGGCTGCGATGAACGGAGCAAGGTCGGGGTCGACCAGGACGCACACCGAGTCGGACAGCCGGATGCGATTCCGGGTGGACATCGCGAACTCCTCGAGTGACGCCAGGCGCATCGGCAGGGGCAACACGACCAGGGTCGCCCCGCACAGCCAGACCGCCTGCATGGCCGTGATGAGATTCGCAGTGGTGGGACCCAACGCCGCCACGTGGTCGCCGTGGTTCACACCCCGGGTCTGCAGAGCGGCGGCCATCGCCCGGGCTTCAGCGTGAAGGTCACTCCAGGATTTCGTGAGCGGCTCGTCCCCGGTCATGAAGGTGACGGTGGCGTGACCTTTGGCTGCGTGCTCGATTCGAGTGACGATTGTGTCCACGAGTATCTGACCTGACGAGTTACTCGGTGGTTACATCGATGTCGGCAAATCATTGATGCACGGTGACCTGGTGAAACACTGGTCGGAAACGCCGGCGGCCCGGCGCCTCCGTCGTGCCTAGAGTTGATGCATGGCTGAACTGAAGACCAAGAAGAACGACGCCGACGTCGATGCGTTCCTGGCGACGGTCCAGGATGATCGCCAGCGGGCTGACGCGGGGACGCTGCGGGATCTCCTGGCCGACATCACCGGTGATGACGGAGCGATGTGGGGTTCGTCGATCGTGGGCTTCGGAGCCCAGCATCACGAGTACGCCAGCGGCCGGCAGGGCGAGTGGATGGCGATCGGCTTCTCGCCCCGAAAGGCCAATCTGACGCTCTACATCATGGACGGATTCGACGCCTACGATGATCTCCTGGGGCGTCTCGGGAAACACACGACGGGGAAGTCCTGCCTGTACGTCAAACGACTGGCGGATATCGATCTGGACGTCCTGCGCCAATTGGTGCATGAGTCGTACTCGCACGCTGTGTCCCAGCAGCCTCGTCCCTGATGTACGAGTGGTTGTCCACCCAGGCGAACGACCGCCGCACGGGAATCGTCGGCGGGCTTGGCGGGGCCAGCCCGCCTGAGATCGCTGCCCGCGTGGAGGAGCTCACCGCCCGCAACGAGCGGATCCACAACCACGAGTGCGTCAACCTCAATCCGGCCACCAACACCTTGAACCCACGGGCGGAGCGTCTGTTGGCCAGCGGCTTGGGTGTCCGGCCCTCCCTCGGTCATCCAGGCGAGAAGTACGAGATGGGCCTCGAGGCGATCGAAGAGATCGAGGTGATCGCAGCCGAGATTGCGTGTCGTGTCTTCGATGCTGATTTTGCCGAGGTCCGGGTGCCGTCGGGAGCGATGGCAAACCTGTTCGGATTCATGGCCACTTGCTCACCCGGCGACCCCATCATCGTCCCTCCGGCGAGCATCGGAGGCCACGTGACCCACAACAACGCCGGCTGCGCCGGGTGGTACGGGCTGATGATCCATGAGGCACCGATCGATGCCGACCGCTACAGCATCGATGTCGATGGCGTCGCGGCACTGGCCGAGCGGATCCGGCCGAAGCTGATCACGGTCGGCCAGAGCCTGAACCTTGTCCCCCACCCGGTGGCCGAGCTGAGGGCCATCGCCGATGCCGTGGGAGCGACGTTGCTGTTCGATGCGGCCCACGCCTGCGGCATGATCGCCGGTCGTCAATGGCCGAATCCTCTCGCCGAAGGTGCTCATCTGATGACGATGAGTACCTACAAGAGTCTCGGCGGGCCACCATCAGGTTTGGTGGTCACGAACGATCCGCTCGTCGCCGAACGCGTGGACCGAATCGCCTATCCCGGCATGACCGCCAATTTCGACTGCGCCAAGAGCGCCGCACTGGCCGTCTCCCTGATCGACTGGATCGACTGCGGCCGGGACTACGCAGCCGCCATGTCGCGGACCGCCAGCTCGCTGGCTCAGTGCCTCGGTGGTGCCGGTATCGACGTTTTTGCAACAGCGCAGGGTCCAACCACCTCACACCAGTTCGCCATCGACGCCCGCCGATGGGGCGGCGGTCAGGCCACCGCACAACTACTGCGCAGGGCCAACATCCTCACGTCCGCCATCGGGCTCCCCTCCGGCGACGACGACGGTCTCCGACTCGGCACGCCCGAGATCGTGCGCTGGGGGATGAGCCACACCGACATGCCCGAACTCGCAACATACATCGCCCAGGCGCTGACGGCGGATCCGTCCACGGTCGCCGAGCGGGTCTCGCTCTTCCGTCAGCGCTTCACCGAGCTCCATCACATCGCCTGAGCCGCTTGTGCACGAGCTCTGGCGCCAGGCTCAGAGCCGCACCGGCGTGTTGGTGGCGACGCTCTGTTTGGCAGCCAATCCGATCACGAGCGGAGCCCTCCCGTCGGCACCCGAGACCGACGGCGGATTGCCGCTCCGCACCGCGGAGGCGAACTGCTCCCACTGGCTGATGTAGCTCGGTATGTAACGCTCGAGAAAGAAGTACGGCACCACAGCACCCGCACTTCCCGACTCGGTCCTCTTGATCGTGGAATGAGATGTGTGGTTCTCCGATGATACGATCCCGGCCGATCCGAACGCTTCGACCCGCTGGTCGTAGCCGAAGGCGCTCTGCCGGCAGTTGTCGATGGTGGTGACAACACCGTTTTCGTGGGTGAGGAGCACGGTCACGGTGTCGAGATCTCCAGCCTCGCCGATGGCCGGATCGACGGTCACCCTTCCGGTGGCGTACACCTCGACCACCTCCGAGCCGGTGGTGAAGCGAGCCATGTCGAAATCATGGATGGTCATGTCGAGGAAGATTCCCCCGCTCTGCTCGATGTAGGCGATCGGCGGCGGCGCGGGGTCGCGGCTGCTGATCCTGAGTTGGCGCAGCTGCCCGATGTCACCATCGGCCACCGCCGCCCGCACCGCGGCGTGGGAGGCATCGAAACGGCGGTTGAAGCCGACGTGAAGGGTCACACCCGTTGCTTCGACGGCGGCGAGTCCCCGATCGACCTCGTCGAGTTCCAGCGACAACGGCTTCTCGCAGAAGATCGCTTTGCCGGCCTCGGCGGCAGCGACGACAAGATCGATGTGGGTGGGGGTGGACGAACAGATCGCAACGGCGTCGGCGTCGCTGCCGATCGCGGCGTCGGCGGTGTCGAAAACGGGAACTTCCAGCCGTTCCCCCACGGCCGTGGCGGCGCCTTCAACGACGTCGTACACCCCAGCGAGGGAGACGCCGTCGGCCCGGTGGGCTATCAGCTCGGCGTGCATGGCGCCAATTCGACCGACGCCCAGGACCGCGACCTTCATGCCAGGTCCTCCAACGTCAGAGTCGTCACGTCTTCCCAATGGCCGCTGCTCCAAGATCGGATCAACGCGTCCTGAACGCTCACGTACTGCAACGCCTGGGCAAATCCGGGTTCGTGCTGTTCGCCGGTGGCCACCGCGGTCAGGAACTGTAGGCACTCGATCACCTTCAGATCCTCGTACCCGATGGCGTTGGCGTCTCCGGGTACGAAGTTTCCGTGGAAGGGATAGCGATCGCCGGCATAGACAGTGGTGTAGCCATCGTGAAGATGGGGGTCTCCGGTGAGGAAGATCCTCATCTCGTTCATCGTCTCGAGGTTCCAGCTGAGCGCACCCTTGGTTCCGTGTATGTCGAAGGCCATCTGGCTCTGCGGGCCGACGATGTTACGGCTGGATTCGAAGGTCCCGATCGAGCCGTTGGCGAAGCGCACGAGACAGCCGGCGTAGTCCTCGTTGGTCACCGGTCCAGTGGGATCGCCCGGGTGACCACGGTCGTAATGCGTGCCGCCAGCCTTGGGTAGCGGCCGTTCGGTGATGAAGGTCTTCTCCAGCCCCACCACGCTCTGTATCGGTCCGTTGAGCATCATGCCCAGGTCCATCGAGTGGCTCAGGATGTCCGAACTCACCCCGTAGCCGGCCCCGTCGAGCTGGAATCTCCAGGACAGCAGACCCATCGGGTCCGCCCCGTACATCGAGAAGAAGCGGCCACGGTAGTTGGTGATGTCGCCCAGATCCCCGTCATCGACCAGCTGTTTCGCGTACCGCACCAATGGCGCCCACCGGTAGTTGTAGCCGACGCCGGTGACCACGCCGGCGGCGTCGGCCGCGGCCGCGATCCGCACCGTCTGAGCCGGGGTTCCCCCCACCGGTTTCTCGCAGAAGACGTGTTTGCCCGCCGCGCCGGCTTCGATGCACAGCTTTTCGTGCAGCATGTTGGGGGCGCACACGATGACCGCATCAACGTCGGGATGGTTGATCGCCGCAGCCGGGTCTGTCGTCGCCTCGGTGAAGCCGAAGCTACGGACAGCCTCGGCCGCTCGTTCCGGAACGTTGTCACAGCAGACGACGAGGACCGGCTCGGCAGCGCGATCGGGGAACAGCGAGGGGATGCGGGCGTAGCTGCGACTGTGGGCCTGCCCCATCCATCCGAACCCGATCACCGCAATACCGACAGACTTCATCTTCTGAACCTCACCCCGGCATCACCCGGTCGTAGACGGATCTACCTCTCGATGCGATCTCGCACAGCTCGGCGAACCGGGGTCGGACCAGTTGCTCGATCACCGCCGGGCGGGTCTCGGGAGCGAGCGCTTCACGCCAAAGCGCACGTCCGACCATGAAGCCCGAGCAACCGTTCTCGACCGCCTCGGCAAGCTGATCCCGGAACTCCTCGTAGGGGACCCCCCAACTCAGCAGTGCCCACGGATTCGGATCGGCGGCGGCGTCGAGATCGGCGCAGGCACCCGATCCGGGGAACGGGAGCTTCAAGATCATCGGCCCGATCGAAGCTATGCGACGGGCCGATTCGACCACGGTCGTGCGACGGTCGGATGCACCTACCAAACCGAACGGAACCGGTTCGACCAGGAGCGGCAGCCCCGCTTCGTGGGCCTGAGCCACCGCTTCACCGACGAATCGTTCTTGCGCCGCCGCATGATGATCACGGTCCGGCCGGTACAGAACCAGGATCTTGGCTCCATCACCCCCCATGCGCAGCAGCTGTCCAGCCGACCAGTCATCCAAGAAGTGGTTGATCGCGACGACACCATCGGCTCGGTTCGCGTGGTAGCCCTGAGCTTCGAGGGCGCCGACGACGCCGATCGTCGGGGCAACGGTGCCATCGAGCAGGAGCTGGGGCAGGGAATACTCGGGTTCGAGCATGACCGCGCTCGGGGCGGCGCCCAATCCGGCGGTGATGTCGGCCTTGAATCGTGTCAGGATGTCACCACCGACCGAGGCTGGGTTGTGGTCATCGAACTCGAGCCGGAGAGCATCGCGATGATCCACGGCGAGCACATTGAGGTGCCCGTGGGCATTGGTCAGCCGGCCCAGACGCCGATACGCCCCGGTCGACCAGAGGTGAGCGACGGGATCATCGCTCATTCAACAACGCCATTGGTCACGACCGGCAGCCCCCAGGCACCGGACGCCCAATCCTGCTCAATCCACGTGTAATCGCTGTGGAAACAAGGGGGTGTGCGCCGGGCGTCGCCCACCAGCTCACCGGCCAGGTAGTTCAGGAAGTACATGTTCGACCCGGGGCAGGCGACCGACGAGTGCCAACCGCGCGGGACCAATGCCAGGTCGCCGTCGCCGCCGGACCAGATGTCGTTGAACCGGTCCGACGGTTCGCCGGTATCGCGCCAGTTCCTGTGCATCCAGAACCCCTCGGGGCGGTCCATGCGGAAGTAGTAGACCTCTTCCAGATAGGGCGAACCGTCCAGGCCGTCGTGGCAGTGTGGGGACCATCCCGACCATGTTCCCCGGGGAACGTAGACCTCGTACAGGATCAGCCGTTCGGCCTCGATGGGCATGGCGAGGGTGTGGTTCACCTGACGGAGTGCCATCCCGCCACCCCGAATCTCGCTTCGGATCACCGAGGGCGGAATCAGCCGCGCCGGGTAGCGGCCCTCGGCGGGCGCCGAACCGACGGAGTAAGTGAACCCGTTCTCGCCCGCCGTGACCACAACCTCGACTCCTGGAGGGGCGTACCCGACAGGTGCAAGCTCGGCGAAGACCGACGTCCTCGCAACGGCGTGGTCGTTCGGGCCGAGTGAAAGCTGTGCTGCCCCCTCGAGCGGCACGATCGCCTGCTCACGGTCAACCTCTACGTGCGTGGCCGACTCGCCGGGACCGAGTTCGACGACAGAGAAGGCGAGATACGTCCACTCGGCGCTGTGCGGTGTAACGGCTTGAAGTTCCTTCACCGGATCCTCCCATGGCGTGCTGCGGGTGCGATCAGGCCGCCCCCGAGGAGCACACCTCATCCACCTCGTGACGGTAGGGCATGTCGTCGGCGCAGAGAAGTCGAGAGGCAACGATCGCTCCGGCGGCATTGCCCCGCCGGGCCGACTCCACGAAATCCAGGCCTGACAGGAGCGAGTCGCAGAACGCTCCACCGAACGCATCGCCGGCACCGAGACCACACACCACTTCGATCGGGTACGGCGCGACGGTCTCGCAGATGCCGTCCGCTGTCGCCACCATCACGCCATCCCCGCCCAGCTTGACCACGGCACACTGCGCTCCCGTCGCCAGGATCCGATCGGCTGCCAAATCGGGAGAGTCGGTGCCGACGGCGATGCGGCATTCCTCGCGGTTGCCGATGACCACGGTGAAGTGTTCAAGCACGGTACCGATAGCCGCCGTTGCGTTGGCCTCGTCGGGCCAGAACTGATGGCGCCAGTCCAGATCGAGGATGGTATGGGTCGCGCGCTGGCGGCGTTGCAGGAGTCCCTCGACGGTCGATCGGCTGGGCTCGGAAGAGAATCGGCTCGCCGGTATCCAAAGGATGCCGATGTCCTCCACAGGCACGGTGGCGACGTCGTCGGGGACGAGATCCATGTCCGGTGCCCGTGGCTCGCGGTAGAAGATGATGTTGGGTTCCGAGCGGGGATTCAACTCGGCGAACGCCAGCGGGGTTTTCAGCGAATCGTGCAACGTGACCCACCGGGTGTCGACACCGAAACGGTGGGACAAGGCGTGCACGATGTCGTCGCCGAAAGCGTCGCCGCCGACCTTGGTGACGACCGCAGCCCGACGACCGAGGCGAGCGGCAGCAACCGCGACATTGGTGGCGGTCCCCCCGACACTTTTGACGAGCGATCGGACGTCCCGCATCGGACCCTCGGTCTCGGGGTACAGGTCGACGCTGATGCGCCCGACGGTGACGACCTCGGGATCGCTAGCCGGCAATGGCGGATTCGAGTTCGTGGTGGAGCGCTTCGAGTGCGACCCCACCGGCCATCAGACTCATCAATTCGGTCATGTCGAACTCCTCCAAGGCGAAGTCGCCCACCGACCTGCCACGATTGGATCGGGAACCGGTCCCCCATATCGATTTGCTGTGACAGGCGACACTACTCGGCTGAGCCGTCCAAGTCACATGCGTATTGCAGATACGTGACACTGCGGTTCACGTCGACCAACGGCCCCTCCCCCGTACCGGGTAATCCGCCGGTAATGGCACAATCCTGCTCGATCACGTACCAACCTTCGTAACCGGACGCTTCGAGGGTCTGGACGACCTCGGCGATCGGAAGATCACCCTCGCCCAACGCCGGGAACAATCCGGCTTGAACAGCGGCCATCAGTGTCATCGGATTGTCGCTGCGCTGGGAATCTCCGAACGCCTTGGCCAGATCGTCTCTCATGTCCTTGAGATGCACGAGGCCCACGCGGCTGGAATGGGTGGTGGCGAACTCCAGCGGATCGAACCCACCCAGGGCCAGATGAGCGGTATCGAGCACGAGGCTCACCGACGTGCTGTCGAGTAGTCGTCTCACATCGTCATCGGTCTCGACCGCCGTGCCCACATGTTCGTGGACCACCTGGTTCAGACCGAGATCGGTGCAGATCTCGTCGACCATGTCGAGGCCGTCGAACAAACGGTCCCACTCCCGTTCGGACAGCTCGCGGCGGGCTGCCCAGTCCCAGGTGATCACGGGCGAGGTGTTGAAGAAGTTGGCTCCGGCGGCCGCGAGCAGCTCGGCGGCTTCGACCGCTGCGGCTTCGGCCCTGGCGCTCTCGCGGGCGTCATGCAGCACGAGTGGGACGAAACCGGCGAGCAATTCGACACCGCTGGCGGACAGCACCTCGGCCAAACCGACCGGGTCGGTCGGCAGCCAGCCGATCGATCCGAGTTCGGAGTGTGTGAAGCCCAGCGAGCGCATCTCGCCGAGAACGCGCTCGACGGAGAGCTGGTGGCCCCAGCCGGGGACCTCGCAGACACCCCATGAGATCGGGGCGGTGGCAACGCGCTCGAACAGTGACATGGCGCAAAGAGTATTGCAGCGACGCCTTGGAGTCGCCATGACCTGTACCGTCTCGTTTTGCGATGTTGGAAGTGACCGACGTTGCCGGCCAGTTGGACGAGACCGGGTGGCAAGGGGCAGGAGCCCCACAGCGACCATCCGTACTGGGACTTCCACGAGCGCGATGAGTTCCCCGACAGGACGAACTCCTCGTTTGCGATGAACCTTCAGGCCACGATCCTGCTCGCCGACTTCACCACCACCGACGGCCCTGACCACACCACCGCCACCCCCCACCGAAAAACCGTTCCCAGTACACCTCTCGGGTGGGCTGGGCGTGACAGAAGTGCCTCCATGTGCGCGGGACACGCAATTTGGCCGCGCTCTGCTCAGCCGCAGGATGGCTCGACGACGCTCGGTCGATCATCGATCGTCGCCATCACGTCAGCGACCTCGAGCAGCGATACCGCCCACCCACCCTCACGGCCCCTCGTGGTCGCGAAGATCACACCGACCGCCTCACCATTGACGACCACGGGTGCTCCCGAATCCCCGGCAACGATGTCGGCATCCAGTTCGATCGAACGACGAGGGTCCTCCCCGTTGAGCGTCACTTGCGCGCGGCGAACCGCCGTACCTTCATTCATCTCCAGCCGCTTGTCCTCGTCAAAGGTTGGAATCTCCACGGGAGTGTTGGGTGCAACCTCGGCGTCGGCCAGGGCGAGCGCCCCGAGCTCGCTCGGTGTCAACAGCCGGATGACGGCGATGTCCTTGTCGGCGACGAGAGCGACAAGCTCGGCGGGCACCGGGTCGCCTTCGCTGGTGAACAGCTCGAACTCAGCCAGATCGATGAACGGATGGGCGGCGCTGATCAGCAGCCGGTCGTCGACCCGAAAGGCCGTCGCCAGTTGCGGCACGGTGATGCGACAGTGATCGATCGTGACCCTGTACATGTAGTCGCGGGGCTCAGCGACGGCGCCCGATGATCGACCTGAACACGCAGAGAAGAACGCGAGAGCGACCAGCGCAGCAACCGCGTAGGTGACATTTCGTGCCAGGCCCACATCGCGTTGCTTCTTCCGTGTTGAGCCCACCCAAACGGTGGACTGGGCACGAAATATGGGTGGAGAGGGGCTAGGTATAGAAGGGGTTTTCACCGGCGGTGTGGTCGGTTGCGTCGATGACCTCGCTCAGTTGGGGCAGCGCCTCCATCAGCATTCTGGTGATGCCATCGCGCAGCGTCATCGCACTCGCGGCACAACCCTGGCAGCCACCGCCCATGGTGACGATCGCCTTCGTGCCGTCCACACCAACGAGGCTCGCATATCCGCCGTGGGACGCAAGCGCCGGATTGATGGCCCGATCGAGCACCTGCTGTATCTGTTCGGGCAGCTCCCCTTCGAGATCCAGGTTGAGCCCGTCCAGAGGGTTCGGCGTGTTCGGATTTCGAATGACGAGACCGCCCGGCGTGCTGGCCGCCGGCACGTCGAGGGTTGCCCCGGTCATCCTCATCGCACTGTCGGCCGGGACGACCACGGTGAGTTCGTCGTGCGGTCCTTGCGTGTAGACGAGGTCGTCGTCGGCGGCGTCGGCGATCAGCAACAGCTCGAGCGCATACTGGAACTCGGTCATATCGGAACCGGTGATCGCAACCTTCAGCGCCGTTGCCCCCGGATCGTCTTCCTGCGCCCGCACTTCGAGCACGGTAGCCAGGGCGCTGTCGCTCACGGCCAACGGCTTCCTGGGGTCTACCGCAGGGGTCTCGCTTGTAGAGGTCTGGGTGACGGCCATGGAGCCAGTCTACCGACCGGCTTCGTCCAACGACGAGTAGGGCAAGTGGTTTGCGGTGCGGCCCTCAGCGGGAGTCCTGCTCTTCGGCCAGCTCGAGCCACCTCTGTTCGGCCTCATCGAGCGCGGTCCCGAGACCGGCGAGATCGGACCCGAGACGGCCGAGCTCCTTGTAGTCCGGGCTACCCGCATCGGCCAGCGCCCTCATCTCCGCCTCGAGCGCACCCTTGAGCTCGGACAGGCGCGATAACCGCTTCTCCACCTCCCTGAGCTCGAAACCGACGCTGGAGGTGCTGCGACGCTTCTGTTTCGGTGGCCGGCGGTCACCGCTGGGCTCGGAAGCTGCTACGGCGAGATGTTGTTCGCTCCCGCCGACACCGACGACAACCCCATCCGGACGGCTCGGGAAAACTCCGCCGTCGGTGATGGTGAGGTGCCGGTTCGCCACTCGTTCCAGGAAGGCCCGGTCGTGGCTCACCACCACGAGCGCGCCGGGCCAGTCCTCCAGGAAGTCTTCGAGCGCTCGAAGTGTCTCGAGATCCAGGTCGTTGGTCGGTTCGTCGAGCAGCAACACATTCGGCTTGGCGGCCAGGATCGTCAACAGGTGTAGCCGGCGCCGCTCGCCTCCGGAAAGCGTGCTTACCGGAGCCCACTGAGCGTCTCGATCGAACCAGAACGCGTCCAACAAGCGAGCGTCGGTCCAGTCGGGTTTGCGGTCCGGCCCCGCGATCACCTCACGGACACGAGCGTCGGGGTCGAAGGCGAGTTCGGACTGCTGGGAGTACATTCCCAGAACCACCGTCGATCCCCACCGCACCGTGCCGGCGATCGGTTCGGTGGACCTGGACATGATGTGGAGAAGCGTGCTTTTTCCCACGCCGTTGGCACCTCGGATCGCCAACCGTTCGCGCCGATCGAGGCGCAGATCGAACGGGCCGAACAACGCTCGACCGTCGGGAGCGGAACCAACGAGCCGGTCGAGCTCGATCACCACGTCGCCCAGCCTGGGCGTCGGGAACTCCATGTGGAGATGGGCGGGACGGGCAGGACCCTCGGGCCGTTCGGCGATCAAGGCTTTGGCCGACTCCACGCGATAGCGCGGTTTGGAGGTTCGTGCTGGAGCGCCCCTGCGGAGCCACGCCAGCTCCTGCCGGGCGAGATTCCGTCGCACGGACTCAGCCGTTTCCGCCGCGGCTGCCCGATCGGCCCGGCTTTGGAGATAGGCCGCATATCCACCGGAATGGACATAGCAGCTACCCCGATCCAGTTCGAGCACATGAGTGGTCAGGCGATCGAGGACGTGACGATCGTGGGTGACCAGAACCAGGCCTCCCCGGTGGGCCTCCAGTTGCTCCTCGAGCCAGGTGATGCCGTCGATGTCCAGGTGGTTGGTCGGTTCGTCGAGAATCAAGAGATTGCTGGGCTGGACCAGCGCCACCGCCAGGGCCACACGCTTCTTCTCACCACCCGACAGTGCGGTCGTCGGCTCGTCGAAGAACGATCCCATGCCGAGCCGGGTCAATGCAGCCTCGGCCGCCCACTTCTCGGCACCTGTTGCGAGCACTGCATCGAGAACCCGCCCGGCGGGCAAAGCTGCGTCCTGATCGAGGACAGCCACCTTCAGTTCACGACTCCGCCGAATGTTCCCCGATTCGGGTCGAACCGCACCTGCCAGAACCCGAAGCAACGTTGACTTGCCGGTCCCGTTGATCCCGACGATCCCGAGTCGATCACCGGAGCTGATCGTAATCGACACGTCGGCGAAGAGGGGACGATCCGGCCGGCTCATCGACAGGTTCTCGGCGTCGATCAGAATCGCGATGACGAGAGGGTATCGATCGCTCGACGCACCCGATCGCACCACGGAATCGGATAACTTCTCACCGGTGGAATCAGTCCCCCCGCTGAACCCGCGCAAGCTGACGTTGGGGCTGCGCGCCTTGGGCGCTGTCTTTCCTGGTATCCGCGCCACCAAGGATCAGATCATTCCCTACACCGAGTGGTGGAGCGTGCAGAATCAGGGAGCGGTCAAGGGGGATGGCCCGCTGATCGTGGCGATCGGCGACTCGATCAGCATCGGGATCGGCGCCTCGCACCCATCGAACTCGTGGGTCGGGCAGGTCGCCCGATCGTTGTCCGAGCGGGACGGCGAGAAGTGGCGTATCGTGAACCTCAGCATTGCGGGAGCCCGCATCGATGACGCGCTCGAACGACAGCTGCCGCTGGCGTTGGAACTGTCTCCAGCCGATTTGGTGATGTGCTGCATTGGAACGAACGACATCGTGTGGACACCGGCGCTGGCGAGCATTCGTACCGGACTGAGAGATCTCTCGGAGACGTTGCCGAAGAACACGATCTTCGGGCCGGTGGCCGGCGCATCGCCGCGAGCTCGACTGTCCAACCGCGCGTTGCGTCAAGCAGCTCAGCGCCATGGTCAGCAAGTCGCCGAGATCTGGTCCACCGGCGGTCCACGGATTCGGGAACGGATGGCAAGCGACCGGTTCCATCCGAACGATCTCGGCTATGAGCTGATGGCGTCCGCGGTCACGGATCTGCTCGTCGATTGAACGCTCTCGATCCGTGGCACCGGACGGCACGAAAATCTGACGCAACCGGTGGCGATGTGTGCGGCCAACGCCGGACTATTGTCGGACGCTCTATGGGAATCGTTTCCGAACCGCTGGATTTGAACGGCCCGACCCGCAAGCGGGCTGAGTATCCCTCGCGCGAGGCGGAGCTGGGATTGGTCGTGCGTCATCGGAGTTCGTTCAAGGTTGGGACGATCATCGCGTTCGACCCGACCTGGGTGACACTGCGGGGCGCGGACGGCAGGGAGTTCAAGGAACGCAACGATCGGGGCGCGTTCTCCCACGACGGGAAGAGCGTCACCCTGGTGCGGCCCAAAGCCCTAGCTGCTGAGCGAAGGATCGAACGTACCGCCTCGGGATCATTGGCGGTCCCGAATGCGTCGGCACGGGTGGCCCGACCGAGCCGAATCTACGTCGAGGGAATTCACGACGCGGAGTTGATCGAGAAGGTCTGGGGCGACGATCTGCGCCTTGAGGGGTTGGTCATCGAACCTCTGCACGGCGCCGACGAGCTCGCAACAATCGTTCGTGGGTTCGGACCCCGGCCCGGGCGCCGGCTCGGGGTCCTCCTCGACCATCTGATCGAAGGAAGCAAGGAGGCCAGAATCGCCGCCGAGATCAACCATCCTGATGTGCTCATCACGGGCCATCGCTTCGTCGACGTGTGGCAGTGCATCAGACCTTCGGTGATCGGAGTCCAGGCGTGGCCCGAGATCGAGCGAGGGGTCGACTGGAAGACCGGCGTCTGTGCGGCGCTCGGTATCGACGAAGAGCCGGGGGTGGTCTGGAAGCGTCTCTTGGCTGGGGTGTCCGGGTATACCGATCTCGAGGCCAGCTTCGTTGGCGCGGTCGAACAGCTCATCGACTGGACCACCGCCTGATCCTCGTGACGAGGTCTGGGCCGCAGCACACCAGACATGTCGGATTGTTCGAGCGACAGCGAGCCCTTCGACACGCCGAAGGCGGGAGAACGCAAGGCTGCGAACCGGAGCGAGCAGCACACCAGACATGTCGGATTGTTCGAGCGACAG
>JAHEJO010000145.1 GCA_024638805.1 Acidimicrobiales bacterium
ACGCGCAGGGGGTCGGGGGTTCAAGTCCCTCATGGCCCACTCGTGTGATGTCTCAGGACATCGGAAACCCTCGAACCTGCGGTTCGGGGGTTCTCAGGTTTTGAAGCGGGTTGGTAGCCGATTCTCACACCGCGCCCCACATCCGCGTCGATGCAGCCGTGAGTTCCATTTTGGTGCGGTTGTCGCCACTCATTGCGGCCGAGGTGGGTCACGTCGTCGCAGGTCGAGTACGCGGAGAAACCCGGCGCCGGGCGACGATCCACAGAACGCGGGCGCCGAGAGCAGTGGCGAACACCGCGGCGGTCAAGGCGACGTGGCGTCGATCTCTCGCCTCGCCGTACTGAAGCGCGACCACATGCACCGCGACCAGCCAGTACACGGTCCACGTCAGGACCCGGTGGAGTCGGCGCCACCTGTTCGGCCCGAGCCGCCGCAGCGATCGATCCCGGGAGGTGATGACGAGCGGGGCCAGCAGCGTGACGGCGAAGAGTCCCGCCCAGTAGCCGAGTGTGAACTCATCGAGCGCTCGCCCCCGCACCCCGGGCACCACGGACTCGAACGGCGTCCACACTCGCCAGCCTGTGCTGTGGATGGCCAGTCCGCCGGGGCCGTGGACGGCGACGGCGATTGCGCACCAGAGGCCGGTGACTCGGCGCCACGGCGTGTGCACAGGCGCCCGGCGTCGACCCAGCACCACGATCGCGGGGCTGAAGGACAGCGATACGACGAGCAGCGTCAGCGCGATCGAACCGGTCGCGATGTTGAACTGCCACAGCAGTCCGTCGGACTTCCGCTGATCGGGCGAACCCCATGTCTCGACTGATTGCCCGGCTGCGATCATGACTGCGACAACACCAGCAATCGAGGCGGCGCCGACCACCATGTGGCGTCTCAGGTACCCCGACGTTCGATCAGCCATGTCCAGCGACGACCCTACGATCTTCGCCCGCCGGAGGTTTCGCGCCGACCTTGGGACGGCAGCGCCCCGCCAGATGATCGATCGCCGCAGGAGCGCCGCCGATCGTGACGGTGAAGATTCGGGTGGTGGCGCTGCCGTGGATCACTTGGAAGTGCAGCCGAGCGCGAAGTCCAACTGGTCGTTCTGGAACTCGGCGGATCCCTTGTGAAAGTCGATGCAGTGGCCGACACCGGTGGCGACCGAGGAGTCCACTCGTGGCGCCTGGCGGAATGACCGCGCGAAGGCTTCGACGATCGGCGGGTCCGTCACCCATAGATTGTCGAGCTCCGCCTGTCGGTAGTGAACTGGCACGGTCACCTTCTCGGCCAGTGGAGGGAACCGGTCCACCCAGCCAGAGGTGACGTCGAACAGTTCGGACAGCGGGACCGTCGTGTTCGCCGCATGACTCGCCTCGGGCATGTCCTCGGCGACGGACTCCTCGGGGCCGAACATCACGACGTCCTTCATCGGCGTAGGCAGTGTCACCAAGTCCTCCTTCGGGAGTTCGGCGAAGGTGTCGCCCAGCCCCGCGGGTACAACCGTTCCGATCCCGGAGACCGCGATGCCCGACAACCACTCGGGCCCGAGCGCGGCGATCGTGATTGCGATTGCGCCGCCCATGGAATGCCCGACCACGAAGATGTGGGTCGGGGGTGCCGACAGTTC
This sequence comes from Acidimicrobiales bacterium, assembly GCA_024638805.1. Lineage (GTDB taxonomy): Bacteria > Actinomycetota > Acidimicrobiia > Acidimicrobiales > SZUA-35 > JABDIY01. The sequence continues at coordinate 1,625 of JAHEJO010000145.1, forward strand.
CGCCACGATAGATGGGATGTGCCCGTGGAGATGGAGCGCATTCCGGTGGAGCAGATCCGGTGCGTCCGGAAGTGGTGTGCTCTGCCCATAGCCAGGGCGATCGATCGCGACAACGCGCAGACCTCGAATTCCGCCGCGCGCCAACAGCGAGTAGCCGTCGATGTCGAAGTACTTGGAGAAGTACGTTCCTCCGTGAATCGCCACGATGACCGGCGAGCCGAACGCGTCCCCCTCTGACGATTCGGTGCACCTCCCCGAGAACTCATGACCGTCCACCGTGACTCGGAATTCTCTGACGCCCACGTTGCTCCCGCCGCTCGTCTCCGTCTGTCCCCGACAGTTACGTCGCGGAGTGTCACCAAAGCTAATCTCCGCAGAGACGGCGGGACGACCCATGCCCGTGCCAGTGTCCCAGGAGAGACGCATGCCGAATGCGGGCAGGTCGCCGAGTTCCACGACGGTCGCGATCATCGGGGGCGGACCTGCCGGTCTCGCGGCCGCGGCCGAATTGACGTTCTGGGGAATCGATTGCGCGGTGATCGAGCCTCGAAGGCATGTGTCACTGGATCGGCCGCGTGCGAAGACCACCAGCATGCGGACAATGGAGCTCTTCCGCCGATGGGGATGGGCCGACCGGGTCAGGGAGGTGGCACCTCTCCCCGTCGAGTGGTCGAACGCCGTGTCGTTCTGCGTCACGCTCACTGGACAGGAGATCACACGCTTCGATCACTGCTTCGGCCTCTATCCCGACCGCGTCGACTTTGCCTCAGAGCTCGGTCAGCAGATTCCGCAGCCATTCGTCGAGCTCGTCTTGCGCGAGGCCGTGCAGGCTCGACCCGGCTGTACTTCGATGCTCGGCTGGCGGGTGACGGACCTCGTTCAGCACGCTGACGGGGTACATCTCACGATCGCAGACGAGTCGAATCGATCCGCTCAGCTCGAAGCGTCGTACGTGCTCGGTTGTGATGGTGCGCAGGGCATGACGCGTCAGGCGATCGGAGCAAAATACGTCGGTAGTGCTGATCAGCGATCAAATCTCGGGATGGTCTTCCGCTCCGCGGATCTCTGGCCTCTCGTCTCTCACCGGCCGGCAGTTCACTACTGGATCGTGCATCCCGGAAACCCTGCGCTCATGGGTCGTCTCGATCTCGACGATCGTTGGTGGATGATCGCTCTCGGAGTGCAACCCGATGATGTCGATCCGACGAAGCTCATCCGAGGTGCGGTCGGTGCCGCCGTCGATGTCGAGATGGTGAGTACCGATCCCTGGACCGCGAAGATGCTGGTGGCCGACGCCTACCGCCAGCGGCGGGTGTTTCTGGTCGGAGATGCGGCCCATCTCAATCCCCCCTTCGGTGGCCACGGGTTCAACACCGGAATAGGTGACGCGGTCAACATTGGATGGAAGATCGCCGCCGTCGTGAAGGGGTGGGGTGGCGACGATCTGCTCGAGAGCTACGAGGCGGAACGACGTCCCATCGCGGTACAGACGATCGATGCCGCGCAGGCCAACATGCGCGTCCTGGCCGGTGACCTGTACGACAACCCGGACGTCAGTCAATGGACCGATGAGGATCTCCGCTTCATCGCCGGCCGGACTCAAGCGACCAAAGATGCCGAGTTTCACAGTCTCGGGCTGGTCCTCGGGTACAGCTACGACGCCTCGCCGGTCATTCCGGATGCCCCGCCTCGGAGCGAGACGCTCGATGTCACCGAATTCCAGCCGAATGCAGAGCCGGGCTCACGACTGCCACACCAGTGGTTGCGTGACGGAAGTTCGATCTACGACACCGTCGGCCCGAACTTCGTCCTCGTGTCCTCGACATCGGCGAAGGGTGATGCCGAACGCTTCAGCGATGAAGCAGCCGAGCGACACATGCCATTGAAGGTGTTGACGGTCGACGATGGCGCCACGGTCACCGATTACGGCGTTGGCCTGATCCTGGTACGACCGGACCACCACATCGCCTGGCGCGGCGCGACCTGTCCGAACCCAGGAGAGATCCTCGACACCGCCCGCGGCGCCTGTGCCGGCAGATGATCCGCAACTGATGACTCGAGGGTGAAACCTGGGGTCCCGGACTCGGACTGCAGTCAGGGCGACCTCCCTCGTCGTTGAACCGAGGGAACCCCAGGCGTCGAAGTACCGGGCCGGCTCGGCATGCGTCGCCGACCCGCTCGGGCCTTACCACGAGCAGGGATTCGTGCCGCGAGGAGCTGGGTGGGAGCGGCCCGACCGCCGTCTCATGAGGTCCACCCGTCGTTGTGATACCGACGACAGTGAGACTGTCGCTCGGGTCAGGTCCAGTTGGCTCCGGACCAGGTGGCGCCGGACCAGGTGGCTCCGGTCCAGGTGGCTCCGGTCCAGGTGGCTCCGGTCCAGGTGGCTCCGGTCCAGGTGGCTCCGGTCCAGGTGGCGCCGGTCCAGGTGGCTCCGGTCCAGGTGGCGCCGGTCCAGGTGGCGCCGGTCCAGGTGGCTCCGGACCAGGTGCCGCCGGTCCAGGTGGCTCCGGACCAGGACTGGTCGGTCCAAGCGGTGCCGGCGTCTTGGGCGGCGGCGTGGGCGGCGCCGTCGAAGTCGCCGCCGAAGGCGGTCATCTCGTCGGTGAGCTGGTCGCCGTCGTCGCCGACGTAGGCGGTGCCGCGAGCGTCTTCGAGGCTGCCGGTGCCGGCGGCGACGGGGAATGTCTGGGTCGCGGCAGCAACCGACGGGGTGGGAGCCTCGAGGGCCGCGGCGAGGTTCAACATGCCGTGGCCCTGCTGCGTCGCGGGACGAGGTTCGGCCTGGTCGTTGAGCAGCGTCGTCGCTGTGCTCGTGAGAAGGCTCTTGACCTGGTCGGGGGTGAGATCGGGGCGTTGTTCGAGCAACATGGCGACCGCACCGGAGACCACCGCGGCGGCCTGGGAAGTGCCCGATCCCCGCAGGTACAGCAGACCTTCAGAGCCGGTGCAGGTGGCGTCGGCGTAGGTGTCAGCCAGGTACGTACCGGGCACACCGAGACTGAGCAACGCCTCGCCGGGAGCGACGAGATCGGGGCTGCGATCACCGGACCCGGTTGTCGACCAGCTCGGTACCCGCCAGCCGTTCGCAGCTTCGCTGTCGTATCCCGCAGCGCCGACCGCGATCACGTAGGGGTCCAGCGCGGGGTTGCCGAGCCGCTTCTCGCTGCGTCCGTCGTTGCCGCCGGCCACGACGACGACGATGCCGTGGTGCCAGGCGTTCTCCACTGCGCGGGTGAGCGGGTCGGTGCGGTAGTCGATATCTGCGTCGGTGTCGTATGCGAGGTTGATGACCCGGATGTTCATGCCCGCTTCGTTGCGGTTCTGCACGACCCAGTCGATGCTGGCGATCACCTGGGACACATCGACGGCGCCGTTGGCCGCGCCGACCTTTACGTTGACGATCCGGCTTCCCGGTGCGACCCCCCATTCGGTGGCGGTGTTCGTCGCGATGATGCCGGCCATGTTGGTGCCATGACCATGCAGGTCCCGGTGTCGCAGGTTGTCCTGCAGCGCATCGAACGAGAGGTCGGGGCCGTCGACGACATCGTTGACACCGACCGGGTTCACGCCGGTGTCGATCACCGCCACGTCGATGCCGGACCCCATGATCGGCGCCGTCCGCCCCTTGGGCTTGTGGGGGCTATCAGCGCCGATCGCCACGTTGACGTCGTGCAGCGTCGTGCTCCCAGCGAAGTCGCCACACCACGGCACCTCGCTTCCGCCGCCGTCGCCCTTGTCACCCTTCGGGGGCTTGCCCGCCGATGCCGGCGCAACCAGCGAGGCCAACACCAGTGCGAAGACGGATACTGCGGCCATGAGCTGGGCCCGCGAGAACCAGTTCACACCGAACCAGTTCCCGCCGGCGACCTTGGAGTCGCCCGTCTCGATCATGTTTCGCTCTCCCGGAGTGGAATGGGGGAGAACGCCGGTTTCGCCACTGACTCCGCCGCGGGCCAGGCGACCAGATACAGCCCACGGGATCGACGCCTCGTTCCTGTCTTCGAAACCGACTACGGCCGTTCACCCCCGATCCCTGAGGCCAATGAGCCGACCGACCCTCGAAACTGGCCCAGCCGGCGCCGAGGACAGTCCGAACGGCCCACGCCCGCGCTCCGTGACCACCGTCGAGGCGCTTGGGCGTCAGAACAGCCCCATCCCGAACCGGCCGCAGGCGTCGCGCTCTCGCCGCGATCGATCGCGGCTGGGGTGTAAGGACCACTGTCCAAGGACGTCTCCCTTGTGTTCACGTCACGAAGGAGTACCCACGATGACCACCTTCCCTTCTCTTCACCCCTACGAGGTCGGGCCCCAGGAGCTGCTCCCGAATGTCCAGGTGGGGGCCCACGAGAACGACGGCTTCGCGTGGGAATGCGGCGATCCGGGGTACGACTTCGAGGTCGGTCAGCTCTGGGGGCAGGACGACTGCGGCAATTTCCACTGGAACACCGCGACGAGTGGTGCAGTGGTGGCCGGCGGCATCGATCAGCTTCCCCTCTGCTCGACGTACGGCATCGGTGGCTATGTGGCCGATCATCGCTGCGCCGAGTTCACGACCGCCTACATCGGTGAGCAGTACCCGCATTTCGAGATCTTGGTGTCGTTCGGGCAGACGAACTGACCCCTCGTGCCGCCGCCGACGGTGAACGTTGACAATGTCCAGTATTTGTCGCAGACTTGGCTTCGTGCTCGTCGATCCTGCGGCCGTCGATCCGGCAGAGATGCTCCGTGACCACGGACTTCAGGTGACTGCGCAACGGATTGCTGTGCTTCGCGCCGTGTCCGCTCATCCGCACACCACCGCGAACGAGGTGGCCGAGACGGTCCGAGAACAGATCGGCGTCATCTCCCGGCAATCGGTGTACGACGCGCTGACGGTCCTGGCCGAGCACGCCATCATTCGTCGGATCCAGCCCGCGGGCTCGCCGACGAGATACGAGGACCGAGTCGGTGACAACCATCACCATCTCGTGTGTCGGGACTGCGACCGTCTGGTCGATGTCGACTGTGCCATTGGGGACACCCCTTGTCTGACGCCGGCCCAGGACCGGCAGTTCGACGTGCACGAGGCCGAGGTCATCTACTGGGGCATCTGCCCCGAATGCCAGGCCTCTGCCATCTGACCACGTGGACTCCTCACGGACCACCCACCCCGTCACCAACCAACCGCCCAACCGCACCACAGGAGAACCGATGACCGACAGCTCAACCCAGAGGCCCGAATGGGGCGCCCTCACCTCCAGTGAGGCGCAATCAAACGAGAAGTGGTGGCCGAACCAGCTGAATCTGCGGATCCTCCACCAGAATCATCCTGCGTCGAATCCGCTCGGAGCCGACTTCGACTACCCGAAGGCCGTCGCGGAGATCGACATCGACGAGCTCACCCGTGACGTCGACGCCCTCATGACCGACTCCAAGGAGTGGTGGCCCG